>NZ_JBPVIR010000010.1:0-119145 GCF_057373025.1 Sporosarcina sp. AD_1
CCCGGAAAGCGACGCCAGAAGCGTAAATCAACTTTACTAGGAATCTAAATGTAAGTAGCGGTGGTATATTATTTTTATACGCCACAACAAATTAATATGCTTTTGTCTACGCTCTGAACGCACAGTTTTTCGACTGTGCGTCCTTTCACTTGCTCCATTTCTTCATCTATAATCGCTCCGTTTGTTGTTCATGCTAAAGAATAATCCTTAGCCGTTCACAAATATCCCTGCGGGGAATTTCGGTCGTCTTCCAACGTGTAATTTACACTTACTTCTGGTTTTGCATCTATGTTTTCCCGATGAATATGACTATTTCTTTTATGTCTCCAATCAAACAACAGACCAAAAATGATAAGCGATAGAATAGGCATCAGGAATATCAACATTCTACAATACACCTCCTGCTTTATTTTTCCTTATAGTTATTAGTATGTTCTTAATGGATAATAATTTCATTTCCAGTCAATTAGTAATTTCAGCTCATGTGCAGCTATTACCGGTTTCCCTGTCACTTCATTCCTTAGCAAGATACATTTCCTCCGGTTTTTCAGAGAAATCGGAGATGATTCCGTCGACCCCGTATTTTTGGGCCTTCCAAATTAAGCGACGGTCCTTTTTCGACCAGACGAGCACTTTTCCACCATGCTCATGCACGAGATCGACCATCCGTTTGTTTGTAAAGGATACATTGAAATTAATATAGTTGGCAAAAGCAGTATATTCCTCAATTCTCTGCTGGGACATGAATGAATCGGTAGGACGAATCAGTATTGCTATTTCTACGTCAGGAAGAAGGTTATGTATTTTTTTCATTGAGTCCACATCAAAGGATTGAATAATAATTCCGCTTAAATCGTCATACCGCTCAAGTACCTGTGCTACTTTTTCTTCAATTCCCGGATAGGTGTCCGGGTTTTTGATTTCGATAACCAGTCCAACTTCACTGTAAAACTCATCGACCAGTTCTTGCAATGTCATAATTGGCTCTCCAGCAAAGTCTTCCCCGAATAACTTCCCCGCATTTAGCGTTCTCAGCTCAGCCAGTGTCATATCCCGGACATAGCCCTTGCCGTCCGTTGTGCGGTCGACTTTGTCGTCATGCATAACGATCAATTCATCGTCCTTTGAGAGGTGAACATCACACTCCAAATAATCGGCCTGCAGATCCACCCCTTTTTGAAAGGCGGCTCTTGTGTTTTCAGGCGCATACGCAGAAGCTCCTCTGTGCGCCACGCTAATCATCTCTTTTGGCGCAATCCTAATTTTCGTCTGGTTATTATATCCGACAAGCACGAATAGACAAGCGATGGCTAGTACCGTAACAAACAGGGCTCTCTCTTTTCCCATTCCCCTCAACCTCTTTTTCTTTTCGAAATATCCGAATTATCTTTTTATTAGTATATCATAATTCCTTAGTATTGGATACCCCTTGGATGAAAAGAACTACAAAAAAAGAACAAGTGAATAAGATTTTCACCTGTCCTTTTTTACTTTATGAAACGGCTCACTTTTCAAATGCCAATGTTTCTGATTCTGTTTCTGTCAGCAGGTTTCCTGACTGGCTTTGCAATACTTTTTTTAATCCTAATTGCAAGGTCCCGAACGTTTGGACATCTGAAAAATCGAGGCCTAATTGGATGGCAGTCTGTACAATTTCCGGCCGCATTCCTGAAATGGTCGATTGGATACCGAGCAATCTCAACACTTGCGTGATCTGGTGAATCTGCTGTGCCACAAGCGTGTCAATTGTTGTGACGCCAGACAAATCAATGAACAGATGGGCCACTCCTGTTTGAGCGCATCGTTGAGGAACAATATCAAATAAGGCTTGCGCACGCGGCGCATCGATTTCTCCAATCAATGGCAGTACACCGATTGTCGGGGTGATCGGGATGACAGGAGCGCTCAGTTCTACGATCAATAATTCCTGAGCAGACAATCGGCTATTGACAAGACGGTAATAGATTTCAGCAAAACGAGTAATTAATTCATCAAAAGCCTCATTGATTAACGAGCACCATTTGAGTGCGTGCTGAGGCTTCACTTCCTCTACATGTAAATCGATGAATTGCTCAACAAATCGCCAATAGATAATCTTTACTTTCCTCAATGCATCCATTACTTCGTAAATGGAGGTATTGGTGCTAGCGCGGCTTTCCGCAACTTCCCTCGCCCATTCTTCCTTTTTCTGCTCGAATTGCTCCGAGTCATCCAGCAACTTGCTTGCCACCGTCAAATTGGTTAAGCGGTTTTGTTTCCGCAATAACGTTTCGGCTGCTTCTCCTGCCTTCGCAGAATAAATTGAGCCTACTTGTGTTTCTCTTAACGCCAGCCATTGATCCGAAATGGCATTGCTTTGGTCCACTAAATAGTCGTGCAACTTTTTATCCAATTTGTCCATCCGTACGACACCCTCTATTTCTATGTAGTTTGTACTTGGAATTACTTTTCAGTATACCACTTACCTTTAGTATGGGCATGCTTCACCTCTCGCCGGTTTACTTTTCGCTTGCATGGGGAAAAGTAATATAAATAGTACCAAAGGAGCGGTTAAAATGAAAATCGGAAAACTAATCAAGACCGCCATCAAATGGGCACCCGTTGTTTACCCGGTCGTCAGGAAAATCATGAAAGAAAAAAAACAGGCGGATCGCCAAAGAAAGGGCTATGCGCCTAGATAAAAAATGCGGCTGATGAGATTTTTTTCATCAGCCGCTTACTATTTAATTCAACACTTTAACTTTCACTTTTTTGACGCCCCACTCCATTGCATTCTCATAAGATGGAATAAATACATCAATTTTATGGCCTTTGATTGCTCCGCCTGTATCCCCGGCAATCGCTTCTCCATACCCTTCTACCCAAACTTTTGTTCCCAGTGGAATAATACTTGGATCTACCGCGATAACTTTTTGGTCTGGATTGGATCGTAAATCGATACCGTAGGCTGTTGTTCCGGAACAGCCCGTGCAATAGGCTGTATACGCCGTTGCGGTCACGATCAATTCTGTTCCTCCACCTGCCGGCTCACTTCCCGCTGAAGTAACGGCTGCCGATTTTGCTTTGGCTGCCTGTCCACTATTCGATGGAGAAAATGAAGCAGCAACCGACTTAGGTTTGTTCGTTACAGCTTTCTCAGGTGTATCGTCATCTATATTGCCGCTATCAATGATAAGTTCCTCTCCCGGATGGATTACATCGCTTGTCAAATTGTTCGTACTGATCAAAACATCTAATGGAATATTGTGATTTAAGGCAATGCGGTATAAATTATCTCCTTGGACGACCGTGTAGGTTATCGGGCCTGTGTCTAGCACATAAGACGGGAAAAACAGTGCAAAGTCAGGCAGCAGTCCGTCATAAATTGGTATTGGAAAGTTACTTGTACTTAACTCTTCAGTACCTAATGGCACAAAGTCATCCTGTACCTCTGCCGCTTCTGCAGTGGCAGCTGCTGAAATAATTGCCACGCATGCAATCGCATTCATTATTAACCTTTTCAGATTCATAAAAATCCTCCTTTTTTACACTCCCTGATTCATTTCTAAATGAATCGAACTCCTTTATGGCGCCGTTTACCGGCTATCATGTAGAGTCGGGATGAGCAGCCGTATAACTAACCGGCTTTTATTTCCACCTAGTATTGCCCTTGAAATTTGTAAAATAAACATATAGTCGTAAAATATTGAAATCACACTCTAATTGATTCTCGTATTACGTACTATGGAAATTTCAAGGAAACTATATGGAAGACTTCATTTTCGACTCTTTTATCGAATGCATAGTTAGGTATTTCCTGAGTGACCCGCTTTTTATACATGCAAAAAGCACTTCAGCCTGTATAGGTGAAATGCTTAGGAGTTTCATACAAAAATATGTCCTGCTGGGGATGCATACGATGAGTGGAGAATCGGCTTTGCTTTCTTTGATTCTTTTACTGTTTATATTTCGAGAAAAGCTCGAGAATGATCCCTTGCAAAGTCTTTCCTTCTATAGAATTTCCTTTCGGCTTTCATTGCAGTTTATATGTTTATTCACAAAAAAATAAAGGTATCCTATTTATAAGCACGGACCATTTTCTAATGGGTAATTATTAACAACTTACAATTTTTGAAACGGTATTGACTAGGTAAAAATATCCTTTATAATTAAATAAATTTCATAATTTATCGTTCGGGACCCTCTGGAACACGAGGGTCCTCAATTATGAAATGTAGCAGTGATCTATAATAGAGAGGCGTGATGTTAGGGTTGGAAAATAAGCTGACGTTATACGGCTTTAACAACCTCACCAAAACACTTAGCTTCAACATCTATGATGTGAGCTATGCAAAAAGTGAGCGAGAGCAGAAAGATTATATCGCCTATATTGATGAACAGTATAATTCTGAACGGCTGACCAATATTTTGCGCAATGTCACAGACATTATCGGCGCCCATGTGTTGAATATCAGTAAGCAGGATTATGATCCACAAGGAGCCAGCGTAACGATCCTCATTTCAGAGGAGTCCATGCCAGTCGGGTTAATCGATAAATCATGCAATCAAGGACATGCCGATATCATTGCAACACGTGATTCGGTCGTTGGCCATCTTGATAAAAGCCATTTGACGGTGCATACGTATCCGGAATACCATCCGGATAATTCAATCGCGACATTCCGTGTTGATATTGAAGTATCCACTTGTGGCGAAATATCCCCGCTAACAGCCCTTGATTACTTAATCGGCAGTTTTGATTCAGATATCATCACTACTGATTACAGAGTTCGCGGGTTTACGCGGAATGAATATGGCAAGAAATTTTTCATCGATCACAAAATGACCTCAATACAAGATTACATTGATAAAGAGACGTTGCAAAAATATGACGCGATTGATGTGAATGTGTATCAATCCAACATTTTTCATACAAAGCTGCTTATTAAGGAGATCGAACTGCAAAACTACTTGTTCAATCGGGACGTATATGAAATTCCTCCAAAGGAACGTCTACAGATTACGAACAACCTGCGCAGGGAAATGATTGAAATCTTCAGTGGAACGAATATATATGATGAGTGAAGGGGTGGGACAAAAATGACACAGCTTTCTCAACATAATGCACCCATTGCCGAAGCATTGACAAAATATAAAGCGATGCGCGTCGTCCCTTTCGATGTTCCCGGGCACAAACGTGGACGCGGAAATGAAGAATTGGCGGCTTTCCTCGGCGAGCAATGCCTGAGTGTGGATGTTAATTCCATGAAACCACTCGACAATCTTATTCATCCCGTGTCCGTTATTCGGGAAGCAGAACAACTGGCAGCTGAAGCTTTCGGCTCAAAACATGCTTTCTTTATGGTGAACGGGACAACATCAGCGGTACAGGCAATGGTCATGACGGCCTGCAAAGCAGGGGAAAAGATCATTTTGCCGCGCAATGTGCATCGCAGTGCAATTAATGCGCTCATCTTAAGCGGGGCCATACCTGTCTATGTGAATCCAGGCGTTCAACAAGAACTTGGAATTCCATTAGGTATGGCTCTCGATGACGTTCGGCGGACAATGGAAGAAAACCCAGACGCCAAAGCGATTTTGATTAACAATCCTACCTATTACGGAATTTGTTCCAATCTACAAGCCATTACGGATTTGGCACATGAGTACGGTATGCTCGTCCTTGTCGACGAAGCACATGGCACCCATTTTTATTTCAATGAAGAACTTCCTGCATCAGCCATGTCAGTCGGTGCCGACATGGCTGCTGTCAGCATGCACAAATCAGGTGGTTCCCTTACGCAAAGCTCTTTCCTCTTGATCAATAATGATGTGAGCGAGGGCTATACACGCCAAATTATTAATTTGACTCAAACGACGAGCGGATCGTATCTGCTCCTATCCTCCTTGGATATCTCCAGGAAGAATCTAGCGCTGCACGGCAAGGAAATTTTCGATAAAGTGATTGGCATGGCTCAATACACTCGCGAGGAAATCAATCAAATTGGCGGTTATTACGCCTACTCCAAAGAGTTATTAAATGGAGATACGATTTTTGATTTTGATATTACAAAACTCTCCGTACATACGCGCGAAATCGGGCTGGAGGGCATTGAAATCTACGATATTCTCAGGGACGAATATGACATCCAGATCGAGTTCGGAGATATTGGGAATCTCCTAGCCTATATTTCTGTAGGAGACCGGCATCGTGACATTGAACGGCTCGTGGCGGCACTAGGGGAAATCAAACGCCGATACGGAAAAGAGAGCGGCCAGATGTTCCAGCATGAATATATCAATCCGATTGTCGAATTGACTCCACAGCAGGCGTTTTATTCGGAAAAGAGGAATTTGCCGCTAGCCGAAAGTGCCGGACATATTTCGAGTGAATTTGTCATGAGTTATCCTCCGGGTATCCCGATCCTCGCGCCAGGTGAACGCATCACGGAGGAAGTGCTCGGCTATATCGAGTACTGCCGTGAAAAGGGCTGCTTCTTATCAGGGACCGAGGACAGCCAAGTCAAGCGAATCAACGTTGTAAAGGAGTCGGAGCGATGAATTTATGGTATACGGAAAATCACTCACCAAATGTACTCTTTTCTATTCGGGTCGATGAACACCTTTATTCCGGAAAGAGCGAATTCCAGAAAATTGATATTTTGCAGACTCCAGAGTTTGGACGGATATTAACTCTCGATGGACTCGTCATGGTGACCGAGAAAGACGAATTTATTTATCACGATATGATCACTCACGTAGCGATGGCGACAAACCCGAAAATTAAAAAAGTGCTCGTCATCGGTGCGGGGGACGGCGGTACAGTCCGTGAACTGACAAAATATACATCTCTTGAACAGATTGATATGGTAGAGATCGATGAGATGGTCGTTGATGTGTGCAAAGAGTATTTGCCGCAGACCGCATCTAAATTGGACGATCCCCGGGTCAACCTTTATTTCGAAGACGGCCTGAAGTTCGTCCGCAACAAAGAAGATGAGTACGATCTGATCATTGTGGATTCAACCGATCCATTTGGACCAGGAGAAGGTTTGTTCACAAAGGAGTTTTACGGCAATTGCTATAAAGCGCTGAAAGAGGATGGCATCCTAGTTAATCAGCATGAAAGCCCCTTCTATGAGGAAGACCGACTAGGCATGCAGCGCGCCCATCAGCGGATCGTCGGATTCTTCCCTGTATGTAAAGTGTATCAAGTGCATATTCCAACCTATCCTTCTGGCCATTGGCTTTTCGGTTTTGCTTCCAAAAAGTATGACCCGGTCAAGGACTTGGATGCAGATGCATGGAACGCGCTCGGCTTGCAGACGAAGTATTACAACACGGACATTCATGTGGGCTCATTCGCGCTGCCAAACTATGTGAAGGAGCAATTAAAAGATGTTGAATAAAAATATAGAAACATTCATCGGCTGTGACAATGACTATCAGGAAGCGGACCTCGTCCTATTCGGAGCTCCATTCGATTCGACGACATCGTTCCGTCCTGGCACCCGGTTTGCCAGCAAAGCGATGCGCGGTGAATCGTTCGGCATTGAGACGTACAGCCCGTACCAGGACAAGGACCTTGAGGATATTTCCGTCTTTGACGGTGGCGATCTGGAATTGATCTTTGGCAATACGGAAAAAGTGCTCGGGCAGATCGAAGAATATACAAGCAAGATCGTAACGGACGGGAAAATTCCTGTCATGATCGGCGGAGAGCATTTAGTTACGCTTGGAGCAGTCCGCGCGGTCGCGAAGCAGTATCCTGATTTGCACGTCGTCCAGTTCGATGCGCATGCGGATTTGCGTGAAGACTATTTAGGCGAGCCTCTCTCCCATGCAACCGTGATCCATCGTGTATGGGACATACTCGGAGATAACCGGATCTTCCAATTCGGCATCCGCTCCGGGGACCGCAGTGAATTCGCTTGGGGCAAGGACCGGGTCTTCACGAATAAATTCAATCTAGACGGACTGGAAGAAGTCGTTGAGCAGCTGAAAGGGAAACCTGTCTACTTGACGATTGACCTGGATGTGCTGGATCCTTCTGTATTCCCTGGAACTGGCACGCCTGAAGCAGGCGGCATCAGCTTCATGGATCTATTGAATGGAATTTTGACAGCAAGCGGCCTGAATATCGTCGCTTGTGATGTCAATGAACTTTCACCAGTGTATGATCAAAGTGGTGTTTCAACTGCCGTGGCATGTAAAGTGCTTCGGGAGTTACTGTTAGCAATTAATACAAATCAATCTAATTAAAGGGGTGTTTTACATGGGTAAAGCGTTAATTATTGGTGCAGGTGGCGTAGCGAGCGTTGTGGCACATAAATGTTGTCAAGTTCCAGATGTATTCGAGGAAATTTGCATTGCAAGCCGGACAAAGTCGAAGTGTGATGCATTGAAAGAGAAATTGGACGGCGGACGTACAAAAATCCAAACGGCACAAGTCGATGCGGATAATGTTCCAGAATTGGTTGCATTGATCAATGAATTCAAGCCAGAAATCGTCATTAACGTAGCATTGCCATACCAAGATTTGACGATAATGGATGCATGTCTTGAAACTGGCGTCCACTATCTTGATACAGCAAACTATGAGCCGCTCGATACGGCAAAATTTGAATACAAATGGCAATGGGCGTACAAAGAAAAGTTCGAACAAGCCGGCTTGACTGCTATTCTTGGCTGTGGCTTTGACCCAGGCGTAACTGGCGTCTTCTCAGCATACGCTCAAAAACATTACTTCGATGAAATCCATACGATCGATATCGTGGACGCTAACGCAGGCGACCATGGCTATCCATTCGCAACAAACTTCAATCCGGAAATCAACATCCGTGAAATTACAGCGAACGGCCGTTATTATGAAGACGGTGAATTCAAAGAAACACCGCCTCTATCCGAGAAGCGCGTATATGATCTTCCAGAGATCGGTCCAAAGGATGTCTACCTTCTATATCATGAAGAACTTGAGTCTCTCGCGAAAAACATTAAAGGCATTAAGAAAATCCGTTTCTGGATGACGTTCTCAGAGAAATATTTAACACACTTGAAAGTGCTTGAAAATGTCGGTATGACATCGATCGAGCCAATTCAATTCGAAGGACAAGAAATCGTGCCGCTTCAATTCCTGAAAGCTGTTCTTCCGGATCCAGCTTCCCTTGGACCACGTACAAAAGGAAAAACGAACATCGGATGTATTTTCCAAGGAACAAAAGACGGAGAAGAAAAAACGTACTACGTTTACAACGTATCCGATCACCAAGAATGCTACCGTGAAGTCGGTTCACAGGCCATTTCATATACGACAGGCGTGCCTGCAATGATCGGTGCTATGTTATTGATGAAAAACGAATGGAAAAAACCTGGCGTTTATAACGTAGAAGAATTCAATCCAGATCCATTCATGGAAGCGTTGAACGAATACGGCCTTCCATGGCAGGAAGATTTCAAACCGGTACTAATCGACTGATTGGAGGATATGACGCAATGAAATTAAATTTCAACCCTGCTGACGTTCCCTCCCCTTCCTATGTTGTGGATGAGGCTTTGTTAATTAGAAATCTGGAAGTAATGAAGCGCGTCATCGACGAGACAGGCTGTAAAATTCTGCTTGCGCAAAAAGGCTTCTCGATGTTCTCCGTCTATCCGCTCATCGGCCAGTATTTGGACGGTGTGACGTCAAGCGGCGTTCTCGAAGCCAGACTCGGTTATGAGGAGATGGGGAAAGAGGTTCATACGTATGCCCCTGCGTTTTCGGACGCAGATTTCGATCAAATCTTACAATACTCCGATCACATCGTCTTTAATTCTTTCCGCCAATGGGAGAAATTCAAAGACCGGGTGCAAGAGTATCCGAAGAAAATCGAATGCGGCATCCGCATCAATCCGGAGTACTCTGAAATTGAAGTGGATATGTACAATCCTTGCTTTGCCTACTCCCGTTTCGGTGTAACAAAGCAGCACTTCAAGGAAGACCAGCTCGAAGGGATTGACGGATTGCATTTCCATACGATGTGTGAACAAAACTCCGACACACTGGAACGCACTGTCAAAGTCGTCGAGGAAAAATTCGGCGAATATTTGAAAGGGCTCAAGTGGCTGAACTTCGGAGGCGGCCATCATATTACGAGACCGGATTATGACGTGGATCGTTTGATTCGCACAATTAATTACGTCAAAGAGAAATACGGTGTGCAAGTGTACTTGGAGCCGGGAGAAGCGGTTGCATTGAATACCGGTTTCCTTGTCTCAACTGTTTTGGACACACTCGATAATGGCATGCCGATCGCTATTTTGGACACATCTGCTTCTACCCATATGCCGGATGTGCTGGAAATGCCATACCGTCCTGAAATAGCAGGTGCCGGCAAACCGAACGAAAAAGCACACACATACCGCCTTGGCGGGCCGACTTGCCTCGCAGGCGATGTGATTGGAGACTATTCCTTTGATGAACCTTTAAAGCCGGGAGATAAACTTGTCTTTGGCGACATGGCTCATTATACGATGGTCAAGAACAATACGTTCAACGGTATTAACCTGCCGTCCATCGTCTTACATTCGGTACAAGACGGCATCAAAGTCATCAAGCAGTTCGGCTACGAGGATTTCAAAAACCGTCTTTCTTGATGCAACCAGCTGGCTACAGTCTCGAGGATAATAAAAGTGCATGGCATCCACAACGGGCGCCATGCACTTTTTTCTTATTTCGCCTTTTCTTTTATCCGGACCTTCGCCACTTTCTCATCTCCCTCAGATTCGACCAGGCTTCCGGTCATCTTCTCCCCATTCTCTCCATAGATTTCAAGCGGAGTGGCAAATGATGTGTTGCCAATATTCGTTTCCACTGTGATTTCATATTCATCTAAATTCTTAACACGGGAGTCGCTTTCCGGATTTTCAAACACGATTCGGAAGGAACCGTCAGGGTTTACATCCGTCTCGGCAATAAAAGCCGACGTGATATACCCTGGCAGCAGTGCTCTTCCCCGCAGCCTCGTACCTTCCAGGAGGTTGCTAACCCCGTCAATATAAACATAGTGCTCATCTTTCTTTACGCTGGTCGGCTCGATTCGAATCTCTGTGGAACCATAGTCCTCAGGCTTTTCCCAAACTGGCGGGGCAATAGACGCTTCCACCTTTTCACCGTCATCCTGGAATAATTCAACTTGTGCGGAAGCTTTCTGATACTCCACCCTGTTTGCATCATCGTCATTCCAGTCATACAGGCGGATGAGTGGGCCTGTCATCTTTTCTCCTGTCTCGCCGTAGTGATCCATGATTTCCGTATTTTGAGTTGGCGGTTCAAAGCTCACTTCGACAGTAATAAGACCTGTCGTCTTCTCAGGCAGCTCTGTTTCGTATAAAAAGCTGCCATCCGCTTCTACAAGTGCCGTCCGATTGCCGCCAATTAAAATGCCTTCCAACCAATTCATATTTACATAGAGCTTAGAACCTTCCAATAGATTCGTTTGCCCCTTTACCGTCAGCTGGTTGCCATCCAGCACGACGTCACCGGTAAGCTCAATTTCCATATCTCCCACATTGTCAGGCTTCTGAATTAACTCGACACCGCTCTCCTCTGCATCTTGTTCTTCTCCATCATCCGTTTTTCCCTCTTCATGGGCAGCAGATGACGAATCTTGTTCCGTATCCGCTTTCCCGTCGGCGCCTCCTGTATCTCCCTTAGAACAGCCGGTTGCAATAAAGAAGACTGACATGAGAATCACTGCTGCTAATCTACCATTCACTATTCTCTCACCTTTCCCTTTCCGTTGTTTTCTATTTCCTCCACTATACGACAACTTCTAGGCTCAAGGTTCAAAAAGCAGCTAATGGCCGGTAAAAATGTGCCTTTTTTACCCAATTCCATTAGGGAAGTCCCATTAATCTGCGCCCTTCTTTTTTCATGCTTGAAACTGAGAGTAACTGAATAAATGCGCCTTCCCTCATTACTTCACCAGTATTGTCTCCAAACAAAAAAAGTGTCCGAAGACACTTTTTCTGTCATTTATTCTTTTCCCGCATAAGCCGTTATTTCTTTATAATACTTATTCATGGAAGACGGAGAGACACCGAACCATTCCGCCATTTCCTTAACCGTCATCTCGAGCGGGTCGAAGTAGCCGAAATCATTGCCAAAACGTACAGCACCGGCTGCAATCGCGACATCCTTCCGGGCATTCGGCTGTTGCTCGACCAAATAATCCTCTACCAGATCAAGCAGCTTTTCGGATTGGCGTTCATGCTCATCGAGGAAGTCCATGAAATGTGTGATGACACCCACTTCAAAATTGCTGAACTCCTCTCCTTCGTAGCCATTGGCAGCAAGCTTTTCCCAACAGTCGACAGCGTTGTCTTTAAAAAACTGTTCCGTTGTTTTAGAAGGGTCCTCTTTATATTGAGTTGCAATTTGATCAAACACTTGCCCGTGATCCGTCGGGAAGAAAATTAAACTCGATACCGCCAAGTATTGGTTCTCTACACCCGTTCCGTCCGGTAGGATAAAGCAGTACAAGTGGACACCCACAGGTACAGGTTTATCGCTTTCCCGGCGCAGCCTGATTCGCTCCCCATCTAAAATCATATCCACTGTCAAATAACTCTCATCTACTTCCGCGACCTGACCAATGAACACTCTTGGCTGCTGCCATTGCGATAGCACGCGCTGGACTGATGGACGCAGCTGTTTCTTCTGCTGCTTATGTAAATAGGATTGCCAAATATCTGGCCGATGATGGAAGAAAAATTCATCAAGTACAATGGCCTCGATCATCTCTTCCTGCAATTGGCCGTTTATTCTTGCCTTCCATGAGTTGGCCAGTTCCAAATAGGCCGGTACATCTTTGCGGTGCGGGTATTCGTCATAGAAATTTTGTAAAACCCGCTCTAATTCCTCTGCTTGTACCTCTTCCACCGAGATTGTTTCTTTTGATTCACAGCATTTTTTATATTTTTTCCCACTGCCGCATGGGCATGGTTCATTACGTCCTACCACTTTCTCACACATCCTTTGAAAAATACGAACTCTTTCAGTTTACCATTATAAAAAAAACTAGGCACTGAAACAATATGGAATTGTTTCAGTGCCTTTTCATTTTTATGTCGTCATATGTCAAAGTTCCGTTAAAACGGTCCCCAATTCATCATGACTCCGATTGCGAGGAAGATGATGCCGAGTACTGTCCAAATCAGAAGAAGCGGCAATACAAAGCGAATCCATTTAGTCCAAGCGATTCCGGCAATCGCTAAATTCGCCATCAATATGCCGGATGTCGGTGTGATAACGTTCGTGAATCCATCCCCCATCTTATATGCCTGCACCGCCACCTGCCGTGGTATTTCCATCAAATCGGCCAATGGGGTCATGATTGGCATGACGATGACGGCTTGTCCGCTTCCTGATGATACGAGAATATTAAATAATTCATTGGCAATAAACATCACAATGGCTCCGCTGACACTTGTAAACGGGGTCATTACACTGGCCATGCCTTGAACAATCGTGTCGAGAATTTTGCCATTCTCCAAAATAACGACAATGGAACGCGCCATTCCGATAATCATCGCGCCATAAACGAGCCCTTTTGCCCCTTCAAAGAATTCTTTGACAAGACGATTTGGCGTCAACTTGGCGATGACTGCAGTTCCGACCGCTATGATGATGAAAATAGCCGCCATTTGGTTCAAGCTCCATCCATATTTGAACACGCCAAATACGTAGAAGGCAATTCCTAACACAAGCCAGAGCAAGACCAACTTATGTACACCGGTAATTTGTACTTCCTTGTTCAGCTCTTCCCTTTCTTCCGTTTTCGGGAACGGGTTGCTGCCTAGTACACTCTTCATCGGGTCCTTTTTAATTTTCTTAACATACCACGCCACATAAAGTATGGTGGAAAGCAAGATAGCAATGTAGATGATGATTCGATAGCCGATTCCCGAGAATAGCGGAAGCTGTGCAATCTGCTGGGCGGTTCCAGTTGTCAGCGGATCTAAAAATGCCGTATTGAAGCCCGCATAGGCACCTAAATAGATAATCGAAACACCGACTACCGCATCCAGTTTCATCGACCGTGCCAATATAATTCCGATTGGAATAAAAGCGATAACCGCATTGACTATAATTCCAAGTGTTCCGAAGATCGAAAACAGCACCATGACGATAGTAATTAACACGATTTCCTTGTTCTTTGTCTTTTCAATCGTCTTTAAGATAAGCGCATCGATTGCCCCAGTCGATTCGATAACCGCAAATGATCCCCCAATAATGAGTACTAGGAAAATTAACGGTGCAGAGGCGATCATTCCATCTTGAATAGCTAGGAACACATCCATCGGACTTGCTGATGAGGATTCAATCTGCTCATAGCTATCCGACACAACGATCGTGACGCCATCTACCTCTTCCCTTTGGAATTCACCCGCCGGAATGATATACGTCAGGATCGCCATCAATACTAAAATCATAAATAAAATGACATATGCATCGGGTATTCCTAACTTCCATTTTTTCTTCTCCACTCTACCACTCCATTCTAAATTGTTCTACTATTCCGTTGACTAATCTAAGAATAAATCATATAATTTATTTTGACAACAATAAATTATATGATTTATTCTAAAGAAGGATTGGTATAGTCATGACGTACTACTCAAAAACAAAAAAAGAATATGAACAGCTGACCCCGGGACTTAAGAAAGTAGCTGAGGTTTTGCTTCACAATCCAATCCTCTTCGCAACCCATCCGGCCAAGAAGATTGCCCAAGTGCTGGATGTAAGTGAAACGATGGTTGTCCGTTTTTCTAAAGCCATTGGATACGACGGATTTGGTTCGCTACAGGCAGATGTTCAGCGCAGCCTCTTGACGATCGGGCCGCCGGAAGAAAAAAACGCAGATAAACATCCTTTTAGTGTAGTAATGGAAAGCGACAGCAAAAATATCGTTCAAATTGCGGATAGTCTGGAATGGGATGTCGCGGAGAACATTGTGGAATGTCTGGTCGGCGCAGAAACCATTAAAGTGATTGGATACTATCAATCCTTTGCCTACGCACATTGGTTTACCGTCCTGCTGAACACGCTTCTCGGAAATACATCCTTATATCGCCCTGAAACGGATATCGGCATCACCAAACAAGGAAGCGCTCACTGTGTCGTCATCTTCTCTTATTACCGTTATGCGCTCGGGACGATCCGTTTGGCGGAAGAGGCCCGGCAAAATGGGAATGAAGTAATTTTGATAACAGATTCGCTTTCATCTCCAGTTGTAGAATTTGCAGACCATACACTTGTCATCCCAATTGCGCAAAAATCCGTTTTGGAAAAAGGGCCCGCCACCTTTTCTGTGCTAAATAGCCTATTGCTACATATCGCAAATCGAATCGGCAAGCTGGATCTCATTAATCCGACAAACAATTATTATATAAAGTGATCTTAGGAGGTTATTCATTTGGTTAATCAATTCAAGGAACAAGTACTGGACACATTCAATCACTTGCACACGAATCCAGAACTGAGCTGGGAAGAAGTAAATACAACAGCCTACATCAAGAAACAGCTGAAGGAAGCTGGCTGTACTGTCACCGCTTTTGACGATTGCACCGGGGTTTTTGGGGATATCGGAAATTTCTCAGGAGATGTGCCGATTATTGCCGTACGCGCCGATATGGATGCATTATGGCAGGAAGTGGACGGTGAAATGAAAGCGAACCATTCTTGCGGCCATGATGCCCATATGACGATGGTGCTTGGTGTGTTATGGAATATCAAAGAACAGCCGGATATGCTAGAGCGGATCGGCATCCGTTTCATCTTCCAGCCGGCCGAAGAAGTTGGCAGCGGGGCGTTGAAGCTTGTCGAAAAAGGGGTTGTCGACAATGTCGATTTCTATTACGGCATCCATCTTCGTCCGTATCAAGAGACAGAGAACGGAAAAGCGGCTCCAGCAATCATTCATGGGGCGACAGGTTCCATCGAATTCGAAATTCGAGGAGATGATGCCCATGGCGCACGTCCTCATCTCACCCATAACGCAGTGGAAATCGGTACCTATATCGTCAATGCGATTCATACCATCCACCTCGATCCGAATGTGGCCCATTCTGCGAAAGTGACCCGCTTCCTTGCAGGCGGACGCAATACAAATATTATACCAGGGAACGCTTCGTTGGCAGTCGATCTTCGCGCACAGCAAAATGACGCCATGGAGCAGCTTGTCAAACGAGTACATGCCATTTTGGATTCCGCTCGCAGTTTATTCAATGTGACGATCAATATTACTGAAGATAGTGGAATTGCAGCGGCCGAAGTCCATCCCGAGGCTGAAGAGATGGCCAGAAAAGCGATCGTAGCGGTATTAGGTGAAGAAAACACAACACCGCCCATCATCACGCCAGGCGGAGACGACTTTCATTTTTACACAATTAAGAAACCGCATTTGAAAGCGACGATGGTCGGACTTGGCTGCGGCCTCCAGCCTGGGCTCCACCATCCGAACATGACATTCGATCGGGACGCCATGTTCAATGGCATTGAAGTACTTACAAAGATTCTTGAATTGCATGCGAAAGGGGAAAATGAAGAATGAAATCTGTAACAATCAAAGAAGTCATACTCCATCATATCAACGTATCACTGATCGCACCGTTTACGACGAGCTTTGGCACAATGCAACATAAGGATGTCTGCCTAGTGGAAGTTATCGATGAGTCGGGATTGTCCGGCTGGGGAGAAACTGTAACAAGCGACGAGCCGTATTACAATGAGGAAACAACTTTCACTACGGTTTATATGCTAAAGGAATTCTTGATTCCCCGCGTTATCCATAGGGAGATCAAACATGCTGAGGACGTTCACGATATGCTGCAATTCGTACGCCGCAACAATATTGCGAAAGCCGCAATCGAAACTGCTATTTGGGATGTCTTTGCCAAAAAGAACGGCCAATCGATCGCAGAACTGTTAGGTGGTCGGAAGCACGAAATCGAAGTCGGAAAAAGCATTGGCATCCAAAAGGATCCTGCGACGCTTGTCGAAAAGGTTCGGGAATATGTCGAAGAAGGCTTCAGGAAAATAAAAGTTAAGATCAAACCCGGTGCTGACATTGATTATATTGCCGCGGTACGAGAAGCATTTCCCGATATCCCGTTAATGGCGGACGCAAATTCCGCTTACACATTGGCAGATATCGAACATTTAAAACAGCTTGACCGTTTCCAGCTCATGATGATCGAACAGCCGCTGGCGCACGACGATATTATCGACCATGCCACTCTACAAAAAGAAATGCAAACGCCGATCTGCCTGGATGAAAGCATCCATACATTGGAGGATGCTAGAAAAGCAATCGAACTGGGCAGCTGCAAAATCATTAACATTAAGATCGGCCGGGTCGGCGGGCTGACTGAATCGAAACGGATCCATGATCTCTGTGAGGCGAATCAAATTCCTGTTTGGTGCGGCGGCATGCTTGAAACCGGCGTTGGCCGGGCACACAACATCCAGATGACGACATTGGCTAACTTTACGATACCAGGCGATACTGCCCCTTCCTCCCACTACTGGGAAGAAGATATCGTAACACCGGAAATCACAATGGACCACGGAATCATAAATGTCCCTTCCGGCACCGGCATCGGTTATGAGATTGATCGGGAGAAACTTGCCAACGTTTTATTGCGGACTGAGAAGGTAACTTCTGCCGATAGCTCCCACCCTATTCCTTCTTAATGTATCACCTGTATCGGACATCCATTTTCCGGTACAGGTGTTTTTAGTAGCACACGCCCTCTTTCTAACTAGTCTTTTCTTCTCCTTCCACCTTTACTTTCCAAGGAATTAAAACCCATTTTAATCAATAAAAATCGTTTTTTCCTCTATTGCCTCTTTCTCTAACAGGTATTAGTATTCATTTAAAAATGAAATGTTCAAAATAGTCTAAAGTCCCGGTTTTAATATATATATTAAGTTTCCTTATTTATCAACGTTTTGTCACACTTGCGCAACAATCCACATTTGCCTGACATAGAGTAAAACTACTGTAATTTATTTATGAACTTAGTAATATACTATCAATTTGGATTTTTTAGATAATAATATATAGATTACGACCTTTTTTTCATGTACTGTAAGAGTAGACAACGAGATAAACAGACGTCGACACCAAAGAGGACCTGCAATGAAAATGGAGGGGGGAAATGGTGTTTTTCTTTTTGTTCTTTTGCGGGTTCTAAAAAAATCAAGGGAGGAATGAAATTGAGGAAACGGGGTCAAATACGGTTTTTCAGCATCGTCGCAACTGTCATTATGGTCTTCTCGCTACTTACGCCTAGTTTTGCGAACGCCGAGCTGAATAAATTGAGTGAATCACTTCGCGGATCTAGCGGGCTCTCTAAAGAAAAAGTGAGTCAACACTTGCTAGATGACTTCAAGAAAGATGAAATGGTCACGTTCTTAATTAAGTTCAAGGAAAAGGCGGATACAGAGAAAGTGGCTGCCGAAGCAAAAGCGCAAGCCAAACAATCTAATCTATCCGCAAAGCAAACGGTTATGATGGCGCGTTCAGCGGTCGTATCCGAATTGCGTGCAACTTCTCTCGAATCCCAGCAAAACGTCCAGCAGTATCTTGAACAGCAAGCGAAAGAAGGAAAGGCAAAGGATATCACTTCGTATTACATCGTCAACGGCATGGCCGTAACAGCGACGAAAGAAGTGGCAGAAGCGCTAGCCACATTCGAAGAAGTTGAGAAAGTTCTTCCGAATGAAATGCGCCAGCTCCATACGACAAAAGTCGAAGATGCAGCTGCACCTACAGCTGAAATTGCAAACGTCGAATGGAATATCGAAAGAGTCAACGCTCCTCAAGTATGGAATATGGGCATTGACGGAACTGGAACAGTTGTAGCAAGCATCGACACAGGCGTCCAGTGGGATCACCCTGCATTGAAATCAAAATATCGCGGATACAATGCAGCTACTGGAGCAGTAGACCATAATTACAACTGGTTTGATGCGACAGCTGGCAGGACAACACCGTACGATGACATTGAACACGGGACGCACGTAACCGGCACAATGGTCGGCAGCGAGCCGAACGGCAGCAACCAAATCGGCGTAGCACCTGGAGCAAAATGGATTGCTGTTAAAGCATTCACTCCAGCTGGTGGTTCAGACCGTGATCTTTTGGCTGCAGCTCAATGGATTCTAGCACCAACTGATGCGAACGGCAATCCTCGTGTCGATTTAGCTCCTGATGTTGTTAACAACTCTTGGGGCGGCGGCCGAGGTCTAGACGAGTGGTATCGTGACGTTGTTATTAACTGGCGTGCAGCTCAGATCTTCCCTGAATTCTCTGCCGGCAATACGACACTTTCAAACCCTGGGGGCCCTGGCTCAGTCGCAGCGCCATCCAACTACCCAGAATCATTTGCAACTGGCGCAACAGATATTAACGACAAAGTGGCGTCATTCTCACTACGTGGCCCATCGCCATATAATCACATTAAGCCGGACATCTCTGCACCTGGCGTAAATATCCGTTCCTCCATCCCTGGCGGCGGCTATGAAGGCGGATGGAATGGCACATCGATGGCAGGTCCTGCCGTTTCAGGTGTAGCAGCATTGCTCCGTTCAGCAAATGCCAATATTACAGTTGATGAAATGGAACAAATTTTACTTTCTACTGCAAGACCATTAACAGACAGCACATATCCGACGACACCAAACCATGGTTATGGATATGGACTCGTGGATGCCTACGCGGCAGTTTCCTCCATTGCCAGCGGTCTTGGCAAATTGGAAGGACAAGTAACAAAACAAGGGGAAGATTCGCAACCACCTACTTTCGAACACACTGCCCCTGCAGAGACTTACGAAGGAATGGATTTAGATCTTACCATCTCTGTTAAAGATAACATCAGCGTCTCTTCTGTTACTTTGAATTACAAAGATACAAATGGCCAATGGCAATCGATGGAAGCTACACGTAAGTCAGGAGATTATTTAGATGGAACTTACGGAGTCAAGATTACAGGTGACAAGATTTCCGGCCAGTCGTTCACGTATAAGTGGACAGTTAACGACTTCGGCAATAATGTCGTCACAAGCCCTGAATATACAGTCCTTGTAAAACCGGGCATCACAGTCGGCTATTTCGAAAACTTCGAACAAACACCTATCGGCTGGACGTCATTCGGAAACAATAACAGCTGGCAGTGGGGTGTTCCGACATCCGGTCCTGGACGTGCGTCCTCCGGAGAGAAAGTATATGCGACAAATCTTGCTGGCAACTATGACAGCAATATGAACGCAACACTCGTAATGCCGCCGGTTGATTTGCCAGAGGGCAATTCATTCTTGCAATTCAAGCACTGGCATAATTTCGAACAGTCCTCCTCAGGAAGAGCGTGGGATTATGGACATGTATTCATCTCCACAGACAGAGAAAATTGGACACAGCTTTTGATGGTGCAAGGAGCATCCAATGGCTGGATCGACGCGGAAGTAAACCTATCTGAGTATAGCGGGCAACGCGTATATCTTGGTTTCAATGCATTCTCTGACGGCAGTGTCGTACGTGAAGGTTGGTATATCGATGATGTAGCGCTTAGCAGCACATCTGCAGCTGGCAAAGGTACATTGCAGCCAATCAAAAACAAACTGGGCTCCAATGATGCTTCCGGATTGGAAAACATCAAAAACAGCGGCCTGAAGAAGCCGGACGGATTGATTGAAAAAGGCAAGGATGCAATGGAAACACCTGTTGATCCTAAGACAATCAAACCAGCAATGCCAAAAGAAGAAGCAGCTCCTCCAGTTGAAGGAGGAAACATCGGGCCGGTACTTCTGCCTCTTGGCGCTCAAGTGAGCATCCTTGAGACAGACAGATCTGTCTATACAAACCCTGCAAATGGATCGTACTCGATAACTTTAGGAGCCGGCACATTCACTGCTAAAGCAGAAGCGTACGGCTATCAGTCCAAAGTACAATCCGTCACGATCAATGCAGATGAAACGACTACTGCAAACTTCACTTTGGAAGAAATGCCACAAGCTACTATTACTGGTACAGTGACAGATTCTTCTTCTGGTGAACCGATTGCAGGGGCAACGATGTTGCTAGTAGAAGATGCAAACATTTCACCAGTTGAAACGGATGCATCCGGTCAGTATTCGATCACAGCCTATGAAGGCGATTACACATTAAAAATAATCGCACGCGGCTATCACCCGCAAGAAGCATCCGTTACGATTGGCGGCCAATCGACGTATGATTTTGCATTGGAGCCTTTCTTCACATATCCGGGCGACGTAATCGGATATGATGATGGAACTGCGGAAAATGCACGTGCATTCTATGATGCCGGCAATGGTTGGGGTGTTAAAATGTCACTCCCTGAAGGCAGTGATTCCGGTATCGTTTCAGAAGGTCATTTCAGATTCTGGACGACAGACTGGCCATCTCCAGGCGGAACTGGCTTTGCCGTGGAAGTTTGGGATGCATCAGGCGCGGATGGAACGCCTGGCAAGAAGCTTGCCGGCCCATTTGATGCTCAGGCGAAACGGAATGGCGAATGGACGGTAGTAGACCTCTCCGAACACAATATTGTCGTCAATGGAGATTTCTACATGGTGTACATCCAAACAGCCGCTAACCCGTATGCACCTGGTCTGGCTACGGATGAAGATGGCCCGAATGCAGGAAGAAGCTACCAATTTGTGAACGCTTGGACACCTGCACCAAAGGATGAAGGAAACTATATGATTCGGGCGCGTGTCAATTATGAAGTATTCGCACCCGTCATTACGTCTCCGGAATCCGGCTCAGTGACGAATGAAAAGAATGTGAATGTTGAAGGTAAAGCAACACCAACAACGTCCATCACACTGACGAACAACGGTGAAGAAGTGGATACGGTCGTTGTCGGAGAGAACGGCACATTCTCGATTCCTACTGTTCTGACAGAAGGAGAAAACACTTTTAAAGCAGTATCCAAGCTGGACGGACGCACAACAGGCGAATCAGAAACGGTTACTGTTATCCTTGATACAGTCAAACCGGAATTGACGATTACTAATCCGAAAGACGGAGATACGACAAATCGTGAGACAGTAACAGTTGAGGGTACTGTAGCAGATGACAACCTGAAGTCTGTGACGGTCAATGGCCAAGCGGCTACTGTTTCCGAAAACGGAACGTTCTCTAAACGTCTCCTGCTTGATGCGGGTATGAATGAAATCGTAGTAGTCGCAACAGATGCAGCTGGTAACCAAGAAACAAAATCAGTCCGCATCAAAGCGAAATATGATGGACCTCAAATTACAAACCTCGTTCCGACTGAGGATGTTTACTTGACGACAGGTAAAACAGTCAAATTCGAATTTGACAGCGAACCTGGTCTAGCAGCGACATTTATGATTCATATGCCGCTGACTGATGTAGGCAGCGACATCTCCAATGCCACTGAATTGCCAATGCGCGAAGTAACGCCAGGCCACTATGTCGGCTACTGGACAGCACCACTTGGCGTCGTTGCGAAAGGTGGACAAATTGAGGTGAAGGTTATCGACTCCTTCGGAAACGAAACACGGCAAACAGCAAAAGGCAAAATCTTCGTCAATGCCGGACAAACGAACGGAGCAACTGACGAAGAAGCAACTGAAGAACCAGCAGAAGCAGCTGGAGAAGTGACACCTGAATCATAAAAGAATACCGCCAAACCGAACATTCGGTTTGGCGGTAGTTTGTTTTGCTGGTTGTTTCTAATTCAGGGGGTTTTCAACAAGTCCCTGACATACTTGGCAGCTTCCGATTCTTCATCCACGAACTCTGTATACCAGCCATTTTCTGAACGCCCGGCAATTGTGATCAATTGACCAGCGATGGAACGGGCTTGAAGAACAGCATTTTGTAAATCTTCTCTCTGCATCTTATTGAGCTTCCCATTTTCCTTCAGTTCCTCAAGCAAGTAAATAACCGTTTCGAGCGTTCCTGACAGAAGTGAAATGTCACTTCGGTAGAGACCATGAAAATACTGATTGGATCGGCGTAAACCATCAATATATGCATCCAATAATGCCTCACCGCTTTTTTCCTGCAACCGTTTTTCCCATTGGTCGATGTCGACATCGTAAAAAGGTTTGAGAGAATCGATTGTCTCCTCCACCGATTCCCGATTCAAACCGCCAATCCGGTCTTTGTAAGCCCTGTTTTCACGGTGAAGATCGACATTCCAATTAAGTAGAAGAATGATGGCCACACTAAAGACCAGCACGATATTCTTTTTATTCACTTCCTGCGTTCACCTCGCTATTTTGGACACTATTATAAAAAGACCGTAGCCAATCATGACACCGACTGTATTCAAAATAACATCATCAATATCGGAACTGCGGCCAATGAAGAATTGGAATCCTTCAATTAAACAAGTCACACCGAAACCGACAAGGAAAACCTTCCACCAAGCGTGAAACTTCCGCCAAAGCATGGGTACAAACAATCCGATCGGTGAAAAAATGAGCATATTCCCTACTATATTCACTAAAGAAACGCTTTCCCAATCACTGACGTGCTCATTCGATTGAATAAACATGGAAACCGTCCGAAACGGAACGAGATTGACTCTGGCTATTTCACTTGTTGTGATGAAATGGAAATACCATGTATCTGTACTAGAATCAAATCCCCCATCCCATTTTGGTATGACTGTCTGGGATGCCAGCCCCACTATGTATAAACAAAAGAGGGCAACCGCTAACTCCCTTAGAACAGTAGTATGCTTTTTCCCTCTTTTTAAAAATAAAATCCTGGCAAGCACATAAAACGGCAATGCTGCGGCCATATAAAGAGCCATATTTTCAACATACATTCGAATAAGCCCCATGTCTCTACCTCCCTGCCCTGCACGTCATATGGACATAAGTATTACAGCCATCCCTTATCTCTGCAAATGGCAATGGCTTCCACTTTATTCTTAGCTTCCACCTTCTGCAAAATTTCGGACATATAGTTCCGGACAGTACCTGCTGAAAGGTATAATTCAGCTCCGATTTCCTTTGCTGTTTTCCCGTTTGCCGCCAATTGCAACACTTCTCTTTCCCGCTCACTCAACGGATTATCTTCGTGATAGGAGTTCATTATCAACTCAGCAGCAAATTCCCGTTTACCATCCATTACATTTCGAATGGCAGACGCCAGATCATGAATCGAACCATCTTTCAGCAAATAGCCGTGGACTTTCGCCTTTACAGCACGTTCAAAATAACCGGGGCGGGCAAATGTCGTCAATATGATGACTTTTGTCGAAGCACCCATTTCATTTAACCGGGCAGCCACTTCGAGACCACTCATGATTGGCATCTCAATATCGAGAAGGCAGACGTCCGGTTGCAGGCGATTAATCATTTCCAACGCCTTTTCCCCATTCTCCGCTTCTCCAACCACCTTAAAATCTACCTCAAAATCGAGAAGGGTACCAAGTGCGCCTCGCAATATTCGCTGGTCTTCCGCAATAATAATTTGAATCATTATACAATGGCCTCCTCAGACTTCACTACGAGTGGTATATCAATTAATAAACATGTGCCATTTTCGGATTCAATGGCCAGATTCCCTTCAATTAAGGAAAGGCGCTCCTCCATCCCTTTTAGCCCATTGCCGCGTTCTGCCGGAACCATTCCAATTCCATCATCGCAAATACGCATTGCACATACACCTTGGCCCATAGATAATTGAACCGTGCAATTGGCCGCATTGCTATGCTTAACGATATTAGTCGAGGCTTCACGTAAACAAAGCCCGGCAATATGATGTTGAAGCGGTGAAAGTTCGGACAATCCCTTATCCATTTGAACCTGCAACTTAACGCCACCTGCTGTTAATATTTGCTCGGCATGCGCAAGTTCTTCTTCAACCGTACTATAACGCATGTCGGATACGAGCTCTCTTACTTGCGACAAGGCAGATCGGGATGCTGTTTCGATCTCTTGTGCAGCAACCCCTACTTTGTCTGGATGAGATGCAACCCGCTGAATTACCTGGCTTTGCAATGTGATCAACGATAATGTATGGCCTAGTGTATCATGCAAGTCTCTCGCAATCCGGACCCGCTCCTCTTGTTTGATCAGTGTTTTGATTTGTTCATTCGCGACGTCCAGCCGTTGCTCTAAATCCATCCGTTCATTCATATGGCGGATGCCGAAAGGAGACATAATCATAACGACGAGAAACGGAAGAAGAAACAGGATATTGGATAATCCATTTTGGTAATAAATCCAGCCGAGGCACAGGACAAGTACGACAATGAAAAGATTTACGGCCGACTTAAAATGTATATTGTTCGTAAACCAGCCTATAAAATTCGATGTGAAAAATCCAAGCAATAGATTATAAGGACTGTAGAATACAGTCAACGCTACGATAACCGCCATCTGAACAACAAGCCACCAGGCGACATTAGTGTCTTCCTTTGAATTATAAATAGACCAGTAAGAAACGAGGAAAAGCAGCAATAAGCCGTAGCCCATTACTGCCATTGACTGCTTTTCACTGTGGATGACATGAAAAAGCGGCATGAACAAATATACTAAAAAAATATAAGGCGTCACGCCAAAACGTTTAGGGAATAATTCGAAACTCTTCATCTCATACCACTTCCTGTTTCTTTCTGCTATATACTGATAATACCATGAATAGCAGAAGGTACATAACTAATATCAGAACATTCTTTACCTCAGGGACATCTCCACGGATGATAGCCCATGCTCCATTGCCATAATGAAAAGCCGGCAGCCACATGCCGATGGATTGTACCATTTTCGGCAAGATCTCCATGGGCATCCACAGCCCACCTGTTATCGCTAACAATAGGTAGAAAATATTGCTGACACCAGAGGCGGTATCTACTTTTTTCATGGTCCCGACAAGCAATCCCATCGCTAAAAACGGAGCCGATCCAAGTAAAATCCACAAACCGCATAAAACCCATTCGCCCATTGGCATTGTGACACCATTGATTAGAAAGCCTGAAAGAAATATAATGCCTATGGAGAAAATATGGACTGCCGATTGCCCGACCATTTTTGCTATAAAATAACTCGATGCAGGTAATGGTGTAACGCGCAACATTGTCGTCCAGCCTTCGCTTTTTTCTTGTACCATCCGGATGCCAAGCGTCATGATCGCACTGCCCATCACACTAAATGCAGCGATGGACATAAGAAAAAGGGCGTTCCACTCCGCTTGATTTTCCATCCCTTGATTGACCACTTTCGTAAAAATAACATAAAAGACAATCGGCATAAGAAGCGACCAAAAGATGAAGTAAGGATTACGGAAAATTCGTATCACTTCTATTTTACATTCTCTTAGCAGCATGCTCATTTCAAGACACCTCCTGTTCGACTGTCAGCTGCTCGAACGCGTCTTCCAGTCTTCCTTTTTCAATTTCGATATCTTCCAATCTCAAATTCAGCTCAAACAGATCGCGCAACACTATATCTGGGTTCTCCGTCATTACAGTAAAACGACCTTTATCCTCCATTACAGCCAACACATCTTGCAGACTCATCAACATTTCTTTTTTCGTCGTTTCATTCACTTTAAAGGAGATCGATTGACGCAGCAGGCTCTGTTTCAGCTCCATCGGCGAGCCGTCTGCAATGACTTTCCCATGATTGAACAAAATGATACGCGTTGCGATATCGTCCGCTTCCTGCAAATAATGTGTTGAGAAGAGAATCGTCTTGCCCTGCGCCGCCAATTCCTTTACAGTTAACCAAAACTGCTTACGCGCCGTACTATCCATCCCGACAGTCGGTTCGTCAAAAAAGAGGAGATCAGGATTGCCGGCCAATGCCAAGGCAAATCCGACACGGCGCTTTTGGCCGCCGGATAGCTTTTCTGTCCGCTTATTCAATTCTTCAGATGTCATTCCAGTCAGTTCAACTAGCTTTTCCATAGATAGCGGGTTCGGATAATAACTTTGGAATAAAGCGAGCAATTCTTTCACCTTCAATGCATCCATCAGACTCACTTGCTGCAGCATGACACCAATCCGTTCATGTACGGCGCGTGAATCTGGATCTGCTTGAAATAGTTTTGCTTCTCCTGATGTTGGCTTCAGCAGGCCAAGCATCATTAGCATTGTCGTGCTCTTTCCGGCACCATTTGGGCCGAGAATCGCAACAATCTCCCCCCGCTGAACAGTAAATGAAACATTATCAACAGCCTTTCTTCCTTTAAACTCCTTAGTCAAATATTCAATTTGGATAACCGGTTGCATTTTTACAACAACTCCTTTATTTATAGAATAGAAAATTTACTGCCTGCTGGTTAGTACACTCTGTCACCGTTTCAGATGACATTTGTCACCCCTTTCCATTGCCACCCGCGCGGAAGTGTGTATAATCAGTAGTAATTGCATATCTAAAATGTTTTCTAGGGTTCCGCAACGATAGTTGGCCTGGACCGAGAGTAAACTCACAGCAGCCGCTGTGCCACGGAAGGATAAAAGCCTGGGAGATACTGTTTATATTCAGTCATCTCCCAGGCTTTTTATTATTTTTTGAGGAGGAATAAAATATGAATTCGAATTGGCTGCAAGTGATCCTAGCCGCTATTTTCGAGGTGGGCTGGGTCATCGGATTAAAGCATGCGGACAGTCTGTTGGCTTGGACTGGGACGATTATTGCGATTGTGGTTAGTTTTTATATCTTGATAAAATCGAGCGAAAAGCTGCCAGTAGGAACGGTGTATGCCGTTTTTGTCGGGCTAGGCACGGCTGGAACTGTATTGGCCGATACCCTCTTATTTGGAGAAGCAATGTCAATTGGCAAAGCGTTGCTTATCGGTCTATTGCTGGCCGGTGTAATCGGCTTGAAATTGGTGACTAATGAAACAGAAAAGGAAGGAGAGGAATTATGATGGCTTGGATTTCCCTTGTCTTCGCAGGTTTGTTTGAAACGGTTGGCGTCCTGATGATTAATAAATTCCATAAAGATCGCAGTGCTATGTCCCTCCTATATATGATGGCAGGCTTCGCAAGCAGTTTTCTGTTACTCGCATATGCGATGACTGCACTTCCAATGGGAACTGCATACGCTATCTGGACTGGGATCGGCGCGTCAGGAGGCGCTCTGCTTGGAATGGTTTTTTATGACGAGCCAAAAGATTGGAAGAGGATTCTATGCATTGCACTCATTTTAAGCTCGGCAGTCGGGTTAAAATTTATTTCCTAGCAGTTAAAGGTCGTCTACAAAATTCGACATTTTCATGAAATAGGGCTAAAATTACCAAACAATTTATGCTATTCTAAACTTGTGAGTATTCGGAGATTGCTAACGTAGTATTTTAAAAATCTCTTCGGAACACTCTACATATAGAGAATAAGGGGGAAGATTGAATGAGAAAGAATAGGATTTTCGCACTTGTTGCTGCTTTTGCACTCGTTTTTGCACTAGCAGGCTGCGGAAAAAAAGACGAGAAAACGGAAGCAGCTGAGGGTGGTTCGAACGCCAAAGTGGATATTGGCATGTTAAAATTGACGAGCTCCGCTCCCCTTTTTATTGCGATTGAAAAAGGGTTCTTTGAAGAAGAGGGAATTACACCAAATGTAAAATGGTTCGAAGCAGCTCAGCCGATTGCCGTTGCGACAGCTAGCGGAGATATTCAAGTCGGTGCTACAGGCATTACAGCCGGTTTATATAATATGGTGGCTGGTGGAGAAAAACTACAAATCGTGGCGGATAAAGGAAGAGAGCACGAAGGCTATAGCTCGACCGCTCTGTTGGTTCCTGCTGATTCATCTATAGCCTCCGTCGAAGAGCTGAAAGGCAAAAAGATTGGAATTACCCAAACGGGTTCCACTTATCATTATATGGCTGGAAAACTTCTTGAAGAGCATGGCCTTTCGACAGTTGACGTCGAACTTGTTCCTTTGAATAGCATTCCTGGTCTTATGGAAACATTGCAAAGCAAAAATGTAGATGCTGTTTTACTGAACGAACCAAATGTTTCTCGTGTTGTGAAAGAAGGCTACGGCAGAGTAGTTGCGCAAATCGGGGATGAGTTCGATTATCAAACATCGGGGATCTTCTTCTCTCAAAAGTTCGCTGATAACGAAGACGTCGCCGTCCGTTTCATGAAGGCGTATGCTAAAGCGACTCAATACTATTTTGATGCTGCCTTGCAAAAAGAAAACGGCGAGGTTGTGCCGGGCGAGAACTATGATGAAGTCATTGACATTATCGCAAAATATACGGATCAAGAACCTGATTTGATTAAACAAGGGCTTCCTTACATGGATCGGGATGGCAAATTGTTGTCGTCTGATATCCAGACTCAAGTCGATTGGTATGTTAAAGAGAAATTGATTGATAGTTCAATTGATACTTCTTCCATCGTCAATACGGAATTGCTTGAAAAAGCGTTACAACAGCTAGGGAAGTGAGACTTGCATGAGAATCGTCATTGACAATGTCGGGAAAAAGTTCAAGAAATCCAAGAAGGAAGAGACAACGGCACTCGAAGATATTAATTTCACTATCCATGAAAAGGAGTTTGTCGTTCTCGTCGGCCCAAGCGGCTGTGGCAAATCGACGTTGCTGAATATTGTCGGCGGGTTACTTTCACCAAGTTCCGGCAGCATTTACTTCGAAGACATGGAAGATGAAAAGCGGGAGCCGACCGTCTCGATCGTATTCCAGGAAATTGCCCTCTTCCCTTGGCGCACTGTGTACCAAAACGTCATCTATGGACTCGAAGAAAAAAAGATGAATAAACAGGAACAGTTGGAAAAAGGCAATTACTATATCGATATGGTCGGTTTGTCCGAGTTCAAAGATGCGTATCCAAAGCAGCTGTCCGGCGGGATGAAGCAACGGGTCGGCATAGGACGGGCTCTCGCCGTGGAACCCGACCTGCTTTTGATGGACGAGCCGTTTTCTGCATTGGATGCGCAAACCAGAACATTAATGCAGGAAGAATTGTTGACCATCTGGAACCGAACGCAGCTTAGCACATTGTATGTGACGCATAATATCGAAGAAGCGGTTTACTTGGCTGACCGGGTCATTGTCCTCTCCCGTCATCCCGGGCGCATCAAAGAGATCATCCCGATCGACTTGCCAAAGATGGGCAGAGGGGATGCAAAGTACCGGGCCCAGTTTGACGAATACGCAGAACAGATTTGGCAATTAATCCGCCAAGATGCAGTCGATGCGTTGAAGGAGTGATAATGGAATGACAAAGAAAATGATTACAAACCGGGTGGCCTTTCTGGATAAGAAAGTTCCATTGTACGCTTCGATTTTAGGAATTGCCGGCGTTCTCATCGTATGGGAGATCATTTGCAGCCTGCAGATCGTTTCTCCCCTCTTCCTTCCGGCCCCGTCATCGATTGTGACAACCGGGTGGGATATGCTACTAAGCGGCGAAATAGTGAAGAATCTTATACCGAGCCTCTATCGAATTGGAGTCGGGTACCTGATCGGATCAGTCGTTGGCATTATTGTCGGTTTGCTCCTTGGCTTCTCTAAATGGGCGGATGCCATCGGAACACCAATTGTCTATTCCATCTATCCGATACCGAAAATCGCTCTTCTTCCATTGTTTGTCCTATGGCTCGGCATCGGGGAATTATCAAAAGTGACCATCATTTCACTGGGCGTCTTTTTCCCTGTCGTTATTAATACATATTCCGGCGTGAAAAATGTTGACCCCATTCTAATCAAAGCGGCCGTCACCTTCGGGTCCAATCACTTGAACGTTATCCGAAAAGTGATTTTGCCCGGCTCCCTGCCCATGATTTTTGCGGGCTTGAAATTGGCTGCCGGAACATCGCTCCTATTGCTCGTTGCTGCGGAAATGATTGCCGCCCAAAGCGGGATTGGATCCATGGTGTTACATTATGGGAACTTGATGATCACGACGAAACTGATGGTCGGCGTTCTTGTCCTGTCATTGCTCGGCCTCGCCTTCAACCGTTTTCTGCAATGGGTGGAAAACCGCCTGTTGCCCTGGAAATGAGTGAAGTTTTGTCTCCTGATAAAATAGATGTCCAATAGAGTATGAAACTGCCGGCTTATGGCCAGCATAAGAAGACTATCTTATTTCTATGTTTCGGAGGTTGCGATGAGCAGATTAATTCATTTTGAAATTCATGTAGACAATATGGAAAGAGCTAAAACATTTTACGAGAACGTATTTGGATGGACGTTTCAGGATTGGAGCGACTATGCAGGCATGCCGTACTTCGGTGCAGTTACAGGCGATGAAAGTGAACTCGGGATCAACGGCGCTTTAATGCAGCGAAAAGGGCCAGCCCCAACAGCAAACCAACCGCTAAACGGCTTCGCCTGCACAATGGGCGTGGAGGATTACGATACAACAGAAGCAAAAATCCTGCAGAATGGCGGAACGGTCGCCATGCCTAAATACGCGCTGCCGCAAATGGCTTGGCAAGGATATTATTTAGACACAGAAGGTAATCTATTTGGCATTCATCAGCCAGATGTAAATGCTCGTTAAGCAGAGATGAAATTAAAAGTAGTGGAGATAATCTCCGCTGCTTTTTTATTTTTTTCCTGATAAGCAAGTTATTTATACTGCCAGAATAATGGGACAACCTGTTTCAGAATTTGGTAAAGCTATGTTACACTAAAAATATATGAAACTGGTATTCAAATCCAAATCATAAGGAGTTCTGCATGTATATTGTCAATTCAACCTTTATCGTACCAGAGGAGAAAGCAGAGGAAGTCATCGGCATTTATCAAAATCGATCTAAAGTAGTCGATCAGACGGATGGATTCCTCTCTTTTCAATTGTTGCAAAACCAGAAGCGTGCTGGTGAACTGGTAGTGCATATGGAGTGGGCAACCAGAGAGCAATATTTGAATTGGGTTCGCAGTGAGCAATTTAAACAAATACACGAACTTGAGAGGAAATATCCTGATCAGGAACTTGCCTCCATCATCCCAAAAGTGAACCAGTATAAGGTGGTGGCTGAATAATGGAACTGCATGTGAAAGAACCGATCGTGGAAGCGGTTGTTAAGGAAATATACGAAGCGTACCCTTCTCTTTGGAATAGATTTGGAGAAAACGGCCATCAACGGACAATTGAAGATAATCATCATCATCTGGATCATTTGGAAACCGCGTTTCAAATGGATGACAGCCGTTTTTTCATTGATTACACAGTATGGCTAAATGAAATATTGACAAGCCGAAATGTGGGGACAGAATTGATTATCGATAATTTCCAGAGGCTGCAGAAGCATATACCTGGAAAGCTGGACTCCATTAGAGAACGATCCTATTTACAGTACTTAGAGCTCGCGCTCAACTCGTTACAGAACCCAAAGTAAAAGGAGAGGATCGAATGAGCGATCATTCCATCAAATTGGCAAATCTGCTTCTTAGTGGAGAAGAACAGTTGGCCATAACACATATCCACACTGTTCTGACAGAAAATGATCGGCTCACTCTATACGAAGACCTTTTGACGCCCGCCATGACATACATCGGAAAGTTGTGGGAGCGCAATGAAATCACGGTTGCCGATGAACATCTGGCAACCGCCATTTGTGATTTTATTATCTCGGATTTCGAATTCAGGTCGTCCTCAAAAGAACAAGAAAACAGAAAAAAAGTGATGCTTTTCGGAGTGGAAGGAGAAGAGCATTATATTGGTCTCAAAATGGCTTCCGCCGTCTTTCAGGAGTTCGGTTGGAGTGTGCGATATTTAGGTCCCAATCTTCCCCTTCGGCATGCAGAAACCGCAGCGAACGCCTGGCAGCCCGATGTCATTGCCATGTCTGCGGCACTTTCCTATCGGCTGCCGACGTTGAAAAAATCCGTTCAAGTGCTTTCCCAAACAGCCGGCCAGCCGACCGTACTGATTGGTGGCCGGATGGCTCCCCATGTCCATTTCGAAGAGGAAGCAGCCTCAGGGCAAGTAATTATCATGTCGAATCTAAGGGAGCTTCATCGGTGGCTCGCATTCGCACAAAAAGGAGTGGGAACCATCAATGCCTTTTCTTAAGACCGGCTTAGCCATCCCCATCTATGCCATTAACGCAGAATTGGAGATCATCAAAGCGAACGAAACAGCAAGGCTAGTTTTAGCAAGCGCCCAAACCATTCTCGATGTTATTGAAGAAGAGAGCCGTCCAAAGGCGGTCATGAACCTCCTTCGCTTCGAACCCATTAAAGCGTTAGAAATCAATGTCCTCTCCAGTTCGGGCAGCATTGTTCTGGCAGACCTGTATGTAGCCTGGTCTGAAGGAGAAATTGGAGAGGTACTCATTATTGAGAAAGACAAAGCTGTTGAAAAAGTAAGCGAACAGCTGATCAGCCTACGAACCCGCCTGAACGATACCAATTTTGAACTTCTTGAAGCCAAGGAAAATGCGGAAGAGCTGTTGCATGAGAATATTAAGCTGTCCTCTCCATTTATTGAAGTGACCGATTCTATCGCCTTAATTCCCATTTACGGCGGGCTTGACCAGACAAAAACCGAATTGATCGCCGCCAAGTTATCCCAGCGTGCCTATCTTTCCGAGGTGGAGACACTGATTTTGGATTTCACGGCGGTCGGGCATATTGATCAAAGTGGCTTGCAGGGGCTTGAATCCTTGTTGAAGGTATTGCAGTTGTTAGGCTTTAACATAGTAATCGCTGGACTTCATCCACAGCATGTAAAAGAGTGGAACGATATGGAGTTCACTTTGGAAATTCGTTTTATGAAATCGTTAAAGTCGGCGATGGATAAACTTCTGGCTGTTCAGCACCCATGAATACATATCAAGGTTCATTTTTCTTGATGACTGCCCTCTGCTGCTTTGATTCGCAGATCATGACTTGCATTCAAAAAGACGACTAAGAATGATGTTCTCTTAGTCGCCTTTCTTTTCTAATGCAGTTGTCTCAATTAGGAATCAAGCTGGCAGAACCATCTTGCAATTGAATGTGTTACAGTGCCATTCTCTTCTCAATAAAATCCTTCAAAACATGAACAGCTCTTACACAATCGTTTAAATCAGTCCATTCCTCAGGATTATGGCTAATCCCTTTTTTGCTGCGCACAAAAATCATCGCTGCCGGAACTTCCCGTCCTACCACCATGGCATCATGCCCCGCGCCGCTCACCAATTCCATCGGCTCCACATCAAAACTGGCAATCGACTCTTCGATGCATGATGTAAGCTGTGGATCAATTAACAGCGGATCGACTGCCAGCATTTCTTCATAAGACACGCTGACATTGAATTGCTTCCCTGCCAACTTGGCCGTTTCGATGATCGCCTCCACAAGCTGCTTCCGTTCTTCCAGCAAAATATCACGAACATCTACCGTCAACTCGACTTTCTGCGCAATAACATTAATGCCATTTGGATAGACATTTAGTTTACCTACCGTGGCGACAGCGGTTTCACTAAAACGCCGCGGCAAGTCTGCCAGTTGATGAACAAATGCTCCAGCTGCCACAACGGGATCCCTCCGGTCATCCATTGGTGTATTCCCCGCGTGTCCTGCTTCACCGTCAAAGGTGAAGTTCATCCATACCGGCCCAGCAATCCCCTTGACGATACCGACAGGCAAATGGTTCTGTTCCAATCTCTTTCCTTGTTCAATATGTACTTCCACAAACAACTCGATTTCACGAATATCACGTTTCGCTTGCCATACTTGTTCCAATGAGCTGCCGTATTCCTCCATCACTGTTTCAAAGGATTTGCCCTCGGCATCCTTTAAACGAGCAGTATCCTCCGGAATTAATTTCCCCACCATAGCGTGGCTTCCTGTCAAGCCCGTACCAAATCTCGATCCTTCTTCATCCGAGAAAATGACTACCTCAAATGACTTAGCTGGACGGTACCCCGATGACTTCCATGCCTCCACTACCTCTAATGCAGCAATAACGCCAAGCGGCCCGTCAAAATTCCCTCCGTTCGGCACACTGTCGACGTGAGAACCGGATACTATGACCCGCTGATCATCGTTTCCTTTTAAGCGTCCGAAAATATTACCGACTCCGTCTTCCCTGACATCCAAGCCAGCCTCTTTCATCCACCCCATCACGAGATGTTTCGCGTCCTTCTCCGCTTTGGAAAATCCGGGCCGGTCCACTCCTTTGTCTTTTGTCTGGCCAATCTTTGATAGCTCGTTTAAACGGTGTGCGAGCCGTTTTCCATCTATTCCACCAGACGATAAAGTTTCATCATAATCCACCATCAAACGGTCATAAAGAAATTCATTCATTGTCTCAGCCTCACTTTTCTTTTTTGTCATGATCTGTTCCTCAAAGGAGGAGCGTTTCCACTTATCAAACGCATAATAAATGAACATCGGCAATACGGATAGAATGGCAAAAAGAATGGCCAGCTCCAAAAAGAGAGAATTGACCTGATAAACAGGTGTTTTCAGCTCCATCAAATCTTTAATCGGGTCAGCTCCCAACGAAAGGAGAATAAGAGCAAACACGAGTTCAAATCCCCATGTCCGGAGCACGATGATTTTTTCTGGAAACTCCACTTGCAGCCAATTCTCAAACGGAAGTTTTTTCGCCGAATAGGACGACATCCACTTATGCAAGCCAAACCCCACGATACTGATGACTCCGAGTGGCAGTAATTTCAGAAATGGATAACTGAGCACTTGGCTAACGAGGAGAATCATTGCTCCAACCAGTACAAGCCCCCAAATGAGGACGCTCCCTTTGCGTTTCCATTCTAGGTTTCGCCCCGCGGCTGGCTTTCCCGCAGTTTGCTTTATCGTCATACTTTCCGATCCAGCTTCACTTCAAATTCAGGATGCGTGACATAATCCATATATCTGACATTCCCGTCAAACGCCAGATACGTCTGGAACCGGGTTCGATAAGCCGGCCCCGTAATATAGTCGAGGACGTTCTCCTTTCGCACCCATCGGCAATCGGAAGTCTCTTCGGAAGTGCATAGCTCGCCGCCAAGCGGATTGCATGCAAAATCCATCATTACCTTCGTTGGCACATCTGTCACGCCGTCATACCATTTATGTATGCCCGTATTCGAATAAACCCCAATAAGCTTCGCTACTTCAATATCGATGCCGCTCTCTTCCTTCACTTCCCGGCGGACGGCATCCATCACATTTTCCCCCACTTCAACTTGTCCTCCGGGGAAAACCCAGCCTCCATGTTGCGTTTTGACGAGCAAGATATTGCCCTCTTTGTCTTCTACAATTCCTCCAGCAGCTACGATATGAGTCGGCATTGCCATATCCCCATCCCCTTTCTTTTCATCTTTCAAGGCATTCTTTTGGTATCCAACCGACGCTCCCGTCTTTCTTTTTAACGAGAGTAAAGCCATCACATGTTTCATTCACAATCGAAACGCGTTCCCCCTGTCCCACGCTGAGGAATGTCGTGCTTACATCGCTTTTGCACATGCCATTTACGATGTATTCATTTTTTACCCATTGTTGGATGCCTGACTTTTTATTTACACACAAGGTAAAATACGATTCTCTTTGGAGTTCTTGCACTTCATAATTCGGATAGGTGACAGTTCCACAGTTACCCGCACGATCTTGATGGTCTTGCATAATCTCCGCAGTTGGAAGATCATCCACAAAGACATGAGAAACATCGTCGCCCTTCCAAATTAGCGCATTCAACTGTCCATCCCGCTTAATGCCATTCCCTCCATCAAGCGCAATCACTTTCTTGGAGACATCGATGACTGGAGAATTGGAACTGATCGTATTCGCCCTATAATTAACGACCGGCCAATGCCCGACAATGACAGTCTTATCCGCCATATGTCCCTTTTCATAGAAAGATGGCATGTATAAGGCATTCGCCAAGCTCGTATTTTGCCAATCGGGCCGATTTTCCACTCCCGCATGGATGAGTATGAACTCATCTGTCTCAAACGCAACCGGCAAGTTTTCCAGCCAATCGAGCGTTTCGCCGAAGTTGTCCTGATAGAACTCCCCGAGCTCTTCCAATGTGGAAAAGTGGTCCAGTTGTTTACCATGCTTTACAAGCATTTCATTCAAAATGGAATAGGGCTGTTTGGCCATATAGTTTCTAATGCCCTCTACCTTGTCGAATACATAGCGGTGAACGATGTCGCAATTTCCTTTCGTAATGAAGACATGCTCCGATGCTGCAGACAGCTCTCGCGCGTAGGCGACAGTGTCGAGACTGTCAGGCCCCTTCTCGCAAAGATCGCCGTTGATGAACAAGTAATCCTCCGGTGTATAGTTCACTTTCTCAAGCAGTCTTTTGAATAAAGGCAAGTTTGCGTGGATGTCTGAAATAATGATGATCCTTCTGTTTTTATCCAATTCTAATGTTCTTATATCAATCAATATGTTCTTTCCCCTTTTTTTCTATTTACCAACAATTCTACCACATCTAAATGTTCATTTTCTTGCCTAAAAAAACAAGAGGAAGTATAGATCTTCCCCTTGTTCCATACCTATTTTGACTTCAAAATAAAAAGATGGCATTACTATCAACATAATAATCATCCCATGTTTAAAAAGGTAAAGGTATTTCGTAAGTTTTCTCCTCTTCGTCATTTATCAGACCGCGGGCGAAGGCTTCTTCCCATGTGACACCATATGGAACTCCTTCTCCTGTAAAGCCTGCAATAAAGAAGAAATTTTCGTCTTGCCCAAACTCTTCTCCATAGTTCATAAATCCACTTTCTTCTCTTTTCACTATTCTTTTTTTTCTCATACTAAAATCACCTATTAATTATTGATTTCAAATAATTCCACTCGGCTACTCAATGTGCGATGTTCAAACCATTTCCTCTTATTTTATCACATCCATAATTTAGGATGACTACTACACTGCAGTAAGGTACACTTAAACCAAGAGGAGCGATCACATATGGGCATCCGGAATTTGAAGCACCTTCTGTAATTCGAACCAACTTACAGGAGGAATGAAAATGACAACAAACACATGGGTACTCCCCTTTTATCAAAAACAGTTTGAATGGCTCAACTCTAGTTTAGAGGATCAAATGAAGGAAGATATTGAACGGCAAGTCGACGAATTGCAAGAGCAGGTTGGAAAGCCGTTTGATACAATGCTCGAAATCGGAGCGGGAAACGGCATCTTCGCAAAGGGACTTGCCCGGCGAGGAGTGAAAATGACAACGCTGGAGCTTGTGCCGGAATTGGTTGCATTTGCAAAAAGCCGCTCTCCCGAAACAATTGCTATCCACCAAGGTGACTTTTACACATATGAATTTGAGGAACGATTTGATGTCACTGGCTACTTGGATGGATTCGGGGTTGGGACTGACGAGGAACAGCTCTTCCTCCTGAAACGAATGGCAGGCTGGATGAAAGAGGATGGTTGTGCTTTGATTGATATTTACCAGCCTACGCATTGGCAAAAGGCGGCCGGCCAGGAAATGAAGTTGGATCGCGCCAACCGAAGATACGAGTATGATGAGGAAAACCGTCGCATGCTCGATACGTGGTGGTCTATCGACAATCCGTCTGAGCCTGTCACTCAGTCTTTGCGATGCTATACGATTGAAGAGATCAGCAGCTTGTGCAGTGAAGCCGGCCTGCACATCACGGGTATTTTCCCTGGCGGCAGGATGGATTACGATGAGTGGGTCTACCATCCGGTAGCGCCTCTTTCTGAATGTTTAGCGTATCGGATTAAAGTGAAGAAAGCTTAACTGGAATTGTTGACTTGATTTCATAATTAAACAATAGGGGTGAGGATGTGAATAAAACACTGATAAAACAGATTCCTATTATAAGTAATTGCAAAGAAGTTTTTGAAATTAAAAAGGGGTTTTCCTCAGATAAAAAATTTCTTGCACACATGGAAGATGGTAAAAATAAACTACTACTTCGAATGTTTGATTTAGAAGAGTTGGAACTAAAGAAGACCGAATACTCTATTTTGGAAAGGTTGCAGGAGTATAACGTTACTTGTTCAAAACCGATTTCAATAGGTGTGGTTGGTAATCGAGGGTATTTGATTACAACTTACTTAGAGGGAAAGGATGCTGAGGATGAAATCGTAAAATACTCAGATCAAGAACAATATACCATTGGCCTCGAGGCGGGAAAAGAATTAAGAAAAATGCACCAGTTGTCTGCCCCAAGTCGTATTCCTTCATGGTATGCAAGGAAAGTTGAGAAGCATAAGAAATATTTAGCTGCTTACTTGGCAGGTGAGGTAAAGGTTAATCATGACCGTAACATAATGAGTTTTATTGATGAGAATATCCATCTTATGAAACATCGTCCGAACTTTTTTCAACATGATGATTTCCACCTTGGAAACATCATTGTGAGTAATAAGAAATTCGCTGGAATTATCGACTTTGGCAGCTATGATTGGGGCGATCCTATTCACGAATTTCTAAAGATAGGAATTTTCAGCCGAGGAGTAAGCATTCCTTTTTCAATAGGACAAATCAGAGGCTATTTTAATAATAAAGAACCAGATGAAGATTTCTGGAGGTTGTATTCACTTTACCTGGCAATGTGCGTTTTCTCAACTGTTGTATGGACTACAAATACAATTCCAAACCAGATGAATGAGATGTTAGATAAAGTTTATTTGTATTTAGAAGATCATGATTACTTTAGCAGAATAAAACCTAAGTGGTATCAATAAAAAGGATGAGGGACTAAGCATTGCGCTTTTCCCTCATCCTTTTTTTATCATTTATCCCGGCTTTTCGGCGCTACGTAAAATGCAGCTGCAATTGATAAGGCGACTACAATGAACGGCGCATAGAAAATAATGAATTGATTCATATCCGCTTCACCTCACACATGTTCATCCTGCTTCCCTGCTACATAGTCCTTATCAAATAAGAACAGCTTCATGACAAGATAGAGAGATGGAACTAATAAGCAAAGGCCTGCAATGAATGCAACGACGAGTGAAATGGCCATTGCTTGGTTTGTAATGCTGTCGTAGATAGTCAGATGTGGATACAGCAAATATGGGTAATGTGAAATACCATAGGCAAAGAACGCCAGCGCAAATTGCAAGATCAGCAGCCAGACCGCGAGCCCGTATTTACGCTTTCTCCACAACAGCCAGACCGTTACGAGGAAAAGCCCTGCCGATATGGCAAACAGCCACCAAAAATCTACCATCCGTTCATAGTGCTGCGTTGTATTCCGCTTTAATTCCACGATGATGCCCACCGCACTGATCATGAGCGGACCCCCCCAAATCAAGGCGTATTTCCGCATAAGGTCGGATGCTCGGGAATCGTTCGCTTTCCTTGCATACCAAGTTAGAAACACGGCGGAAATATAGAGGACCGCCATGACGCTCAAAACGACAATCGCCCAAGTGAGCGGACTCTTGAACAATGCGTCATAATCCAACACTGGCTGTCCTTCCATCATCGAGACGAAACCGCCTTCGGAAATGGTGAAGACGACCGACAAGGAAGCTGGAATCAACAAGCCGGCGATGCCATACGCAAGAGCATACCCTTTGTGATATCCCTTTTTCGATCCGTACGATTCAAAGGCATAGTAGCTGCCTCTGATCGACAAGAGGATCAACGAAATGCTTACCGGAATGAGCAGCACTGTCCCGTAATAAAACGCTGTTTTCGGAAAAAACCCGACGACTCCGACAAAGAAGAACACTAGAAACACATTGGTAATTTCCCAAACAGGTGAAAGGTATCGCTTGATAACATTGGTCAAAATATGATTCTTGCCTGTCAACAAGCTATATGCATTGAAGAAACCAGCTCCAAAATCGATCGAAGCGACAATGACATAGCCGAACAAGAACAGCCATAGCACCGTAATGCCCAATATCTCTAATGTCATGAACGTCCACCTTCTTCTGTCACATGTCTTTCCGCGATCTCACGTTCAATCGGATTATGGCGGAACATCCGAATTAATACGACGACGCTGCCAATTGCCAGGACGATGTACAGTGCTGCGAATGCAATGAGCATCAAATCCACACTTCCGCTCGTTGTCGCCCCTTCCGCTGTTTTCATATAGCCGCGTAAAATCCAAGGCTGTCTTCCAACTTCCGCAAGCCACCAGCCGGCTTCAATGGCAAGCAATGCGAGCGGGCCGCCTGCTACGATCGTTCTTGTAAACCATTTGCTCGAAATCCATTTCCAGCCCCGCCACTTTCCGATCACATAGACGAGCGCAACGAACAGCAGGAACATGCCGATCGCCACCATCAGGTCAAACAGATAGTGAATATAAAGAGGCGGCACTTCATCCGCAGGAAATTGGTCGAGTCCAATCACTTCAGCTGTTGGATTGTTATGTGCCAGGATGCTCAGTGCATATGGGATTTTAAATGCATACTTCACTTCTTCCCCATCTGTCACACCGAACAAAATGAGCGGCGCACCTTTTTCTGTTTCAAAATGCCACTCCGCAGCTGCGAGTTTTTCCGGTTGGTACTCCGCAAGATATTTACCTGAGAAATCACCTACGACTGCTGCAGCAACGGCAAAGATAAGCCCTAGTTTCATGAGCATATGAAGCGCTTTTTTATGGTACACATGCTTGGAACCACGCAGCATGCGGTATGCCGCGATGGAAGCGAGTGCGAATGCGGATGTCATATATGCAGTGACCAGAACATGCGCTACTTTCGTAGGCATCGCAGGATTCAACATGGCAAGGAACGGCTGGATATTAACCAGCTCTCCATTCACCACTTCAAAGCCTTGCGGAGCATTCATGAATGCATTGACAATCGTTATAAACACGGCGGACATGGACGCGCCAATCGCCACAGGCACAAGCAACAGCATATGGCGTTTTTGATTCTTGAAACGGTCCCATGTATACAAATAAATGCCCAGGAAAATCGCCTCGAAGAAGAACGCGAACGTTTCCATGAACAACGGCAAAGCGATTACTTGTCCCGCCAGTTCCATGAAATTCGGCCAGAGCAAGGACAGCTGTAAGCCGATCGCTGTTCCCGTAACTACCCCGACCGCTACCGTGATCACAAATCCGCGCGCCCAGCGCCGTGCTAATAAAATATAATGTTCATCATTCTTTTTATAGCCGACCCATTGGGCAATCATGATCATCAGGGGCACCCCGACGCCTATCGTTGCGTAGAGGATATGAAAAGATAATGTTAACTCGGTTAATACCCGACTCCAGAAAACAGCAGAATCGTTGACCATCTTTCCTTCATCTCCTTAGCTTCCAAATATCCTGCCGATGATAGATACCAGCATAATGACGGCAACCGTAAAGCTGAGAATCATGAGCCGTCTTTCTTGTTTTCGATACATGGTGATTCCCCTCCCGGACTTACAAAATATCAAGCCAGATTTTGACCGCAGTCGCTAAGATTAGCACAGCTAGAATTCCTTGCAGAACCTTCGTGTTCACTTTCCCGCCCGCCTTCGCTCCAAGCGGGGCTGCAAGAAGACTTGCGATAATCATAATGATGGCAGGGAAATAATCCACTTGACCGGTAGCCAGCTTTCCTGCCGTCGCACCGATTGAGGATATAAAGGTGATCGCGAGGCTTGTCGCAATGGTCATCCGTGTTGGAATGCCGAGGACAACGAGCATGATTGGCACAAGCAGAAATCCTCCTGCCGCTCCCACAATGCCAGAACCGATCCCGACAATGAATGCTAAGACCGCAGCCAGTGTTTTATTGAACGTCACCTGATCCATCGGAATATCATCAATTTTCTTCTTCGGCACGAACATCATGACCGCGGCAATCAAAGCGAGAACACCGTAGACGATATTAACGCCGCTTTCCGAAAGAAATTGGGAGCCATAGCTTCCGACTAGGGAGCCGAGTAAAATGGAGCCCCCCATGTAGATGATTAGAGATTTATTCAAATAACCGCCTTTGCGATACGCCCACACACCCGCAATGGATGCGAAGAATACTTGAACCGCGCTAATTCCGGATACTTCATGTGCCGTAAAGGCGGCTAACCCAAACAACGGCGGAATATACAGCAGCATAGGGTATTTAATAATCGATCCACCGATCCCGAGCATGCCCGAAACAAACGATCCGATGAATCCGATCAAGAAAATGACAATAATAAATGTGAAATCCATGGCTTTCAGCTCCTTACCAGTTCTAACTTTCTATCTCTATCCTTAGTATAGAACGGGTATGGACTGCCCCATATAGGGGTTTTCCACTAAAGAAACGGTCGCTGGGCAAAAAAAACCAACCGTATCCTCTGCGAGGAATGGTTGGTTCTTGTGGTTAGACATATTTATTCGCGAGTCCGTATTGGATCAGCTCCGACTTGTCTTTCAGTTCCAGTTTCTGCATGATGTTCGCTTTGTGATTTTCGACTGTTTTGCTGCTGATGAACAGCTTTTTGCCGATCTGGACATTTGTAAAACCAAGGATGGTCAAGCGGACAATCTCCTGCTCCCGGACAGTTAAGAGCTCCCCTTTTTCCTTGCCTTTCTGTTTAAAGAGCTTCTCGAGCTGCTCCTCCGGCAAGCCGACGCTGTAATACCGTTGGCCGTTATGGACCGACTTGATGGCATCATAGAGCTCGTTTCCTTGGCTATTTTTCAGCAGATAGCCGTGCGCATTCACTTCAATCCCTTTTTGGATATAGACGATCTCATTATGCATCGTCAGCAGGATGACTTTGACGTGGCTGACTTGCTTCATGATTTCCTGTGTGGCGGTGAATCCATCGAGTCCGTTTGGGATGGAGATGTCCATGAGCACCACATCCGGCTGTGTCTGGACAGCCAATTGGATCGCTTCCTCGCCATCACCAGCTTCACCGACGACTTGTATGTCCCGGTAGTTTTCCAATAGCAGGATGATTCCTTTGCGGATTAGCACATGATCATCTACGACGAGCACTTTAATCATAGAGGAACCCCTCCTTCCATTTCGGAATTTGAATATCGATGCGTGTCCCTTCGCCCGGGGCGGAAATGATGGAATATGTGCCGTCTAATTGATCGACTCGCTCCTGCATATGCTTTAAGCCAAGGCCTTCCTTTTTCATTGATTCCATATCAAAACCAATTCCGTCGTCTTTAATGTGCAAGACTAGGTTGTCATCCAATTTGTCCAATTGAATGATGACATGGCTGGCTGACGCGTACTTGATGACGTTATGCAATGCCTCTTGCACAACACGGTAAAGATTGATTTCAACAGAAGGATGGCAACGCTCCGTGAAATTTGTTTTAAACCGAATGTCGAGTTCCGGATGAAGCTTCTGAACGGAATCAATGAGCGTTTTCAATGTTGGCCCAATGCCAAGCTGGTCGATGCTATGCGGCCTTAATTGATAGGAATACATCTTAATGTCGTTCATCACCTTCTGCAGTTCCATTCGCACTTCCTCTATATACGTATTGAGCTTAGGATTATTGACATAGGACTCGATCGCTTGCAGAGCAACAGAAATGGAATAGAGGGATTGCCCTACCCCGTCATGCAACTCCTGAGCGAGCCGCTTATGTTCCGATTCCTTCGCTTCAATTAATTTCTTAATCATCATTTTGGAGAAGCGGGCTTCCTCCTCTTTCAATTGCAGTGTTTGGTCCCGCAGCACAAGCAAATATTCCTTTCGGTCGTTTTTTGGATCTGTGTACATAAGGGCTGTACTCATTTCAACATCAATTTTCTTACCGTGATAAGTCGGCATTTTAGAAAGGAAATACGGTACTTCATTATTCTCAATTAAATAGCATCGATTTTCCCCATGGCCCGTTGTGCGATGCTCGCAAAAAGAGCAGAACGGAACAGAGTCCGTCAGATCCCAGCCCGTCAATCGCTTCGCCGAAGGATTCATCATGAGAATTTGCCGGCGATCATCCATAATGATGATCCCATCCTGTATATTTCTGAATATCTGTTCTAAGTATTCGCTTCCTAAGTTCATATGATCCATCATGACCGTCCGGCCCCTTCCTCCGTATGCTTGTCTTCCTTCATCTTAGCATATCCATCTGCAATGGTTGTAGGATGGATACCTGTAAGAAGCGACTCGGATGCAGTCAAAAACGTGGAGCCGAGTAAGATTTACATGGGCATTCAGTCAGCGAATAACTTGTAACTCCATAGCCTTTTCTGCGCAAATAACGGATGCTCAAATTTCGATTCAGCGAATTGTCCGCAATAATATGGACCTGTTTGCCGGGAATCATTTTAAGATTTCGCTTCAAATAGGCAAATGGGATATTCACAGCTCGTTCAAAAGGCTCGTGATCCGCTAGCTGATAATCCCGCACGTCAATAATGGCTGTCTGTTCCGGCGGCTCATCAACACACGAAGCACCCGATATAGGGGCAATCCGTTCATATAGTCTCCATGCGAAAATACTCGCGAGCACGGCAACTACAAATCCCATTCACAGTTCCTCCTCTCTGTGCTGAAAAGCCGCCAAGGCAATGAGTGACCTTGGCGGCTATAATTTATCATGTTGATTAGTTAACTTCCCTGCACCATCTTGCGTAACCGCCAGCCATATTGACGACATTTTTTATGCCATTCGCCTGAAGAACGCTCGCTGCAATCGCAGACCGGCCTCCTGCTTGGCAATGGACAATAATTTTTTTGTCATCTTTCACTTCATCCAACCGCTTGCGAAGAGTTCCGAGCATGAGATGCTGCGCCTGCTCAATATTCCCGGCGTCAAATTCTGTTTTATTCCGGACATCGATCACATACACATCTTCGTTCTCCATCATCTCTTTTGCTTCAAGCGGAGAAATGTTTTCATATGACTCAAGCTCAGAAGCTTCTTTCAATACTTCTACATCCGCATACCCAACCACATTGTCGATACCGACGGAACGGAGTGCAATCAACATCTCTTCCAAATTAGCAGGGTCCACGAGCAAGTAAAGCGGCTGTTCATAATTCACCAGCCAACCGGACCAGTTTGCGAATGAATTATTGAATGGAATATTGATGGAACCTTCAACATGGCCAGCCGCAAATTCGTCCGCTTTCCGCGTGTCTAACACTTGATGGCCGGCTGCGATGACAGTTTTCACGTCTGCCAGCGAATTCAATTGCTTCACTTCCGGCAGATTTTTAATCAATTCGATGCCCACTTTGTTTACATGCTTCATGACTGCGAAATAGTAAGGTGGCTCGGGCTGGCCGTCCAGCAAGGCAGCAATAAAATCTGCTTCGTTATCGAATTTCATGGCCCAGTTAAATTGTTTTTCATAACCGACTGTTGACGATGGCACCGCGCCCAGCGCTTTACCACATGCACTACCTGCACCATGGGCCGGCCATACTTGCAAATAATCTGGGAGCGCTTTGAATTTTTTTAGGGACTGATACATCGCTTTCGCTCCAGACTCCGACGTTCCTTGAATGCCAGCAGCTTTCTCGAGCAAGTCCGGACGGCCGATATCACCGACAAACACGAAATCGCCTGAGAAAATACCCATCGGCTCATCTGCAACTCCGCCACGGTCCGTGAGCAAGAATGAAATGCTTTCCGGCGTATGGCCTGGTGTATGCATCGTTTTGAAAACGAGATTACCTATTTTGAATTCATCGCCATCCTTCAAAAGCTGATGCGGAACATGCTCGATGTTCTGGTACTTCCAATCTGCATCGCCTTCGTCCGAAATATAAAGCGTCGTTCCGAAACGATCGGCAAGTTCGCGGGATCCTGAAACGAAGTCCGCATGGATGTGTGTTTCCAACGCGCCGACAATTTTCATGTTTTCTTTCTCGGCCAATTCAATATACGGTGCAATGTTCCGCATTGGATCCACGACAACCGCTTCACCTTTGGCTTGGCAGCCGACGAAATAAGATGCATGAGCTAATTTCTCATCATAAAAGTAACGTAGTAACATATGTTCAATCCCCTATCCATTATTTTTTTGTGTACGTTCATTCAAAACTTCCATTGTTGCTTGCACATAGCAAAGACCCTTTTGCACCATCGGGTCCTTCAACCATTTAACAAGCGAGAATAACTTGACGTTCTGTGGGTTGCATTCCATTCGATTTTGCACTTCCTCGAAGAGGGTAAGGCCATCTTTCCCTTTTCGCACCCAAGGCTCCGCATGCTCTTTCACATTGGAAATCAAATACTCGACAGATTGCTTATCCTGAATGACAGCTGTCACAAATTCCATGATGTCTTCGAGCTGTTCCATCAGCTTGACGAGCTTTGGCAATTTTTCTAGCAAAGCGACCATTGCAATGATCGTTTCCATATCTAAATTGTAGGTCGATAACAGCTGATCATATTTTTGAATCGCGGTTTGATCCTCGAAAACTGCTTTGCCAAACTGGACGGCATTCCCGATGGAGTCGATGCTTTTTTCGAATTCCGGCAGCTTATTCAAAAGTGATGTGAGCGATTGCTGGACCTCTGGCCGTTCCAATTCCGTCATCAATTGAAGCAAGTCTCCGCCTTCCTGCGCATGTTCATTCTTCATCTTCGTCCTCCTCCTTCCTCGATGAATCGTTTACATCGTCCCTTTCAGCATGCCGTCCCAGTACATAATTGGCAGTAAATCCTTTTTCATTACATACATGCTTGTCCGTTCCACGGCCTGGTTGAACGGCATGGATTCCACTGGCTGTTTATCATAATTGAATTCTGCCAAAATCAGCTTGTTATAGCCTGTGACAATTGGACAGGAGGAATAGCCGTCATACGTTGCTGGCATAGGTTGCTGGCGCATGAGTGCGATCAAATTCTCGGCAACGACCGGTGCCTGCTTGCGGATGGCCGCGCCTGTTTTTGATGTCGGCAAATTCGCATTGTCTCCTAGGGCAAATACATTGGCAAAGCGAACATGCTGCAGCGTATAAGGATGAACATCGACCCAGCCATTGGCATCCGCCAACGCGCTCGTACGGATGAAGGCAGGCGCCTGCATATATGGTGTTACATGTATCATGTCATAAGGAATCTCTTCCATTTCATGTGTATCGAGATGCTCAAATACCGCGATTTTTTCATCCGCTTTGATTTCAATCAGGTTTCGGCGGAAACGGGCATCGATCTGCTTGCGTTCCACGACCTTCTCCAAAGCGAGACGATATTTTTCCACGTCAAAGATAGCAGGATTGGCTGAGCCAAAAATCACTTTCGTTTTGTCACGCATGCCCGAACGCTGGAAATGATCCTCTGCCAAGTACATGATTTTTTGTGGCGCACCACCGCATTTCACTGGAGAAGCCGGATGCGTGAACAGAGCAGTACCACCCTTGAACGATCGGATCGTTTCCCATGTATAGTCGACATGCTCGAAGGAATAGTTGCTGCACACATTCTTCGTGCCAAGTGCCTCCGACAATCCTTTGATCGCATTCCAGTTAATTTCAATGCCGCTCGCCACAACGAGGTAGTCATACGTTAAGGTAGTCCCCTCTGCCGTCATTAACGCATTGTCCACCGGGCTGAAGGATGCGACAGCATCTTGGATCCATACGGCTCCTTGCGGAATCAAGCTTCCCATTGACCTCTCCGAATCCTCTTTCTTCGCTGCGCCTCCGCCGACCAATGTCCAAAGCGGTTGATAATAATGTTTCTCTGCCGGATCGATGATTGCCACTTCGCCCATCAATGCTTGCGATTGACGCAGTAACCGGGCAGCAACCGAAATCCCTGCGGATCCTCCACCTACGATGACGACTCTGTATGAAGTCTTCATGTGAACGCCTCCTTGTTTCATGGTTGTTACTTTATCTATGTACATTGTAGAGTAGCCGGAAAAATCAAAGTATAGGGGTTTCCCCCTAAAAGGGAATGCAGCACAAAAAGCGTGCAGACAAAGTAATCAACACTTTATCTGCACGCTGAGTGCGTAATATGATAGGGATTTACCTTAATCCTACTGCACATCCTGCAGCTAGAATGAAAAGGAAGAGCGCACTCATGACAACATCATTTTTGCCAACCTGGACGACTCTATAAAACGCCAGACGCTTCTCTCCCGTAAAACCTCTCGCTTCCATCGCAAACGCCGAACGCTCCGCTTTCCGGACGGCGCCCGCCAGCATTGGCAACAGGATGCGTCTCAAATTCCAAAGGCGGACTATAGCATTCTTATCTCGGACAGCTCCACGCAACCGATGAGCCTGTTGAATATAGACGAATTCGTCTTTCATAACAGGTAGGAATTGATAGCCGACTAATATACTATAAGCGATTTTAGGAGACAGCTTTAATTGCTGCATGAGACTTAAAATGAACTTTGTTGGATCCGTTGTGAATGCAAAAAGCAGGGATAAACCGGCAAATGCCAACACCCGGAAGCTAAGCGATAACGCATGGTCCAGCTGTGTTCTCGTGATGTCGTACTGAAACACCGACCAGACGACATCGCCAGTCCGGTCCTCTGCAAAAACAATCGTTGTCCAAAAGTATCCAAATGACATGATTAAAAAGGGAATCATGAACAACAGCCATTTCTTCCAATCGATCGAACTGAAGCAAAGCTGCAACAGGATGACCCCGCCCCAGCAAATCAACGGAGTCCACGGATTAAAGAAAAACGCCAATGTCAGCATGCAAACAGTGATGACAAGGAATTTCACAGAAGGATTCATCTTATGCAAAGCTTGCTTCATATTCTGCCACTCCCTTCGGAGCCATCAAACGGTGGTCTTTCAGCAATTCCGGTTTTCTCCAAACATCTTCTGCATGAAACGCACCTGTCAATCTCCCATCTCTCATTAACAGAATACGGTCCGCAATCGCATAAGCAAACTTCATATCATGAGTGACAATGAGAAACGCCGTGCCTTCCTTGGCTCTTTCGTCAATCAAGCGTGACAGCTCCTGCAACGAAACGGCATCTTGGCCGGAGGTAGGTTCGTCCATTAAAATGACATCCCGCCCGTCGCTAAGCATAGCCGCAATGGCAACACGCCGTTTCTGCCCGTGGCTCACAGCGAACGGGTGGGAACCGGCAACCTGCTCCAGTTGCATCGCCTCCATTATTTCACGTGACCTCTCTCCTCCTCCGTAAGCGATCTCCTCTTCCACTGTTGTAGTAATGAAAAGAAACTCCGGAGATTGTGGAACATATCCTAATGCCTTCGGAGCGACCGTCCCTTTCGCTGGAATCAAACCGGCGAGCGCTTTCAGCATCGTTGACTTCCCGCTCCCATTAGCACCTGCCAGTACAGCTATTTCTCCCTTTTGAAGTGTAAAAGAAGCTTGCTGGAGAAAGGTAGACGTGCACAGTTTCTCTACCCGCAAAGCACATTCCTTTCGAATAGAAGGTGTACGCTTTTTTATTTCGCTTAGTTGCTGCTGTCCTTGCAGCACGATTTCCCGATTAAAAAATCGTTCCCATAAATCCAAGCGATGCTCAATTGCCACAACAGTAAATCCGCGTTCCTGCTGCAATCGGTCAAGCAAACAGACAAAGGACTGGGCAGAGATCGGATCCAAATGAGAGAGTGGTTCATCGAGCAACAGGATTTCAGGTTCCATGATCAAAGCACAAGCGAGCGCAATCTGTTGCTTTTCCCCGCCTGATAATTGCTGGATAACCGCATGACGAAAATCAGTCAGCCCGGTTAATCGCAAAACGTCTTCTATTTTCCCATCCATTTCAGATCGCGGCGTCCGCAAGTTTTCGAGAGTGAACGCCAGCTCCTCTTCGACTGTGCGCATGCAAAATTGGGAGTCAGGGTCTTGGAAGACCGTCGCAATTCGGCGATTTACCTCGCCCGGGACATATTCATGGGCGTCCTTTCCGAATATCAAGACACGGCCTTTCAATTTCCCATCGCAGTTTTCCGGATACAGCCGGTTGATTACATAGAGGATCGTTGATTTACCGCAACCGCTCGGTCCCGTGAGGACAACCCGCTCCCCTGCCTGAATGGAAAACGAAAGGTCTTCGACTAACCACGCCGTTTCATCCGGATACCGAAAAGAGACCGATTGAAACGCAATGACATCATGCACGCGCGTCACCCTTCACAGCCCGTGCAATCGGATAGCCCCGAAGCGACCCAGTCGCCAGCAAACCATCCACGACAAACTTCCCGCCGACACCGGCAATGAGCGCCCCACTCGCAATTCGGATACCGAGCATTAAAAGAATATAACCCGGTTGGAATACTGAAAACCCGCCGAGCAGATAGCCATAAGCGAAACTGAAAATGGAGGAACCAACCCCCGCCAACATAAGAACAGGCAGCGTAAAACGTTTATAGCCAGTTGCCGCAAAAGCAGCTTCCGCCCCTAGCCCTTGAATGAGTCCGGATAAAATTAAACGCGGCCCGACTGCATTCCCAAGGAGCACCTCGATTGCAGCTGCAATGGTTTCCGAAATGACAGCGGCTCCAGGTTTCCGGATAATATACATACAAATGATCGACACGATGAACCAAATACCGAAAATCCATTCATACGCAATCGGCCCGATAAAGCCAGACCAAATATTACCGACATGCAAAAACAATAAATAGACGATACCAAACACGACAGAAAACAAAGCCATCAAAACGACTTCTTTCAGCTTCCACTTCGCAAGCATATTAGCGTCCTCCTTCATGGGAAGGACTGTTGATGCTCATGGACACCGTCATGACAAGATGGCGATGCTGGTCAGATCGCGCATTTGTAAAGGCTTCTTCATAGAACGCGAACACCTCATGAATATCGCCATGGATGCCGCTTGCGTAATGCATCGACTCATTAAAGACACCCTGCTCCTTCGCACGGTCCACTTCGCGATAAATTATATCCATATAAGAAGGATTATTCATCGGATACAAAGCAAACTGGGAGGACACATACTGTTTCGTGTCATCCGTATTCAATAATTCATCGTCAACCTCTAAATAGGCATCTCCCGCACTATCGCCCGGACAGCCTGCAGAAAACGTGCCGGATAGGGCAACGTGCTTTCCACTCTTTGCCGCGAGCAGTGTCAGTGCCTTCGCCACATTGAAAACATGCGCCTGCTTCCCGCGGATCACCGTGGACACATCATCCGTATGCATCCAAACAGCCGACGTATCCGTCTCCTCCAGCGCCCCCTTAATAATCGAAACAAAATCATCTGCCATCGGATACAGCGAAAACCGGAATCCGACAATTGGACTCGTACCACATAGCATGGTCAAAACCCCCTCTGAATTTTTCATAAAAAAAGAGACTACATCCGAGGAGATGTAGCCACTTGTCCATTTGCAAACAAAGGGAAAGTCACTACACTTCCCCACGCAGGCATTATCCTGATCGGGTCATAAGGGATCGGAGCCACGCTCACATCTCAGCCAAAAACGGCACCCCTAGTGCAGAAACGGTATGTAGTTCAATTTTATGATTGCCATCAGTATAGTACATGGGGGAGTGATTGTAAACAGGGCGGATTGTTGAGGTGCTCGTTGTTGAATTAATGGAGAGCGCCTGGAAAATGACAATTTGGGTCGGCTAGTTGTTGATATTTAGAGAGGTGAGACTGGACGCCGGCAGTTGGGCTTGATAGATAGGAAGGGTCTTAGGATTTGTTTTAGTTTACTGGCGTTCATTTTGATTTTCTGGCGTTCAGCCGGGTTATCTGGCGTTCATTTTGATTTTCTGGCGTTCAGCCGGATTATCTGGCGTTCATTTTGATTTTCTGGCGTTCAGACGGAGTTATTGGCGTTCATTTTGATTTATTGGCGTTCAGCTGGAGTTATTGGCGTTCATTTTGATTTTCTGGCGTTCAGCTGGAGTTATTGGCGTTCATTTTGATTTATTGGCGTTCATCTGGAGTTATTGGCGTTCATTTTGATTTATTGGCGTTCAGCCGGAGTTATTGGCGTTCATTTTGATTTTCTGGCGTTCAGACGGAGATATTGGCGTTCATTTTGATTTATTGGCGTTCAGACGGAGTTATTGGCGTTCAGCTGGAATTATTGGCGTTCGTTTTGATTTATTAGCGTTAAGCCGGATTATCTGGCGTCAGCCCGGTACCCCGCCCAATAAAATTAAAAAACACCAGCCATCCTCCCGGCCGGTGCTTCTTAACTTGCATTCTTTTGTAAATCCTCATATATCGCACGCGCTTTTTCTTCTGCATGCTCTTTATCTTTGGCATATACTGTAATTAGTTTGTTTTCAAAGATAAAATTCCATTGTTTTGACATATCTATCACCTGCCTTCATGTAAACCACCTATTATCTATTCCACGTTTGCAGGTGCGTTAAACATTATTCTCTTAATACTATTCTAGAACACTTTTTAAGCCGACGGATTTCCATATAAAATAATCCTGGCGATTCCGACAAAATATTCGGATTCTCGAATAATGTGATTGAGGAGTGTCTTTGCGAACGGGTTATCCTTCGCTGCGGCGCTGTTTACTTCAATTTCTCGGCATAGGTCAATAAACTTTAAGCTCTCGTCCAGGCAGTATTTTATCAGTTCTGTTACTTGCTCTTGGAGTTCCTCAAATGTATACCCCATCCGATTGACCGTTTCCACGTAACTCACGACTTGCTGATGAGTTTCCGTCAACGCTTGTTCCCACTCTTTTAGGGCTTGCACATATTCCGGCTCCAGTCCATCCAGTGCCTCCCGAATAACTTCGGTGTGCTCCGCCTCCTGGTGTTTCCAGAACTCCGCCTCGTCCAGCAAACGCAAAGGCATTTGATTTCCATAATAATATTGCATGCACGATCCCCTTCCTCCACAGTACATGTTACTGTATGAACTGCAGAGGAATGATATGCCAGGAATCACCCGACATATTTTATATACGATTTGTCTTAGCTAGTTTTACTGTCTGTCTTTACAGAAACCTATTCGTATTCCCTTTAGCCGCCAGAAACTAATTTGTACTCTCCTAATTCATTAATGTAGCTCTTACTCGTGTTTGGATATTTATATAGTAGTAACTACACAGTATGAGAACTATACTGAATCCGCTCCATGGATCCGTGCATCCCAATTACAGAAATACCAGCTGTACCCATAGAAATAACAAAGTCAAAGTTATGACCGTTGTAAGTGGTATGACAATTACGGAGACGCTTAAATAATCTCTCCACGTAATTTTTATTTTACTTTTACGTAGAAGATGCATCCAAATTAATGAGGCAAGCGTTCCAATTGGCAATAGCAAGGATCCCATATCACTTCCAATGATATTTGCCAGATAAATAGTTTTTAAAGTTATGGGATCTAATCCCATCTCGGTTAATGTAATGGTCCCTATCATCAGGGCCGGGTGGTTGTTAAATAAATTCGATAGGAAAGATACTAAAACACCCATAACGATGCTTGCTTGAAATAAACCCTGTTCGACAATCGGTCTACAAAAATTGACGAGCATGGATGTCAGTCCGACATTATGCATACCATAAATGATCACATACATTGAAAAAGCAAAAATTAAGATATGCCATGGTGTCTTTTTCAGGATATCGCTTGGACTAATGCGGAGATAAAACCATCTCCATAACAAAAGTACAGTGGAACCAAAAACAGCAACGATCTCAATTGGAATTTGTACATAAGATGCGATGAAAAGCAGACTTCTTATTACGAGTACAAACAGCAATATCTTTAACATGAACTTCGTCCGTTTTCGAGCTGTTTCAATCGGTGTTTTTGCCTTCAATGGGTGAAACTTTTTTGTGAAAAAGGATTCTTCAATATCTAAAAACCCTTTAGGTAATTCAGTCGGAATTTTTTTCTTAACGACAATAAACATGAAACAAGACATAAATAACAATCCTGCCGTCGCAGGTACAAACATTAATGCGGTATGCTGCCATAACGACATCTCAACAATATTTAGCGCAATTAAATTAACTATATTACTGACCCCGATGGGAGCACTTGACGCTGTGGCAATAAGTGCGCCGCTTAATAGATAGGGCACCTGTTGATGGAGTTTCAGTCTTAGATTTCGTAACAGTAATATTAAAATCGGTGTCGTAATTAGAATGCTGCCATCATTGTTAAATAATAAAGTCATCAAAAAACAAAGCAATTGGATATACCAATATAATCGATACCCTGATCCCTTCGATAGTTTTGCAAGCTTTGCTGCTGCCCAGTGAAAAAATCCAAAACTTTCGAGCGTTACTGCCATCACGATAGTAGCTATAATTGTAATAGAAGCTCCACCTATTTTGCTGAAAATATCAAGTATATCTATATAGGATACTATCCCAGTCGATAAGATGATGACGGCACCAACCGTAGCTGGCCATGCTTCATTCAGGTCTTTGGGTCGCCAAAATATTACCAGCATTGTCATTAGAAACACCCAACCGGTGATTACTATTTGAAAGCTCATCTCTGTAGATTTCCCTTCTTGAACAATAGAATCTCTCCATTTGTCGGTCCGTTTCGTTTTATGTATATTCGATGAAACCATACAGGAACGAGATGTATGTCCAACAGAAAAAGACATTTTTCAATCTGGTCATCGGTTGTTTATATGTAAAAAAAAAGATATCCTGGATTGAAGAGCGGCGACTTCACCTTCGATCCAGGATACCATGCTTAAGTATCGATTATTTAATTCGACAAGGTCAGATATCTAAACGGTACACTATCGGTTACATATATTGTTATTAAGACAGTTAATAAGCTCGATGAATTGTTCTTATATGTTCCATGTTCAGATATTCAGATTGCATTTTTGCTGTTTGTATTTCGACAAAGTGATCCGAAACATCGTTAAGTTTTCCTATTTGTTTTTTACTCTCACCGCCATTAATCATAACAACACTATTTTTCAATTCCTGAACTTTTTCTTTAAAAGTTCTAGAGTTATTATTTTTTTTCACTTGCAGCAAGCTCGTTTCGTCTACAATCCCATAAAACTTATGGGTTGGAGGATATGGAATTAGCCATTTTAGGTGGCTGAACTTAACATAAATGTTTTGGTGAATAGGTGACCAAAAAACAAAATAATCATCTAAGATTTCTGTTATATATCCAAAAAGCGAATGCCTGCCTGTCACATAGATTTCAATACCTTTATCTAAAGACTGTTGTAACACATTCAGCAAAGTAAAATCTTCCCCATCTTCTGGGACTACTACATGTTTGGGATCAGTTGGCACCTCAATCACATTGTCCCCACTATTATCTATTCTACTATTTTGAATATGAGCTAATGGAATATATAAAAAGTCCATCCCGTTACATAGGACGACTAGGTCTTTCCCTACTTCAATAACAGTACCTGTTAGTTGCTTTCTTCCAGAGATTTCAACCGTAACAACTACGTTACTGGTCGTATCAATTCGATTCATCACATCATCCCTGATAACATATTTTCAGACGACCCATGCTCTTTCATCAATCACGGATCCTGTTATTCATTACGCCTGTTTGCTCTAATTTGAAGGTACATCCTTTCTGCTTGCTTCATTAGGGCGTAGTATTGACTTTCTAACGTTTCTTCATTATTCGTCTGAACCATCAAGTCAGGCGCTCGATTTTGATCCACAGCTTGCTTTATGAGTTTTACGTCGTCGTTCTTAACGCTTTCCTTCCTTATGCGGTTGAAATGATATTCAAACATTTCGTCATAAACAGGTTGAGATCTGTCAAATTCATGAACCTGATAAGAAGAACTTTCCTCAGAATAGCTTAGAACTGTAGATTGATCGCGATCCGTTTCGGGCGTAACATTCACTGAATCTGTCAGTTTTCTTTTAAAAGCAGGACTATATCGAGGTTCAGATAGAATAAAACGTTCTTCCTCAAACTCTTCGTGGTAAAATCGTTCCATATCACCTGACGAGACGGTAGAGCTAGATTCTTTCGTTTGTTCAAATAAATCGTGGTTATTGAAAGGGGAAAGAGTTGGAATTCCAATGTTCCCCACCTTTGAAACTAAAGGAAAGGAAACTAGAACATTTTCCACTGCCGAATAGTGACTGCTCTCCTTTTCTGCACCTGATGAGGCATCTATCTTTTCCTCAACAAAAGATAATTCTTTATCCTTCACATCTTCGGTGACTGGCTCCCTACTATCAGCACTCGTTTCATTCCCCATTATTTCATGAGGATCTAAATTCGTATCCGGGTACTCATTAAGTGTTTCATCTTTTAGGTCTGTAAGTTGCTCACCAATCCCCATACTTTCTTTGCTTGTTTCCATCTGGGATTGTTGCTCTATAGGTTCCTCATTCTTAGATGTCAACTTATTTGAGGTATTTACTTCATTGAGCACTTCGCTTAATTGATTCTCCATCTCCTGAACCGAATGGACAACGTCATTTGTATTAATTTCTACTTCTACCTGCTGCTCATTGAATTGATCTTGTTCAAATTCATTCGGGCTCTCTTCAAGAAGCTCGGCTGATTGTAAACCTATCTCTTCAGTAGATATCGCTTTGCTATTTGCTGAATCAGCCCCCACTTCAGCTTCTAAAGAAACGTTATCTCCTGCTGTTGAAATTTCTCCCGATGCAGATTCCTCAGTTTGGTTCTCCTCAGAAAGGCGATATTCGCCTTTGAATATATTTGTAATAAATGCTTTCTGTATATACAGTTGTTCCTCATTATTTATGAGCAAAATATGGTCATCCGCGATTTCACTAAGCATTCCGAAAAAAGTTTGTCTACTCAAACTATTAATGGTCACCCAGTTGTATTTCAGTTCCTTTAACAGTTCATGTAGATCAGAACTGCTTAGATGAACTGTGCTTTCGGATGCAATTCGAAAGTCTTTCGCATTTTTAGAAACTGCATGGATTTGACTAAGTGTAAAATAAAACACATTTTTTGATATCTCAACTATGAGATGGTCACGCTTGATATCTAGCAAGATTCCTTCAATAAATTGATCATCTTTTAGAAACAACCCAATTTGTAAACCTCTAAATCCCCCCAATGCCTTCTCAAGGTTTTGCTTGTTCACTTTAGGGGTTCCCCTTTCATAGGTGATTTGTCGCTCCTAGCGAAAGAAGCGACAAATAGAACTGCTCTATTACTTTTCTTTCTTCTTCTCATTTCCTTCGCTAGACTTTTTATTACCGCCATCCTGTTTACTCTTATCTTGTTCCTTGGATTTATCTTCTTTATTTTCTTGCTTGTTAGCTTCAGGGTTTTTTGGGACTTTCTCTCCGTGGCTAATATTCCGGATATGGAACATAGACAGTCGGACGACTTCTTCATTTAATACGATGGTTACATAATCATCGGTAATCTCATCGAGAACTCCTTCTAACTTTTCCGGCCCGCCACGGTTGATTTTCACCCAGTGGTATTTGAGATTGTCTAAAATCCCTTTAAAGGTTTTGGCTTTCTTGTATTCGAAATTATCAGGAACTTCTATATTAAAGTTCAATCCGCTTTTTGTGTTGGCAGTTAAACTTTTAATATGATGAACTTTGTAATAGATAACCCCGTCATCTTCTGTGAGGAGTGTGATATGGTCCTCATTTGCCTCCAATAACTTTCCAATTCTTGACTCAGGTCCACCTCTGTCGACTTTAATTACTTTACCTACTAATGAAAGTAACAATTCTCTGTTCAATGTGCTTTAGCCCCCATTTATCGTAGTCCTATTATCTATATGCATTATCAGATTACGATGAAACAGGCATATGCCCAGTACGGCTGCGACTCTATCTAGATCCAATCGTTCCACTAGTCCTAATTCATCCATTACTGTGGCTTTGCCACCACGATTTTCAATAGGCTATCAACCGACACTGTTCTGGGATTGCTGAATACATTGATATTAGACACTTAGAAAGGTGGAAAATTGATGCCAAAAGGAAAGAAAGCAAGACTTCGTCAACATACTACGACCGGAAACCAAACCACAGGACATGAGACGACCGGACATAAAACAACTGGACAGAAAACGACTGGACATAAAACAACCGGGCAGAAAACGACCGGACATAAAACGACCGGACATAAGACTACTGGGCAGAAAACGACCGGACAGAAACCAACCGGACATAAGACTACTGGGCAGAAAACGACCGGACATAAAACGACCGGACATAAGACTACTGGGCAGAAAACGACTGGACATAAAACTACTGGACATAAGACTACTGGGCAGAAAACGACTGGACATAAAACTACTGGACATAAAACTACTGGACATAAAACGACCGGGCATATTACAACCGGACATAAGACTACTGGTCACCAGACAACCGGGCACCAAACGACTGGTTCTTGTCATTCAGACTCGAAAAAAAGAGTTGAACGAAAAAGACGTCGTACACAATAGTCATGCTTACCACTTCCGCTAATTATTCGATACAGCGGAAGTCTTTCTATTTGGCACCATTTTGCACTTTTCACTGATTGAACAATGAAAGGAAAGGATCTACGTGGACTACCAAGTGCCTTCTTTTTTCTTACACATTGATCAAGACAACCTGGATGAGCTGAGACATGATATTTGGAATGATGAACCCCTTCCCGCCGAGTTGAAAATAGAAGACACATTATTCGATATAGATATAGCCTATCGGGGATCCTATACGAGGAAATTCCGCAAAAGATCGTATCTTATTGATTTTATCCAACCGGAGTTTTACGATAACGCTCGGCAAATTCACTTAAATGCAGAATACAAAGATCCCTCATTCATTCGAAACAAACTATCCTTTGATTTTTTCCACGACATTGGTGTATTAGCCCCGCAAACTCAACACATCAATCTATTTCGCAACGGCACTCGAAAAGGTGTCTATTTGCAAATTGAATCTGTGGATGACTATTTCTTAAAAAACAGAGAGCTTTCTTCCGGTCCTATCTATTATGCTGTAAACAATAATGCGAATTTTTCCTTGCTGCGAGATGAATCACTGAAAAGATCACTACTATCGGGATATGAACGAGCATGTGGTGAAGATTTGGATGAAGCTCGCCTTATTGAATTCATCTCTATAATAAACAAGGCACCCCTGTGTGACTTCCATAAAGAAATTAGTCAACATCTCAACATAGATATGTTTTTACGATGGCTTGCCGGTGCAATTTGCACGATGAATTATGACGGTTTCACCCACAATTACGCTTTGTACCAAAATCGTGACACAGGCTTGTTTGAATTAATTCCTTGGGACTACGATGCTACATGGGGAAGACAGGTTGATGGTGGTGTGATGAATTATGATTACATTCCAATTGAAGGAAAGAAGAGTAATCACCTGTGCTATCTGTTACTTCGAATACCTGAAATCCGCAAGCAGTATCGTGCGATTGTTGAAGAAGTATTAGAGACGCAATTCACTGTAGAGAAGATGGTAAAGAAAATTTCTAGATTACATCAAGCACTTAGACCCCATGTTCTTCTAGATCCCTATAAGCAAGGGGCTATCCAGACATTTGATTCCGAGCCGGAGTTCATCCTTCAATTCATTCGTAATCGAAATAGATACTTGAGAGAGGAATTAGTCAACTTTTGAATGGATTTGAAAAGGAGGTATGCAGCTTGCAAACAGTATTTATTAAAGATACCGATAAGTATGGTAGAGGAGTATTTGCGGCACGCGATATCAAAAAAGGTGAACTGATTGAAGTCTCACCCGTATTAATATCTCCTAAAGAAGAGTGGAAATACTTACGTAAGACCGTACTATTTGATTATTGTTTTACTTGGGGTAAAGATTACGAGCAGACGGCGATTGCCTTAGGGTACGGATCGCTGTTTAATCATTCCTATCAGCCGAACACCATGTTTAGTAACAATAGCGATCATTGTACCATTGATTTTTACGCCATACGCGATATAAAAGAGGGTGAGGAAATTACAATCAATTACAATGAAGATTCGGAAGATCAATCACCTCTTTGGTTTGAAGTGAAATAGAAATATCAATCGGCCATCTGCCACGTCGTGAAATCCACATCTCCTTTCAGCGAGGATTTTATTCACCCTTAATACTTTTTGTAAGGTCTTTCGTCAATTGCATACAGAATCTGAGGGGGGAGCGGTATGCAACTCCCTCCCGTCCTATACGAAATCCCTATACCTTCTTCAGGTTTGCTCCCCCACTCGCTTCCCTTTTTACTATGTGTGTAACCTTCCATTGACTCGTTAGGCGTAGGAATGCAATCCCGAAATAACTAGATTGACAAAGACTTGATTAAATACGATTAAACCAAAACCGATGACTGCCATCCAAGCCGTCCGTTTTCCCTGCCACTCCCGGGAAGAGCGCAAATGAAGAAATCCAGCGTAAAATAACCAAGTAATTAACGCCCATACTTCTTTTGGATCCCATCCCCAAAAACGTCCCCATGCAAAATGTGCCCATATCATAGCGAAAAGTAGACCTCCCAAAGAAAAGAGAGGAAACCCGATGAGGACGGCGCGATATGATATTTCATCCATCAACGGCAGATTCACTTTCTTAGTAAGTGGTTTCATGGCTTGTATGATTTTCCTTCGAGTTAGTAATCGAATCATGATGTATAGAATAGTCCCTGTTAAGACAGCCCATGTAATGGAATTGAGTTTCTTTGCATCTATTGAATTTGGAATAGGTATTGATGAAAACTTCTCCTCCCCTTCACTTTCTACAGCTCCTTTTGTTATGAAAATAGCGGGCAATTGGTATACCGCTTTTTCCTCCATTCCACTTCTGTTTTCAAAACGCACGATCCTCTCTTCTGTTGTCATTGCAAAGATCAGTGAGCTTAGGATAAATCCGATAACCACAATCAAACAATACATAACAAACTCTAATCCTCTTGTCTGCATTGTCTTTCGATTAACATCTGTTTCTCGTAGCAAATAAATGAGGCCAGAAGCAAAGGCGACGGAAAGTATTGCACTCGAAAGAGCGACGGTTATGACGTGAATGGCAAGCCAATTACTCTGAAGGGCCGGAACGAGGGGTGATGCCTCTCTTGTAAAAACAGCCCCATATCCTATAATGATTAATGTAACCGGTATTGAAAACAATAGCACCACCAACTGTTTATATAGATGGTGTATCAGCAATGTGCTGCCTACTAGCATAATGCCAAAGAATGTCATGAACTCATACATATTGCTGACAGGAGCATGTTCAATGGCAGCCCATCTGCATGTGAAGTAAATTAGTTGCAGGATAAATGCCAAGAATGTTAACGCCAATCCCATTTGTCCGATCCATTTTTTATTGGATCGGATTGCCGCAGCAATCGGTATGATAGCAAGTAATAATAAGAGAAAAGATAAAAACAGGGATTGGCTGCTTAATTCGATAAAACTGATAGACGACATAAAATAATCCTCCATTTCTACGGTTGTAAAACTGACTATCTTCATCAAGGATTTATTATAGGCAGTCCGCCCAAGCGAATGGAGGTTTTATCTTAAACGTATGAAAAACAATCATGACCGTCACGGAATGGAGCGTGTCCATGTTATTTATCTTATTTAGCCTTTTAAATTATTTCATTTTATACGGCTCACTTTTTTATGTACTTTCCTTGCGAGTAACTGCATCACGCTTCCTTGCCAGTTTTTTTCTGAATGCCGTTGTCGCTTCTCTCGCCTATTTTTTTCTTAGCCATCTTTGGATTTCTATTTTTGCGGGCATTTTATTAAGCGGCGGCTTATTTTATTTATTCTCTCGAAGGACAAGCGCATTTCTTCATTCTATTGTCATCCCAATTGGCAGCCTCCTTGCAGAATACACGTCGGCTCTGGTCGTTCACCACTTCGACCTTCCTCTTTATATCCATGGCTCTCTAATCGTTCTGTTACTGGCCATTTTTGTAGCTCTTTATAAGCGTGTAGTTGATTATTATGAAGACGCGATTCGTTCATCCAGACTTTCAAAAGCCGTCTTATTTCTAATTGCCAGTCTAACCTTTATTGTGTTTTATTCACTTGTCTTCATTCCCTCAGAGAAGGGAGAGTTCGATCTATCTGCATTCAATCTATCACTTTTGATATTTTATTTTCTCATTATGGTAGCCCTGTCGGGGATCTTGCTCTATACCGTGAATAAAGAAAAAAAGCTGACCGACAAGCTTATAGAGCAACAGCAATTCTCTCATTACATACAAGCGTTAGAACAAGTGAACCGCGAAATGCAATCCTTTCATCATGATTATGCGAATATCTTGCTTTCCTTGCGGGGATACATGGAGCTTGAGGATTGGGAAGGATTGAAATGCTTTTTCGAACAACAAATTCTAAAGGTTGAAGAACAGACTCTTGCTAGGAATCGGATATTCCACCAGCTTGACCGATTGGCGATTACCGAAATAAAAGGACTTTTGGCTACGAAACTTATTCAGGCAGACAAACTTTCGATACCGGTCAATATTGAAATTCCAGATAATATTGAGTCCATCTCATTAAATACAATTGATTTGACTCGCATCTTAGGAATCTTCATGGACAATGCTATTGAAGAAAGTACCCTTGTAAAGGACCCGCAAATTAACTTGGCTTTTATCTCTACTAAGAATCAAGTCATTATCGTCTTTGAGAATAAGATGAAAGAAAGAGATGAATCCGTATCTGCTTTGTACGAGGAGCATTATTCAACAAAGGGGCAAAATCGCGGCTTGGGGCTTCCGATTGCTAAGAAAATACTATCAGCTCATCCAAATGTAACATTTAATTCCCATATCGAGAATGGTTGGTTTATTCATATCGTAATTATTGAGAGGTGCCAAAATGAAAATAGTCATTTGTGAAGATGATCAGCTACAACGAGAGCAATTATTGAACGAAGTTCAGAGCTACGCAGACTTTCATGAACCCAGCATTGAAGTTGTCCTTTGTACAGGCAAGCCTGAAGAAGTGTTGGCTTATTCACGCAACCAGCAAGCGAATTGCTATTTACTAGATATCGAGTTAAATCACCAGCTTGATGGAATGGATATCGCCATGGGTATCCGGCAGAATGATCCGCTAGCGAGTATCATTTTTATTACGACACATGCCGATCGGTTAAAGCTGACCTTTTCGTATAAATTGGCTGCTCTCGATTTTATTGTGAAAGATACACCAAAACAGATTTCCGCTCAATTAAGAGAATCATTACAAGCCGCCTTCACCACCTATAAGCAAATTGGCCAATCCGAACAAATTCCGATGGTTCAACTTGAAATCGGTGAGCGAATTAAAAATATAAAAGTCCAAGACATCTATTACATAGAGACCTCTCCACTCCCACACAAACTTACGTTATATGATAGCAGTGGCTTTTATGAGTTCTATGGGAAATTAAAGGATTATGAACAATTGGATAGTACTTTTTTTCGTTGCCATAAAAGCTTTCTAATTAATTTACTTCACGTCAAAGAGGTAAACAAGAAAAGTCGTACGGTATTAATGGCAAATGGATCAACATGTGAGGTTTCTTTTCGATTGGTTAGAGAGTTGCAAAAGCGATTGATCAGTGAACAGGAGAAACGAAAGATATAAGGTCAATTGCATGATTTTCACTATAGTGATATACTTTTTAGTACATCTGGTATTCCAGATACCAGTTTTCCTACTTCGGAGGGGATACGATGGATTTAAGTAAAATTGCACAACCTGAACTTTTTAAGGACCAGGCTTACAAGGAGATTAAAAAAGCGATTATCTCGTATTCCATTGAGCCGGGCGCTATGCTTTCTGAGCGCTCTTTAAGTGACAGTCTTGGAATTAGCCGGACGCCGTTGAAGCTTGCCTTGCAACAACTGGAAGTGGAGGGATGGGTAATATCCGTTCCCCGAAAAGGTATTTTTGTGAAAGAAATTACTGAAACGGATGTCCGGGAAGTGTTCGAGCTCCGGCGCGCCAATGAAGTGCTTGTAGTCGAGCTTCTAATTCCTTTGTTGAATCAAGAGACGCTGCATCAGATTGAATCAAAATACAAAGAACTAACTGACGAGAAGCATGATGCTTTTAAAGTAGTACAACTCGATTCAGCGTTCCACTTATATCTTGCAGAGCTAAGCCGGAACCGCCGGCTGCATCAATTAATAAAAAATCTTACGGACCACTTTCAATGGTTCGGGATGGCTGCATTAAAGTCGGGCAAAAGCCTGGAAGAAATTATTCAGGAACACGGCTCTATTCTTGAATCGCTTCGTTTACGGGATGTGGCACAAGCCAAAAAAGCGGTGCTCCTCCATCTGGACAATACGTACCAATCCATCAGCAAGAATTTGCAGAATTGAGCACTCGTACTGCATAACAGAACGAATTCAAAACATCCCACTTGTCATGTGATCATCTTAGAAAAACAAACTAGAAAGAAGGAAGTTGTTCCTCAGCGGAGGAGCAACGTTTACATGAAACCTCTCATTATTTGCTTACAAATAGGCATCCTCTTTATTTTTTCGTATATTGGCACTGTGATACAGAATTTCTTCCATTTAATTATTCCAGGGAGCATTATCGGACTGATTCTCCTCTTTCTTTGCTTATGCTTGAAAGTAGTGCCTGTCCAATTGATTGATCAAGGTGCTGGCTTTTTGCTGAGCATCTTAACGTTATTATTCGTACCAATGACGGTCGGTATCATGAAATATCCTTTCTTGCTCTCTTGGCAAGGCTTGCTTTTATTCGCGGCTGTCCTTGTGAGCACGATTCTTACAATCGGCATCTCCGGCCTATCCAGCCAATTCTTTGAGAAGAGTACAGAGAAAAGGAAGGAGGACCAAAAATGCAACAAGCAGTATACGCATTCCTCATGATCCTTTTGACCGTCGCATGCTTTTTTATGATGGCAAAGCTTTATGCAAGGCTCGCCTATGCATTTTTAATACCAGTGTTAACGTCTACCTTTTTGATCATAGTGATTCTAGTTGCCTGTAGGATTCCGTATGAAAGCTACATGGAGGGCGGTAAGTGGATCAATTCGCTTCTTGGCCCTGCAGTCGTGGCACTGGCTTTTCCCCTATATAAGCAACGGGAGTTTTTAAAGAAACACTTGGTTCTCATCGTAGGGAACGTGGCCATCGCCGGTTTCGTCGGAATGGTGAGTGTGGCGCTGATTGCCAAATGGATTCATTTAAACCACTCATTGAGCCTTTCCATTCTGCCTAAATCGGTTACGACCCCCGTCGCGATGGCGGTGGCCGACGGCTTAGGTGGCCGTGCGTCTATGGCAATTGTCGGCGTCATGATTGCAGGGATATTCGGTGCCATGTTAGCTCCGTACATCTTTCGCCTCTTCGGCGTGGAAAGTCCTGTCGGAAGAGGAATCGCCCTCGGCAGCGCCTCCCATGCATTAGGAACATCAAAAGCCGCCGAATATAATGAGCTGGCGTTTTCGATGGCCTCTGTATCCATGACATTGAATGCAATTTTGAGTTCTTTGCTTGGTCCCATCATTGCTTGGCTATTGCTTAGTTGATCTACAGAAAACAAGCTATAAAAAGAGTGCCGGAATCTATCCAGGCACTCTTTTTACATAGTTACAACTCGGCCAGCGCAGGCGGCAGTTTCTTAAATCCTTTCGTTGTCACGAGCGAATAGATAACCCCAAGGGCAAGCCATACAAAACCAACCTTCAGTGTCGTATGGGACAAGTTAATAAATAGATAGAAACAGATGAGAAAACCAAAACCGGGAAGTAAGAAGTAGCGGACAATTTTGCGTTCCTTTTTACGGAAAAAATAATAGATGATGACCGATAAGTTTACGAACATGAATCCTGTCAGTCCGCCAAAGTTCATTAATTCGGCTACCAAATTAATCGGCAAAAAGATCGCTCCCACAATACTGATTCCACACATTAATAAAATATTGTACATCGGTGTCTGATACTTCGGATGCAATCGTGTGAAGAACTTTTTCGGCAGCACTTCATCACGCCCCATACTGAACATTAGACGTGAAGCACTCGCTTGTCCTGTCAAACCGGCAGTGAATGTGGACACGATAACAGCTACTGTAAACAGCGTCGCTAACAGTGCACCGCCTGCCCGTTCCGCCACCTCGAACAAAGCAGTATCTGCAGACTTGAAACTTCCTACATCTGGCCAGACAAGCTGCGCCACATACGCTTGCGCAATAAAAATGATGCCGCCAATCAAGCAGGAAAGAATAGCCGCTTTCCAAACATCATTTTTTGGATTCACTGCTTCTTCAGATAATGTCGTAATCGAGTCAAATCCTAAAAAGGAGAAGCAGGCAATCGCTGCGCCCGAGACGATCGCTCCGATTGCGAACGTATCACTGGCAAAGAACGGTGTAATGGAAACTAAAGCGGACGCCCCCTCTTCTACTGTGATCGCTTTTATGCAAAAGATCACGAAGATGGCGACGATGACTCCCATAAATAAAACGAGAATCCGGTTCGTTTTAGCGGCCATCTGCATGCCGAGAATATTAATCACCGTAATCACGCCTGCTATGATGAGCACCCATACCCAATAAGGAATAAACGGAACTAACGCGTTGGCGTATGACGCACCGATCATAAAGACAATGAGCGGAACCAGAACATAATCCATAAACATGGCCCAGCCAGCAAAAAAGCCCAAGTGCGGATTGATCGCACGCTGTGTATATGTATATGTGGAACCCGAAACAGGAAAAGCGGCAGCCATCCGTCCGTAGCTGTAGGCCGAAAACATCATGGCCAACATGGCAACCAAATATGATAACGGCAGCATCCCGCCTGTTAGCTGGGAAGCATAGCCATAAATATAAGCCGGAGCGATTGGTGTCATAAAGGCGATTCCGTAAATGACCAGGTCCCTCAGTTTCAGAACCCGTTTGAATTGCGGAGCCGCTTGGTCTTGTGATGTATTTTGCTGCATGGTCGTCATCTCGCCCGCTTCCTCTCTATCATTAAACTAAAATTTCTTGCTGCAATTGTTCCTCAATCAACTGAATCGTTTCTTCCGTGCTCATCACTTGGCAATAGATTTGATTCATGATCATGATTTCGGCGTCATGCAATTGTTGTGTTGCCGCGGCACATGCGTCTTCGACGAGTATCACTTCAAAGCCGGCATCTGCTAAACTGCGGACAGTGGAAGCGACACATTGGTCGGTAACCACGCCCGTGCATACGACCGTTTCAATGCCCATATTACGTAGTAGGAATTCATAGTTCGTTCCGCTCAATACGCTGTCCGTTGTTTTATTCACTACAATTTCATCATCCAGCGGCTTCAGCTCCTCGACCATTTCCGCTCCCGGATCGCCAATCGGCAATAAAATATTGTTCCATCCCGGACGGCGCTGTACTGGTGAACGATCGCGGCCGTCTTTATGATGGCATGCAATGCGGCCAAAGGTTACTTCCAGTTGGTTACCACGGAAAAAGTCCAGCAGCTTTTTATTGTTTGGAACGACCATGTCATCAATCCGGTCGAAGAAGTACTCCCACTTATCAAACATGCCGCGTTCATGGGCTAATTTGGCATCTAAGCCATCTCTGCTAATGAATTGATGTTGCATATCAACGATCAATAAGGCAGTTTTCGCGGGATCGACGACCATTTTCTTTTCCTCAGTCGGGGCGAATTCGTAATACAAGGTTTGTTGGTTTTCCATCATAAATTCCTCCAATTCACAGCCATTCTGAGCTGCATTTTAGTAATTCAGAAATACAAAAAAGAGATTCTTCATGTGCTAAAGAATCTCCAAAGGCAATAAAAAAAGACTATATCTTTCCAGAAGAACCGGAAATGATGCAGTCATTCCAAATTCCTCGCCTTTTTATCTCAAGTGGAGATAGCACAACTTAATAAATCGGCAAATTTATTAAGACAGTCCTGTAATTATTCATTACAGGCCCAGTACATAATGGCGAGAACTCATTACATACTTCGGCGACATTTCCTTCTTCATAGCATCCACGTCTTCCCGGACTCCGCTATGCGCTAATAAATATCGCGCCTCTACCTCACCTGCGTAAGCAGCGAGGTCTATTAAATTATAGGTTTCATTCTAGTACTCGTGTCTAGCCTCTGTCAATGAATTTTTTTATTGCTCATTCAATTGCAAAGATAATAAACCCTTCCAAAGCTTGCTCCAGCAGGCATTCCAGGAGTTAGAATAGAGTGCTTAAAAATTTTCAAGCACTCTATTTTATCTCGGCAAAAATCCTCAATATAATTCAATCTTCACATAGTCACTAGTCAGTTTTTCAAGGATAGCTTCGTCCACCTCAATACCAAGGCCAGGACGTTCAGAAAGATAGACAAAAGGAATTTGGAAATCCAATTGTGCCACGTCCTCGCTGAACATTAACGGACCAACAAGTTCATTGCTCTTAATCCGTTTTTTGGCTGTGGATAAATGCAATCCAGCTGCGGATGCGATAGCGGACTCCACCATGGAGCCGACCTGGCATGTATACCCTGCGAGCTGAGCTTGATGTACGATGTGGGTAGCCGGATAGATCCCCCCGCATTTCATCAGTTTGATGTTGACCATATCCACTGCCCGTTTCACGGTAATTTCATACATTTCCTTGTCTCCATGAATACCTTCGTCGATCATGACGGGGATAGATGTCTTTTGTTTGATTTCTGCTAAACCGTCAATATCCGTTGCGATGACCGGTTGTTCAATCCAATCAATATGGCAGTCTGTAATTCGCTGAAGGACATACATCGTATCGGCGCTTGTCTCCCAGCCTTGGTTGGCGTCGACTTTCAGCGCAATTTCCGGCCCGACTGCTTCTCGAACCGCACGGATGCGCTCCACATCAAGGCGTTTATCTGTCCCCACCTTTAGCTTCAAGGTCGTATAACCTTCCGCCACAGCCTGCTTCGCTTTTTCAGCCATTTCCGCCGGTGACAGAATGCTGATAACTTTTGGAAGCTCCAGCTTGTCATAATACCGCCCGCCGAGCAAATTATAGACGGGCTGATTTGCCGCTTTTCCCATGAGGTCGTAGCAAGCGATATCCAGCGCCGCTTTCGCAGTCGTCGCACCTAAGATCGTCTGATTCATCTTGTCATGAATTTTCTCAATGTCGAATGGATTTTCTCCGAGAATAACAGATGCTAATGTCTTGTTCAGCACCGCAAAGACACTTTCCCATGTTTCACCTGTAACATGTTCATCGGGCGTCCCTTCTCCATATCCAACAAGTCCATTGTCTGTTTGTAGTTTCACGATGATCGACGGCATGTCCTTGTACGTATGGTAACTGACGATGAATGGGTCGATAAGAGGAAGCCGGATCGCATATACCTCTACTGATGTTATTTTCAATTCCCTGCCCCCTCCTTCATGTACTCCAGCAGACTCGTAGTGAATAAATCAACACCTACTGAAAGCATTTCTTCATCGATATCAAACTTAGGATGATGGTGCCCATAAGGATGCGAGTCTTTGCCGATTCCGATGAAAATGTAGGATGCAGGGATTTCTGTTGAGTAATAAGCAAAATCTTCACTGCCCATAATCCCATCAATTCGTTGCACCCGCTCTTCCCCCACTAGCGACTTTGCCTGCTTCTCCATGAATGCGGTCAAACGGACATCATTCATGAGCGGAGGGTCGCCATGTTCGTACGCCAGTTCATACGCTGCGCCGTGTGCATTGCATATCCCATCCACGATTGCCTCGAAGCGTTTTCGTATTAAGAACGACGTGTCTTTATTGAAATAACGGACCGTTCCGGAAGCCACCGCTGTGTCTGGGATGACATTATAATTGGAGCCGGAATGCAACTCTCCGATACTGAGCACCGCTTCTTCCTTTGGATCCAGGCTGCGGCTCACTATGGTATGGAGCTGCGTGATAATCGTCGAGATAATCAATGTCGGGTCAATGGTCTGTTGAGGCATGGAGCCATGTCCGCCCTTGCCTTTGATGGTAATCGAGAAACGGTCTGCCCCCGCCATCGTCGCTCCTTCCCGTACACCAATGACTCCTGACGGAATAGGCTGCCATAGATGATAGCCGAATATTGCATCCACTCCATCCAAAAGCTTTGCCGCCACTAGCTCCATCGCACCGCCCGGGAGTTCCTCTTCTGCGTGCTGGAAAATCAACAGAATCGTTCCGTTAATCTCTTCCTTTTTCGTGACGAGAACTTTCGCCACGCCGAGAAGAATGGCCATATGTCCGTCGTGCCCGCAGGCATGCATGACATTGCTGGTTTTTGATGAAAACGGCAAACCGGTCTCTTCCTGAATTGGAAGGGCATCCATATCAGCACGAATTCCAATTATCTTGCCATCTCCGTCTCCTTTGATGATGCCGATAACGTCCTTTCCTGTCAGAGAAAAAGTATCGATTCCTAGCTGATGAAGCTGCTGTGCAATATACGCTTTCGTCTCACGCTCCTGATGGGAAAGCTCCGGATGCTGATGTAAGTAACGTCGCTGGTCAATAACCCAATCCATTAATTCTTGTTGTTTCAAAGCTTTTTTCCACCTCTTTATTCAAATTATGAAAACCCAATCACATGGGCAACTGTAACGAAAATGGCACCTAAGACGTAATGAATGATGATCAATGGGAAAATCCATTTCACCCATTTTGACCAAGGGATTCGTGCCAATGCAAGACCCGCCATGAAGTAGCCGGAAGTTGGTGTGAAGATATTCGATATTCCATCCCCAAACTGGAATGCTAAAACAGCAGTTTGCCGTGTTACGCCGACCAAATCAGAGAGCGGTGCCATAATCGGCATCGTCAATGCGGCCTGACCGCTTCCGGATGGGATGATAAAGTTTAATAGACATTGAACAACATACATGCCGAATGCCGCTAGAACTGAAGGCAATTCGCCAATGGTTGAAGCAAATGCATGCAAGATCGTGTCCATGATTGCGCCATCCTGCAACACAACGAGTATCGCATTCGCAATACCGACAACAAGCGCTCCCATGACAAGTACCCGGCACCCTTCAATAAATGACTCGGCAATGGTGTCGAATTTCATCTTTCCAACAAGCCCCATTGCAATCCCCATTAATAAAAACAAACCAGCAATTTCAGTCAAATACCATCCATACTTGATGACACCAATTGCGAGTCCGACCAATGTTGCAAGCAGAATTAAAAAGATAATCTTATGGCGTGTCGTCATCTCTTCCATTTCCGTAACCTTCTCGAAATCCTGCTCTGTCCCATACAATACGCTTTTCGTAGGATCCGCCTTCACCTTCTTCGCGTATCGCATGACATACCAAATACTTACACTTAAGAAGATGACCCATAAAACAATACGGAATCCAAGCCCCGAGAAAATCGGCAGCTCTGCAATCCCTTGTGCAACCCCGACTGTAAACGGATTCATAAAAGCGGCCGTGAAGCCCGCAGAAGTTCCTAATAACACGATGGCTGCCCCGACAAGGGAATCGTAACCGATCAGCACCATTAACGGCACAAGAATTGTGATGTACGGAATTGTTTCTTCCGCTAATCCCAGCATGGCTCCGGATAACGCGAAAAACGTCATCAAAATAGGAATCAGCCAATATTCCCTGCCACTCATTTTCTTAGAAATTGTACCGACAGCAGCTGAAATGGCTCCCGTCGCATGTAAAATACCAAATGAACCGCCGACGATGAAAATATAAAAGATAATACCGGCAGAGTTCAGCATCCCTTTATGAATTGCTTGAAATATGCCTAAAAAGCTAGTTGGCGAAGATTCTACAAAATGATAGGTACCATCCACTACAATGGTCCGGTTATTCTCATCCACCATCTTGTCATATTCACCCGCTGGTACCAAATACGTTGCAATCGCTGCCAAAATGATAATGGAAAACAGGATGACATACACATGCGGTACATGGAACTTCTTTTTTACTTTCACTTGATCCCCCATTGGTTTCCCCCCAATTTTTATACGTCGGTATATAGACGCTAACTTGGAACAATAGTATCGGAAAACAAAAAAATAGTCAACAACTATTTTGACTATTTTAAATCGGGGGACCCTTTTATTATTTCTAAAACTACCTTTCAGGCAAATCTAATCGATACACGGCTCGGGGGCGTCCATTCTGATACGGTTGCTCTTCGCCGATGACTTGCAGCCAACCAACGTCCATGTATTTTTTCAACATTCTTTCCGCACTCCGCTTTGTAATTCCGAAATAATCTGCTATGTCACTAGACGTCAAACGGTTTAGCGGCCTGGATTTCTGAAATTGAATCATTTTGATTACATTCGTCACACTAATTTTAAGTGTTTTCGCTAATTGGATAATCTGTTCATCATCTGTTAATAAGACATGCTGTTCCTTCGTTGCTTGTGGATTAATGACCATTTTATCTTCTGTAACGACAATAAAGGAATGGGACGATTCTTGCTTTTGGGCATACGTTAACGCAATCATAGCATTATTATTCGCATCCACAAGTGTCATGCCAAATCCGGATCCGAGATGCAGGTAAACGGATAATTGGTCAGCAATAGAGTAAACAGGATGCAGCAGTTCCAAATGCTCCATCAGAAATTCGATGCCTCCCTTTGTTCCATAAAAAACAAACGATTCCTTCGTCAATTGTTGTACCGAGCCATTGACTTGCTTAGACAAGTCCTGCAAGCTTTCAAAGAGGGGCTCCATTTTTTCTGAAGAAAGTTCATGTTCTTTATCTTGAAATGAAATGGACATCGTACTAACCGCCACTTGTGAAAGCTCTGTTTTTTGAAGAAGCCCCTTATGTTTTGCATCCTTCAAAGCATCCAAAATCGTCTTCTCGGCATCCACCATCCGTAAACATGGCAATCCCTGACTGACTAAATGGTCGTATACCGCATGAATGCTTGTAATTGCAAGATCCGTTTTCCCAGCGTTCCACAATTCCAGATGGAAATCTAAAATCGGCTTCATCTGGAAAGCCATGCTCTTATCCGTTTTCACCCACGCAAAATCCTTCACATAAATCGGTTCAGGATCAATATGTAATTGCTCGATAATAATATCCAAATTCTTGCGATCCGGCAGGTCGATTGAGATTCTATCCAGATCAGCAAGACGGTGGTGCACAACGGATAATAGTGTCAATGAAACATTCAATTCATTATCAGCGATATAGACAGCCGGTTTATCAAACTCCCCTACCAGACGTTCTGCATGTACATAAGGTAGAATGCCGGAAAATAAGTAGACATCACAATGACCTGCTTGTGGCAACAGCTTTCCCAAATCTCCTACGGTCCGATAAGGAAAGGCTTGTATTGCTATATTATCAATATGCTTTTCATACCGTTTCACTAAGTTCACGGTCTCTTCAGAACCGAATAATGCAATGGTAATCAATTGTTCAGCCCCTCCTTTTTCTTACTGAAAAAATAAGATTTATCTTTTAATCCATGTTCGCCATAACTAATAAAGTAGTGAAGGTACTCTTCATTCGTTGCGGCTTTACTTTGATAACTCAATGTAATCTCAATAGTAACATCTTCATGAAGTACTTCTTTCAACTCAATTGAACGAAAATCAACATGATCATGATACATCTTAGTTAATTCACCAAATGAATTAGCAGAATATGTGTATGGATATTGTACATCCAATACATCCTCATCCTCATAATAAATTGCTAACAAGTAGTGATACAGATGATCTGTCGCGTACATATATCCAATATAGTCCCCTCTGGATAAATCATCAGCATGTGAACGCAATTGATCCATCACATATTGTAACTGCTGATGTCCCACATCATAGGTCATGGGGATCTGCCGCTTTACCGTCTCCACTGATTGAATCATTTCATCACTTAAATGAAAATCATCATGTTGATTATTTTGCTGTTCGCTAGTTGCATTGAAATTAGTCAATTCATTATTTTGCGCATGACATCCTGCCACAACTAAAAGCATGCCACCAAGACAAAAGGATATGATTCTTTCCACGTCTTCTCTCCTTGTAATGCACTTATTGGAATCATAACACAACTCCGATACACTCCATGTCAAATTTACACAAATAGGTGGCGAATGATTTGTAAGACATGACGCATGATATGGAAAAGGAGAGTTTTCTATATGAAAAAAGTATTGATGAGTCTTGGATTGCTGCTTCCACTCGCCCCGGCATTATTCCCAGCATCCAGTATTCAGGCCGAATCGCCTGCCTACACTAAATGGGGCCGAGTCGCAATGAAAGAAACACAGGCCCGGTACCCCAATGTAAACATTGTCGACTATTTGCATATCGGAAGCACTTCAGAACAAGGAGTGACCAAAGAACAATTCAAGCTATGGGTAAAAGACAGTAAACGAGAATTTGGTGTTTTCGTCACCATTACTTATTGGACTAACACAGGATCACTAAAGGATATTGAATTTCGTGAAACGGATCGCTGACAATGAACTTGTCGCTTTTTATTAGAAAACGCAATAGAAAATCCTGCTCAGGAAAGCCCAAGCAGGATACGGTTAACACATAACAATAACTTGAGAAGGCGTCGTTTGGGCAGGAACGCTTCTTGTCGTGGCGCTATACACGACTATCAACTCCCGATTGCCCGGATTCCTTGTAAACGCCTGCCCATTCTCCAGAACAACTTTCGTTTGCCGCGACAAATTCAACTTCAGCGTTCCTTTGCTGTTCACCAGCTGATTATTAAAATAATCCACATCGATAAATTGGCCCGCTTGGTTTTTCGCCATGACCACCGCCCGATATTGCGGCGGATAAATGAACGGCACCGGCAAGTCTGCATCATAGAAGCCTGTCACCTGGTCGCCCACTTTCACTAGCACATGATCCACAAAATAGGTGGAAGGCTCCACAACAAAATTAACAATCGATCCGTTCCTGCCCTCCACCGTAAACAATTTATAACATCCGGTCATCATATCATTCGGCCCCATCATAAAATCAGTAATCGCCGTCACCCTGCCGCTCACCGCTTGAAAATTAACCATTTCCCCGCCTCCATCCTATCAATCATACGCCTAATTAGAATATGCTAATGTCTGCTTGGGTGTTCGCGGTAACGGTCGGCTGATTTTATTTGCTGGCCGGGAGATTATACGGCGGTTAATGAGTAGAATGCCAGATTAGCGGGCTGAACGCCTGATAATTGAAATGAACGCCAATTAATCGAAACGAATGCCAATAACTTCGGATGAACGCCAATAAGTCGAAACGAACGCTAATAACTCCAGCCGAACGCCAATAAGTCGAAACGAACGCCATTAACTCCTGCTGAACGCCATTAAATCAAAACGAACGCCATTAACTCCTACTGAACGCCAATATATCAAAACGAACGCCATTAACTCTTGCTGAACGCCAATTAATCAAAACGAACGCCAATAACTCCAGCGCACAGATAATAATCACCGTTTCACCTCGTCAAAAAACCGCTTCACTCACTCGGTCCCCAAGCCACGTATTGCCTCAACACACAAAAACCGTCCCGACAAAATGTCAGGACGGTTCATTTTATTACATAAACATACCGGCAATCGTACCGCTCATTAAGTTGGCTAGTGTTCCTGCCAAAACTGCTTTCATGCCTAGTTTTGCGACAACGCCGCGTTGGTTTTCTGCGAATGCTGTCATGCTGGCGATCAAGATTCCAAGTGAGCCGACATTGGCAAAGCCGCAAAGGGCGAATGTCATGATGGCGACAGTCTTGTCAGACAGCGAGTCAATCAAAGGCTGGAATGACGTAAAGGCGACCATTTCATTCAGCACCACTTTTTGACCAAGCAAGTTTCCTGCCGTCAATGCTTCCGACCAAGGAACACCCATGACGAACGCAAGCGGGGAGAAGATATAGCCAAAAATTTGTTGAAGGGACAGTTTTGGATAGCCGAACCATCCGCCGATGCCTCCGAGTAAGCCATTGAACAAGGCCATGATGGATATGAAAGCGATCAGCATGGCGATGATGAGGCCCGCCATCTTCAATCCTTCCATAGCGCCTCTAGTAATCGCGTCAATCACGCTCGGTTTGACTTCATCAGCACTGGATGGTTTCGATTCCTTTGCTTCCACTACATTTAATGGCGTGTCCGTTTCCGGAATCAGTATTTTCGCGAATACGAGTCCAGCTGGAGCGGCCATGAAACTGGCGGCAAGCAAATAATTGATTGGAATGCCCAGTGCGGCGTAGGCAAGGAGTGTTCCCCCTGCGACCGAGGCCAGTCCGCCGGTCATGACGGCAAAAATTTCAGAACGTGTCAACGTTTTAATGTATGGCTTGATGATCACTGGCGCTTCTTGAACACCTAGGAAGATGTTAGAGGCTGCAGTCAACGACTCCGCCTTGCTTGTCCCAAGAATCTTGGAAAGACCGCCTCCGATAATACGGACGAAAAGCTGCATGATTCCAAAATGATAAAGTACAGAAATAAGTGCTGTTACGAAAATCGCCATGGCAGCGACCCGGACTCCGAATATGAAACCGGTCGGCTGGGAAGCATCCGCTAATCCGCCGAAAACGAATGTTAACCCTTCGTTTCCATAATGGATAATATTGCGGACTCCTTCTGAGATTTTTTCAAGCACCTCTCGGCCAAATGCTGATTTCAGCACAATATAGCCAAACAGGATTTGCATCACAACACCGATCCCTACGACTCGGTAGTTGATTCTTCTTTTATTCTCGGATAGTAGAAATGCAATCGCCAAAATGACGAGGCAGCCTAACAGCCCAAATAGTATATTCATAGTCCTCTCCCCTACTCCAAACTAAACTCATTCACACTATTGTGTAATCGGTTACATGTAATTTACCACATCAATTTAGTGACTGTCAATCTGATATTATAAGACTTTCATTGACCAAAACATGGATTATTGCTATGTTGGTGTAAACGATATCACAATTGAGGTGCATTATGGCTACAATTAAAGACGTAAGCAAACTGGCCGGCGTATCTGTGGCTACCGTTTCTCGTTTCTTAAACAAGAACGGATATGTAAGCAAAGAGGCGGCACAAGCGATTACAGAAGTGATTGAAAAGTTGAATTACCGTCCAAATAATATTGCAAGAAGCTTAGCAGGAAAAAAAACAGCGACTGTCGCCCTCATGGTGCCGGATATTTTAAACCCATTCTTTCCCGAAATCGCCCGTGCTGTGGAGGATGCTGCACATGAAATCGGTTACACAGTTATGCTATGCAATACGGATAACGATGCAGACAAAGAAGCAAAGTATATTGAGACGCTCATCCAAAAGCAGATCGACGGCCTCATTATCTCTTCCTATACGATAAAACCTGAACAAGTGGCCAAACTGCAGAAGCATTCCATCCCTGTCATATTGATGGATAATGCATTGCCTGGGCAAGATATCATTTCGCTTCTCTCTGACAACCGGGAAGGCGGCATAGCAGCAACAAAGCACCTGATTGCCCAAGGATGCCAGAAGATCGTACATATTTGCGGCCCGATGCATATCACTTCCTCCCGTGAGAGGACGTTAGGCTATGAAGATGCGTATAAGGAAACTGGACAATTCATGCCGAGTCTCATTACGTACAGTGATTTCACTGTAAAAGGCGGCTACGATTCGATGAAAGGACTGCTTGAAGCGCATCCCGATCTAGATGGAGTTTTCGCCAGCAATGACTTAATGGCTGCAGGCGCGGTCAAAGCTTTAATCGAACGGGGCATCAATGTGCCGGATGATGTAAAAGTCATCGGCTTCGATGGCATCCATATGGAAATGATGATTCCGGAGCTGTCCACGATTGCCCAGCCGATTTATGAAATCGGAAAGACTGCAATGGAATATGTCGTTGCGTTAATTAACAAAGAACCAATTGAAAAGAAAAGCAGACTGTTTGACGTCGAATTGATTGAAAAACAATCAACAAAAAGGTGAGTTCCTAGTATATGGAACTCACCTTTTATTATCCTGCCACCTTTTTCTTCTTTGAAGCCATTTCCATAATAAGTGAAATGAGAACTCCTACAAGCAGGCCATTGCTTATGATTGGCTGCATAAGAACTGGGAATGTGCTGAATGCAGCCGGTGCGATCGTCATGACACTTAGTCCGATCAAGACTGGCAAGGTCAGCCGATACAAGGAGATTTCCTCTAGCGGCAATTGCCGGATGTTTTTCACCGCATTGCCGAATAACTGCAAATAGGCGACAAACAGAACGGCATCTCCGATACTCATCGGCATTAGAGAGAAGAACGATCCGAACAGTGGAACAAGACCCATTATAATGAAAAGCATTCCACCTAGAATGAACGGCAGACGCTGATAAATTTTCGTACTTTCCAAGAAACCAATGGAGGAAGTATAAGGACCATAAGGTATAAGACCGAACAACCCAGCAACAATCGTATGCAACCCCGTCAGCATAAAGGCGCGTCGATATTGGGCATCTGTCGTTTTCTGCTTGAATAGCTTTTCAATTGTGGTGATCGCCACTAAGGAGTTCGCCATATTAATCAATCCTGCGAGGAAAGCGGTTAGAACGATTCCGACATCCATGCGGAATGCACCCCAAGGCAAAAATGGAAATAACATTGAAGCTCCGCCGCTTACTTGTACGCTTGCCTTAAACAAAAGACTATGCGCTATCCAGCCAACAATCATCCCAATTAAAATAGAATAATTCCCAAGTTTGCCAAACCCTTTTACAGCCAGGACCAAAACTAAAATAACAATGCCGATCGAAAGCATAGCCACTGTCGCATCAATTTTTCCTTCTTCGTTCATGCCGAGCATTCCTTTGAAGAACACCATGATGAGCTGGCAGGATAATAAAAACAGATAGACCGTTAACACGACAGGATTAAAAATCTTTTTCAATGTCCCGGCAAAACCAAATGCACCGAGCAAAATTGTCATAATTCCAGCGAGAACAATACCGAGCGCAAGACTGCCCCCGACTTCAGCATAACTAAGTCCGACAGCTGGCGCAGAAGCACAAAGACTGAGCACCAGCCCCCACCAGACACCTCCGTGCCCTTCCATGAGAGGGTATTTATGGCCCCAAGTTGCCTGTAAAATGCTCGCTGCTCCCGTAACGATGAATGACGTCCGAATGATGCCGGCGATTTCCGGATCGGGCAACTCAAATGCAGCCCCTACCGATAACGGAACGACGACCGTATTGGCAAACATGAAAAACAGCCATTGCACGCCAGCCAGTGACAATGCAGGCTTTGATAAAGCGTTCATCCAGTTTCCTTCTTTCTAAACGGAGAAGAGTCTGACATATGTTGTCAGACTCTCCTTCCGCGGCTTATCTCCCTAACGTCTCAACTAACGTATCAATAAACCGTTCCCGTTCTACTTCCAAGCAGACGTTCACGTTCGGCTCTTTCTTCGTCCAGCCCTTAAAATCGCAAACTGTGTGGCCGTCACATAAGTCGCTGTTCGTTTCAACGTCCACATAATACGGCACTGTCCGGACAAGGGATCTATCAAGAGCAACTCCTACCGCAAGTGGATCGTGCATGGAACAAGCCCGGTTACCCGTTAATTCGAAATAGCGGTTGATGTAATGAACAGTTGATTCTTGCACGAAATCGCGAACTTCGCCAGCGTTCATCCGTTCAATATCGCCTTCGGTCAAGAGCGTTTGCTGCGTTACATCAAGTCCGACAAGGGTAATCGGAATGCCTGCGTGAAACACAATCTTTGCTGCTTCTGGATCGATATACATGTTGTATTCCGCGGTCGGTGTAATATTGCCCGGTGCACTGACAGCGCCACCCATGATGACAAGTTCCTTTACCCATTCCTTCAAGCGGGGTTCTTTTCGGACTGCAAGCGCCATATTCGTCAACGGAGCCAGCAAAATGATCGTCAGTTCACCTTTGTGCTCTTTCGCCTGTTCGATAATAAAATCAGGGGCGAAGCCTTCTTCATTCACAGTGACTTCCATTTCTTTCAATGCACCGCCGATTCCGTCATTCCCATGCACGCTCACTTCAAAATGAGGGTCTCTCAGCAATGGACGGTCTGCGCCTTTAATAATCGGAACATCTTCCCGGCCAAGGAGCTTCATCACTTTCGTTGTATTGATGGTTGCTTGGTCAAGGGATGTGTTACCGTTGACTGTCGTAATGCCTAGAATGTCGGCTTGTCCACTTTTCGTTGCCAGACAAATCCCGATTGCGTCATCAATTCCTGTATCCACATCAATAATTACTTTTTTCATGCCTTTGTTCCCCCTGCCTTATCCGATTCAAGTAAAGTTGTAATACATTCTACCGCAGTTGCCACCCCGTATTTCAGCGCATCCAGATTCACATGATACTTGGCGTTATGCCACGGGAAGTTTTCTTTCTCAGTTGATCCTGTACCCCAATACATGAAAACGGAAGGTACATGGTTTGCGACAATGGAAAAATCGTCTCCACTCATATACGGATTTTCCACTTCCACGACTTTATCTTCACCAAAAGCCGTACGAATTGCATTAGCCACAACATCCGTCAATTGAGGATCGTTCCAGCATGCCGGATAGCCTCTGCTATAGTTATATTCATACGAACCGCCCCAAAATGATGTCACGGATTTAAGCAATGCCTCGATTTGCTCCTCGATGCGATCTTGCGTCTCCGACTTGATCGTCCGGACAGTTCCGGAAATATCGACCCGGTCGCACATAACATTTGACGTAAAGCCGCCGTTCACTGTACCGTACGTGATGACCGCTGGATCGAGAGGCGATGTTTGCCGGGAAACAATGTTTTGTGTGCCGACAATAAATTGGCCAGCCATTGCAATGGCATCAATTCCTTGCTGTGGCGCCGCAGCATGGCCGCCCTTCCCGATTAATGAAATATACACACGGTCTGTATTGGCGAGCATATATCCTTTTTTCATTTCAAACTTACCTGGCTCTAAAAATGGATTGGTATGCAAGCAGATCGCCGCGTCCACTTTCGGGTTTTCCAAAATCCCTTCATCGATCATCGGCTTTGCCCCGCCCGGCTGTACTTCTTCGGATGGCTGGAACATCACTTTCACAGTTCCTTTCCAGTCTGCTTTCCGCTCCTTCAAAATAGTCAGCAGACCGAGCCCGATTGTCGTATGTGCATCATGGCCGCATGCATGCATGGCACCAGGGCGTTTGGAAGCATAGTCAAGTCCTGTCTGCTCCTCAATCGGAAGTGCATCGATATCACAACGAATCAGCACGGTCTTTCCTGGCTCACTTCCAGTCAATTCAGCACAAACACCAGTCTTCGCCATTTTCTTGTATGGAACGCCGAGACGGTCCAATTCTTTTACAATAAATGCTTGTGTTTCGTATTCCTCTTTACTTAGCTCGGGATGCTGATGCAAAAACGTATACGTGCCCTTTAAATAGGCTTCCAAGTTTTTCTCTATATATGACAATGAAATATGCTCCATTACACTGACCTCCTATTCCTTTAATTCATTCAGGAAAGGCATTCCTTCCTGGGCACCGAATTTTGTTACCGCCTTTGCCGAAACATTGACTGCGAATGACACCATTTCACCCATTGGCCAACCATTCGTCACGCCGACTGCCAGTGCTCCATTGAATGAATCCCCGGCTCCCGTTGTATCCACTACGTCGACTTTTGGCGGAGGGACAATGTTCAACAAACCGTTGTCCAAATAAGCACATCCTTCATCTCCAAGTGTCACGAGAAGAGTTTGCTGGTGCTTATGTTGCCATTCCTCCATCAGCGTCTTTAGTTGTTCGCGGGAGGAGAAGGAATGTCCTGACATCGCTTCAAATTCTGTTTCATTCGGTGTTAAGAAATCGACCAATTCAAGCAATTCAACAGGCAAGTTTTGTGCAGGTGCCGGATTCAAAATAGTTGTGACACCATGCTGTTTCGCCACTTTCAATACGTGTGCTACTGTGGCAAGCGGGATTTCCAGCTGGGTTACGAGCACATCAGCAGAAGCGATTGCCTGCTCGATACGCCCATCGATTTTTTCCGGAGTCACCGCAAAATTCGCGCCGGGCACAACGGTGATACAATTGTCGTGTTCAACGGAATAGATATTGGCAATTCCCGTCTGAACTCCATCAATCATGTCAACAAACGTTGTTCCTACTCCATTTGCTTTCAATTGTTCAAGAAGACTGCGGCCGAACTCATCGTTACCAACCGCTCCGACCATTTGGACATCGCCGCCAAGCCGCGCCATTGCGACAGCCTGATTGGCTCCTTTACCACCTGGCAAGTAGGTGACCCGTTCACCTAATATTGTCTCTCCCATCTTCGGGAGCCGGCCAGCCGAAATAACAATATCCATGTTTATGCTACCAACAACGACAATTTTCCTATTCACCCTATCACCTATTTCATCCGTCATTCGATAAAACGCCTATGTGTAACCGATTACACATTAAGAATACCATACGCATAACCACCTCGCAAATCGAATTCCGCATTGCTATGTAATGTTCACGTACTGGGATGGGTTTATTCCAAAAACATATACAGTTCTGAGATCTTCTCGCTACAAAGACAGCAGCCTCTCTTGCTTTCTGCTCGATTCAAAATCTTGAATCGACTACAATGGACAACAATTGGAATTATTTTTTTGAGTGAGGTGTTATTGTGGGGAAACGCACTATTGCAACTATTTTGGCTTGTCTAGGCTTCATCCCTCTGCTCTATACAGTGCTGGCGACCGCCTTCATCCGATTGACTGGCTTTGGGATTGTGAAGAAATTAAACAGGAACGGAATCGCCTTGACGTTCGATGATGGGCCACACCCAGTGTATACGGTGGAACTTTTGAATTTATTAAAGAAACATAATGTGCAGGCGACCTTCTTTGTTGTTGGGGAAAAAGCGAAAGCCCACCCTGCTATTTTGAAAAGAATGCATGAAGAAGGACATCAAATCGGCATTCACCATTTGCAGCATACTTCAAGCTGGCTATTAACGCCGACTCAATTAAAAAGACAGCTGGTAGAAACAGAGCGCATTATCCAACAAGTGACGGGCGTTCGTCCATTTCTTTACCGGCCGCCTTGGGGCTTCTTGAATGCCGCTTCCATCCCGCTTGCACGTTTACGAGGTTACCAAATTATTATTTGGACTCACCACTTCAAAGATTGGAAGGTTGCAAGCTGCAAGACCCGCCTGCTGGACGGTTTACGGCAAGTGCCGGCAGATGGTTCCATTATTCTGCTGCATGATGACGGGACCAACCCTGGTGCGGATGATGATGCGCCTGGCGTTATGCTCGAAAAGCTCAAGATCTTCTTAGAAGAAGCTACTGCACAAGGTACTCCCTTCTTGCTCCCCTGCCCTGCTAAACGTAACGTCTAACTTCAAAATCCTTTGGATCGATTTCCGGTCCAAGGGGTTTTTCTTTTACCTAGATAAAACATTGTACAAATTTGTATAAGGTTTTACTTTCCTTTTGGAAAATTTCATGTATAATTCAGAGTAATAGACTAGATTTCCGTCTTCCTGAGGATATAAACTATACAAACATTATACAAACCATGAAATGAGGAGAATGGAATGAAAAAGAAAGTGATTGTGATCGGTGCAGGTGTAGCAGGTTTGGCAAGCGCAATCCGCTTGCAATATCTTGGGTACGATGTAGAGCTCTTTGAAAAAGAAGCACTGCCAGGGGGCAAAATGCATCGCATCGAAAAGGACGGCTACCTTTTCGATCTTGGTCCCACGATTGTCATGATGCCTGAAATTTATCGAGAAATATTTGAATTTTGCGGTCGCAATCCGGATGACTACATACCGATGGAACGCTTAGATCCGATGTATAGTGTCTATTTCGGAAAAGAAGCTGGTGATCATCTCGAAATCTCCTCTGATCTGACTAGATTGATGGAAACTTTCGAAAATGTCAGCGATGAAGATGCACAAGGCTTTCTGAATTATTTACAGGAAATCCATAAACGCTATCTCATTGCGAAAGAACATTTCCTTCAGCGCCCGTTCCGCAGAAAATCAGACTTCTACAATGTCGCCATGATTCGTCAGGGGTTGCGGTTGAAGACGTTCGGCAACGCGGATAAGTTTGTCAGCAAATACATTAAAGATGAACGCTTAAAACAAATGATCAGTTTTCAGACCTTATATATTGGTGTCTCTCCTTATACCGGACCTTCCCTGTATACGATGATTCCAATGATTGAATTCCTTTATGGCGTCTGGTTCATCAAAGGCGGCATGTATACGATGGCACAGTCGATGGAACGGCTCTTTAAGGAGCTGGGTGGATCCGTTCACTATAATGCCCCGGTAGACGAGATTGTCATTGAAGGCGGAAAAGCGGTCGGCATCCGTTTAAAAGGAGATTTCATTCCTGCTGATCATGTTATGTGCAATGCCGATTTCCCATATGCCATGAAGCATCTCGTGCAAGATGTTCAAGCGAAAGGCAAGTATACAGATAAAAAGATTGATAGCATGAAATATTCCTGTTCCTGCTTCCTAATGTATCTCGGCATGGACCGGAAATACGATGAAATTCCGAATGCCCATAACTTTATTTTCAATGATGATCTGAAAGGAAACCTCGATGGAATATTCGATGGAAGACGCTTGGATTCGGCCTCTTTCTATGTATATATCGGCTCCAAGCTCGATCCATCACTTGCTCCTGAAGGAAAGGACGGCTTGTATATTCTTGTGCCTGTTTCGGATTTGTCCTGCTCCTCGTATGAATGGGATGACAGCACAATTCAGCACTATCGTAACTATGTCCTGGGCGAATTAAAGAAAGTAAAAGGCTTTGAAAATATCGAGAATGAAATTGTAACTGAAACTTATATGACACCGGATGCTTTCTTGAAACGATTTAACGCGTATAACGGAGCGTGCTTCGGACTGCAGCCAAGCCTGAGCCAAAGCAATCACCTCCGCCCGCAGAGCAAAGCGACACATTGTGAAAATCTGTACTTCACGGGCAGCAGTACTCACCCTGGTGCAGGCGTCCCGATTGTTTTATTGTCCGCCAAAATTGCCACGGAAGAACTGCTTTATGACGATGGCCAACTACTACAGGCAAGATGAAAGGAGAACCTCTCATGCTACGTAATGAACAATCCGTTCTCGCATCCGACTATGCGTATTGCGAGGCAATCATTAAACAGTATTCCAACAGCTTCTACCAGGCCTTTTCCGTTCTTCCGCAGAAAAAGGCGCAGGCGGTCTATGCCATTTACGCCTTTTGCCGGACCGCAGACAATTGTGTGGATGAAAATGACACGATAGCAGCGAAAACAGTCGCCTTGAACGAGATGGTTGACTCATTGAACCGCTTTGCATTCAACCAGGAAGACGATCATCCACTTTGGCGCGCTCTCCGGGATGTGTTTAATCGCTACGAGATGAATATCTTGCCATTCTACGACCAGTTAACAGGACAGCTAATGGATATTCATTTTGCCCAGCCGGACAGTATGGAAGCGATGGAGGCCTATAGTTATTATGTGGCCGGTTCTGTCGGCCGTATGCTTCTGCCAATTATCGCTAGCGAGGCGAAAGAAGAGTGCACTGATGTTGCAGTCAGTCTCGGCATTGCGATGCAGATTACGAACATTTTGCGGGATGTCGGTGAAGATTATACGAAGCTGGGAAGAGTTTATTTGCCAAAACAGGAGATGCAGCTGGCAGACTATACTCCGGCACATATTGCAAAATACGAAGTGACCGAAGGGTTTAAGGTATTATGGGAGCGGATGGCCTCTCGCGCTGAGGCTCTGTACGATGAGTTTCTCGGTAAAATCGAGTTGTTTGACCAGGATAGCCGGTTTGCTGTGCTTTCTTCGGCCCTCATTTATCGTGCAATTCTGACGAGCGTCAGACAAAACGGCTATGATTGCCTGCGCAGACGCAATTACGTATCCACTCATCAAATGATACAAATTCTATCCGAAGCAACGGGATGAACGAAGAGAAGAGAGGGATCCAGATGGCGCGAAGTAATAAGACGGTCATCGTCATAGGAGGCGGACTTGGCGGATTATCTGCCGCCATCTCTTTGGCGCAAGCAGGATACAGCGTAACATTATTTGAAAAGAACGATCATCTTGGGGGGAAATTAAACCGGCTGGAACAGGACGGTTTCGGATTTGACTTAGGCCCTTCCATTTTGACGATGCCACATATTTTCGAAAAGCTGTTTCACGGCAGTGGAAAACAAATGGCTGATTATGTGCCAATTCACCGGCTGCAGCGCGAATGGCGCTCCTTTTTTCCTGATGGAACAATTGTGGATCTATACGGAGACCTGGAGCTGATGGAGGAAGCAAATCCTTACTTGAGCCGTAAGGATATCGATGACTACAATCAATTCCTCCAGTACGCCAAGCAGCTGTACGACATGACAGAAGCGGGCTATTTCGCAGAGGGGCTTGATACGACAGGTGAAGTAATCCGGCATCATGGTCTATTGAAGTCATTCAAAGGGTTCGATCTGACATCCACGATGTATGAAGCCATCGCAAAGCGAATCGAAGAACCGCATTTGCGTGATATGCTTGCTTATTTTATTAAATACGTCGGATCGTCTCCATACGATGCACCAGCTGTACTCAATATGATGATTTACATGCAGCATGCTCAGGGATGCTGGTATGTACCGGGAGGCATGCATAAGCTCGCAGAAGGTTTAACAGAGCTTGCAAAATTGGCTGATGTCTCTCTACATACCGGCACTGCAGTCAAGAAGCTGCACAAAAAAGACGGACGGATTGCCAGCGTGGAATTGGCAGATGGCCGGACGCTGGAAGCGGATTATTTTGTTTCCAATATGGAAGTAATACCAGCCTACGAAAAGCTGCTGGAAGAAGACAAATCGTTTACTGACAAGCTTACGAAAAAATTTGAGCCATCCAGTTCCGGCCTGGTCCTCCATATTGGCGTGAAAAAGGAATATCCGCAGCTGAACCATCATAACTTCTTCTTTTCCGAAAATTTGAAGGAACAGATGGAGAAAGTGTTCCATCACTACGAGTTGCCTGATGATCCTACGATCTATCTGGTCAATACGAATAAAACGGATCCAAGCCAAGCGCCAGCCGGTCATGAAAACTTGAAGATCCTCCCTCATATTCCTCATATCCAGGAAAATCCGTTTACAGAAGAGGACTACAAGGAATTAGAAGAACGGGTTCTTCTGAAGCTGGAACGGATGGGGCTCGAGGGCCTGAGGGAGAATATCGTGACGAAGGATGTCTGGACACCGCATGATATTGAAAGAATGTACGGCTCCCACAAAGGTTCCATTTACGGCACCGTTTCCGATAAACGGAAGAACAAAGGTTTTAAAAACAAAAAGCAGAGCGAGCTTTATGATAACCTCTATTTCGTCGGCGGTACCGTGAACCCGGGCGGCGGTATGCCGATGGTGACGCTAAGCGGCCAGCAAGTATGCAATAAAATTATAGAGCGGGACAGAACGTGAAAAAGATAACGATGTGGACAGGAGGTAATTGAATTGATCATTGTGTTGACAGTTGCCGGATTACTTGGCGCAGTCGGCCTATTGGCAGGGGGGCTGATGTTTCTCCGCTTCCCTTCCCCTCCTGCTGCCGATCATCCTTCCACATCCTCACTCGTTTCTGTCATCATTCCCGCCCGCAATGAGGAGCAGCGCATTGTTCCGTTATTGAGATCGCTGGCCAAGCAGACAGGAATTGATTTCGAAATGATTGTCGTCGATGACGATTCGGAAGATCAAACCGCTAAAATCGCCGAATCGTACGGCGCCCTTGTCATTCGAAATCTTCCGCCTGAAGATGGCTGGATTGGAAAATCCGCCGCCTGCTGGGCGGGTGTTCAAGCAGCTACAGGCGATTTGCTGTTATTCATGGATGCGGATACTGAATTTCAAGAGAATACAAGTCTGCTGAAATATGTATCTTCTTACGAGCGGCTCCGCGGCACGGGAATTGTCTCCTTGCAACCTTATCATCGTGTCGTTTCATGGTACGAGAACGCCGCCGCTTTATTTCCACTCATTGCAGTTGTCGGGATGAATGTATTCTCGGCATTCTCAGGCCGTTTTTCAAGTGCAGGTTCCTTCGGGCCTTGCCTCTTATGCCGCAGAGAAGAGTATGAAAAAGTCGGAGGGCATGCGGGGGTGCGCGGACATGTCATGGATGATTTAGCACTGGGACGAAAATTTCAGGAGGCCGGATATCCTGTCCATTGCTACAGCGGAAAAGGACTCGTCACGCTGCGCATGTATTCGGAAGGGGCTGGCCAGATGACGGAAAGTTTGACCAAAAGTTTTGCGACTGGCGCCAGCTTCACGGCCCCGGCTGTCATGCTGCTTATCAATCTTTGGATGGCAGGTGGCCTGGCAATCGCATTCATGCTCCCCGCTGCGTTCATTATCCAGAATACTGTGTGGTCTATCATTTCACTTGTTTTGTACTTTGGATTCGCAGCCTCTTTTGCCCTGTTTGCAAGGCGAATTGGCAGTTTTAACATCTGGATGTTCCTATTCTATCCAATTCATTTACTGCTGTTTACTCTTATCTTTCTGCGCTCCTCGTATTTAGGAAAAGTGCGTAAAAGAGTCAGCTGGAGAGGGCGGGATATTCATGTATAATGCGGCTTTCCCAAAGAAGGCGATTTGGAAATGAAAGACTTGCCCATTATCTGGCTTTTTGTCATCAATGCACTTGCTTGGCTCTCCATTCAAATTGGCATTTCGGCCATTACCAACAAGATACCGATCAGATGGTTCGTCAAATATTCTTGGCTCTTTACTAGCTTTCACTGGGAAAAGGAAGGGGTCCTCTGGCAGGACGTTGCGCGTGTGAAAGCATGGAAGCAATATGTTCCTGACGGTACACTGTTCATCCGCTCGGGTTACAACAAAAAACAATTGCATGGCTGGGATTCGGCCTCCTTATCCCTCTTTCTGCTGGAATCAAGGCGCGCCGAATTCACCCATTGGATTTCCATTCCGCCCGCGCTGCTGTTCTTTCTTTGGAATCCCATGTGGGCGGGCTATGTCAATATAGCGTATGCCATACTATTTAACGTACCGCTCATTATTCTGCAGCGATACAATCGGCCTCGAATTGAACGTATAGTAAAAGCCCCTGCTTCGCGTTGAAGCGGGGCTTTTCGCTATTACATCGCTCTTAGATAAGTGCTATCGTTAAAAATGAAATCGCGCAACCTGTTCCCCATCGACTAAGAAGCCTTCCACTTCGTTGAAGCCTAGCCGTCCATAAAGCCGCTTAGCTACCTCATTCTCAGGTTCATATGACAAGTTGATGATCTGATGACGTTCTTCCTTCATGCTCCGAATATCTTCAATGACGAGCAGAACTGCCTGCTTGCCGTACCCTTTTCCTTGATGCTTTTGATCAATCATCATGCGGTACATCCAGTATTCATGATCCTCATCATCAATGCCAAAGAGGGTAAACCCGACCATTTCATCATCCGCATAAATTCCTTTCGCATGAAAGTGATCTAAGAAATTTAATTGTGCAAGTGATACAGCATTCGATGCAACAAATTTCACTTGGTCCTCTCGCACTCGAAGGGATATCGCGTCAATCCAGTTGTCTTTCGTAATCGGCTTTAAATGTAACATGCTTTCATCTCTCTCTCTGTTTGCGTCTAGTTAATTTACAGTGGGCAGCAACTGCTCATCCTTTACTTCCACAAGATAGTGGCGAAGGACATGCTCTCTACCGCCGTTTCTCTCATACCATTCTACAACTCGACTGACATGCTCCTGGTCTGCTCTGATTTTCGTTTCAATTTCTTTGTACGCTTCATGGCTCTCGTACTCCCAGATTGCAAAGATCTCCGTTGTTTCATCACCACGTGGCACCATCCACCTGCCGACCAATTTTGAACCATGCTTCAACTGGTTCGGCAAATTGGTGTTGTTAAAATGGGTATTCAATTCCTTAACAAATTCATTTGTAACGATATACGATTTTCTTCTATAAAACACCGGTTCATTTCCCCTTTCCTGTGATTCCTTTACAAGTCCTTTTTGGCAACCGTCTCCCCCTCAATCAGTTGCCCCGTCTCATGGAAACCGAAAGACTTGTATAAGTTTTTCGCAGTCTCATTTTCCGGTTCATACGAAATATAGACGGAAGCCGCTTCCCCTTGCGGATAGGTCTTTATGTACGCAAGTGCCTTTGCCAGCGCCGCTTTTCCATAGCCCTGCCCTTGATACCGCTTGTCGATCATAAAGCGAAGAATGCCATAGCAGGCCTCATCTCCGAATTCATTCTCTTCGGCCGTATCGTGGTACATCATAATGAACCCTACCATCTTATCTTCCGTATAAATTGCAAATGTCATTGCTGGCAGATCGTCATTCAATAAGGCTACGTACGATTGAGCCAAGCTGTACAAATTGGAAGCCACATAATTTTTCTGCTCTTCCTTGAGTTCCAGCTTGATGCATTCCTCAAAATTCTTCCATGTAATTTTTCGAAATTCCACCACGGTAAATCCCCCCGTTCCCGTATTGTTTACGGTGAAGCAGATCCCAAAGTTTCATATGCCGAATTGATTTGTGAATAAAACCGGACTATTCATACTTTATTGCAACGATAAGGAATCTTTCAGAAACGGATTCAGTTGAATAAAGCGTTCCACGTTACTTACAGTATCCGGTAGCACCGGCACGCCTCCACTTCGATATAGCAAGACCCATCGCAGGCAGGCTAACGCTTTATATGGCTGGAGCTCTGCCACTGTTTCATTCGTTATGTAAGCCGATTCGAATACATCGGCAAATGGTTCGGATGCGTATACATAAAACAGCAAAAAAGCCCACGAAAAATCATACCGGGCGTCCCCCCACTGCGCATTAGTCCAATCGATTACAGTGAATTTGCCATCCTGCTGGACAATGTTCAAAAAATGATAATCCCCATGGATCAGGTCGCTTTGTTTGGGCTGCGCTACTTGAGCCAGTCTTGTCAAAAGTTGTGTAAGGTCTGAATGATCTTGGATGCCTGGAAAAAAATAATTCATAAAATGATAAGCAGGAACTTGCAGGACCCCAATTTCCTCTTTCGTCAGGCGATGGATACTGGACAGGATGCGGGCCATTTCCACCATATTGTCATTCGTCAAATCAGATACTGGACTCCCATTGTCACTGGTAAGCAATACCTGATTTTCATCGTCATCCAGTCCCCAGCCTAATGGTGCAGGCACTTCTATTCCATGCAACCTCAATCGATCAAGCAGCTGATACTGGAACCGAATGTCTGGCTTAGAGGTTTGATTCCATACTTTTAAAACGAACGCCTCCTCCTCGATATGAAGCTTAGCTACTTCGGCCTCAAAGCCTTGGTCGACAGCATGCCAGCTGTTGTCGGTGGCTGATTGCAATAAATAATTTAAATCTACCTTTATATCGATCCAATTAATTGTTCGAAGACGATTCATCTAACATCCCTTTCCTTCAAAAGTGCAATAATTTCATCATTCTGCTTCAATATCGTCTCCATCTTTTCTTCCATACTGATCAAGTGACTGTACTGTTGAGAAGAGTTAGCCGTCCTTCTGCGAGCCAGCAGCATGATGAGCATAAATAATATAATACATGGCAGTGCGAAGCCAACCAGCTTAAATAAGATGATTACCAATATTGATTCCAATCTTTCCCCTCCCTAACGTTTAAAGGGCGTTACACGTTCGTGCTGTATTCCTTCAGGTGCCGCTCCTCAATCAAATCAATAGATCGCTTGTTTTTAACATAATCCATCAGCTGCTCTTTAATATTGGGATAAAGCACAATATGCTCAAGATCCGTCAATGGCACCCAGGTCACCCCTGATTGATTCGGATCGGGAACAGCCGGGAATTTTGGGGTGCTCCCCTCTCGCAAGGTGCAGTCAAAATAAAGAGCCAAAGAATGGGTGGATCCATATCGATGCTCATTGATAGCAGGAGCATATTCATAGACGAATGCCAGCGGCCCTACATCCACCTCTGCAGACGCCTCTTCCCATGCTTCCCTCCGTACCGCGTCAATAATTGTTTCACCAGGATCTACTCCCCCGCCCGGCAAATTATAATGGATTCCCTTTTCTTCTTTCGAAAATTCAACTAGAAGAATTGAATCATTTTCAACAATCACGGCTCCCGCTTTTACTCTGATGTGGTAGGTCATCATTCCATCCCCATTTCCCCAATAAATTTCCATAGTATGTGAACTGTCTAATTCGCCAATTGCCGTTTAAAACCCTCTTCTCCTCCAAGCAAATTCTTGTTCAATGCCTCCTGTACCAGAGCTAACCGTTTAGACAGCAAAACAGTCAAACGAATATTTTAAAATATATAGCAGTTTGGCAAGGAAAGGAGGTTCTTAGAATGACACAGAGAAGAAAAAGAAATTTACGCTTTTGCTTTTTGCCGGGCTATAACTGGTGTGGGCCAGGCTGCAGCGGACCCGGGGAGCCCGTAAATAAAGTAGATGCGGCATGCAAAGCACATGATATATGCTATCAACGCGGCGGCAGACGATGTGAATGCGATCGGGAATTTCTTCGCCGGTTAGAGCGAGAAATCGATCCCTCGACAATAGCCGGCAGACATGCACTCATGCTGTATCGCTACATGAGAATGCAGGCGTTCTTCACTTGTGGACTTTGATCACCAACCTTAGGCTAGTATTCCATCCCTAGGAATCACTAGCTTTTTACGTTTTAAGAGTCACTATTTCAGCCGCCCTCGTTCTACCTAAAACACTCTATCTATTTCCAGAAATAAAAGAGGGTTTCCCGAAGCATTTCACGAACCTAGTACCTAGCCTGAAAGGAGGAGCTACTATGAAACCACCTGTAGCAAAACGAATTCCCCATCCTCATGAATTGCATGGCGATGTGCGAGAAGACGACTATTATTGGCTGAAGGACCGAAACAATCCCGAGGTCATCAAGTATTTAGAGCAAGAGAACGAGTATTTCAGGGACATTATGCGTCCACTGGAAGAGCGTACCGAGCAGATCTACCAGTGCATGGTGGATCGAGTGCCGGAATCGGAAGTACAGGTTCCCGTTCAGCGCGGTTCGTACTTTTACTACTCCCGCTTGGACAAAAGCAAGCAATATCCCATCTATGCGCGCAAAAAGGCAGCAACTCGAAATTTGCTGGAGGACGCGACCGAGGAAATCGTGCTTGATTTGAATGAATTGGCGGAAGAGGATGGCTACCTGAGCGTTACAGCGTTACGTTTGAGCAATGACCAGACCCGTCTTGCCTATTTGGAAAACCGTGATGGCACCGATCGGTACACCGTCTTTGTCAAAGACTTGGAAACGGGAGAGCTCCTGCCGGACCAGATTCCGAATGTCTATATTTATGGCAGCCTTGAATGGAGCCATTGCGGAGACTATCTTTTTTACACTACTGTGGACGACAACGAACGGCCGTGCCGGTTATGGCGGCATAAACTGGGAAGCGAAGCAGGTAGCGACGAACTTATTTATGAAGAAACAGATGAGACCTTCACGTTATACATGGAAACGTCGCAAAGCGGAAAATTCATTTTTGTGTATTCTCATTCGACAACAACGAGCGAAGTCCGAATGCTGCATGCGGATGAACCGCTATCCACTTTCGAAGTGGTGGACAAACGGCGTGAAGGCATCTTGTACGATGTGGAACATTGGGGGGATGATCTGCTCATCTTAACAAACGAAAATGCGATGAACTTCCGGCTGCTGCGCTGTCCGATCAATGATCTGCACTCGCGTGAAGTCGTCGTGGCGTACAAAGAGGAGCGCTTTCTTCAATCGATGTATCCGTTCCGTGATGTGTTAGTCATCTCTGGCCGTGAAAACGGATTGACGCAAATTTGGATGTTGAAGGACAGTGAGCTGGAGCCCATCCAATGGGACGAGCCGCTTTATACTGTCGGGGTAGTTTCAAATCAAAGCTACGAAGCAAGCGAGATATTAATTCAATATGATTCCTTGCTAACTCCTAGAACAACGTTTGGACTACATCCGCTATCTGGAGAGACACACTGTTTACAGGTTGCTCCCGTCAGCGGCGAGTATGACCGCTCTCAATTCCGCCAAGAACAGCTGTGGGCGTTAGCTGAAGACGGCGTACAAGTGCCGCTGACTGCTGTTTACCATAAAGATGCACTGCTTGACGGGCCAGCGCCATTAATTCTATATGGTTATGGATCATATGGAGCAAATAGCGATCCTCGTTTTGATCCGTATCGTCTTCCACTGTTGGAAAAAGGAATTGTATTTGTCACAGCGCAAGTGCGAGGCGGTTCCGAGATGGGACGAGGCTGGTATGAAGACGGGAAAATGCAAAATAAGCGCAACACCTTCACCGACTTCATTGCCGCAGCCAAGCATTTGATTGAAGAAGGCTATACAACTTCAAGCCAAATGGCAGCCCGTGGCGGCAGTGCTGGCGGCTTGCTCGTCGGTGCAGTGGCGAACATGGGAGGAAATCTATTCCAAGTCATCGTGCCTGCCGTGCCGTTTGTCGATGTCGTCACGACGATGCTCGACACCTCCATTCCATTGACGACGCTGGAGTGGGACGAGTGGGGAAATCCGCAGAAGGCCGAGGACTATTTTTATATGAAGTCCTATAGCCCATATGACAATGTCGAAGCGAAGGATTATCCACACCTGTATATAACGACCGGCCTGAACGACCCGCGTGTCGGATACTGGGAGCCAGCCAAATGGGTGGCACGCCTCCGAACGTTAAAAACCGACGACAACATCCTCGTCATGAAAACGAACATGGGCGCCGGTCATTTCGGTGCATCCGGCCGATTCAACCATCTGAAGGAAGCGGCAGAATGCTATGCATTTATTTTGGACAAATTAGGCGTTACAAGTGATGTAGAGATGGCAAACCCCCGTTGATCGGGGGTTTGTTTTTTTACTGTGTGTTTATCTCAATCTTCACGTTTCCTTCAATGTAGTTGCGATAGGAAGAAACCACTCTCGTTATTAACATTTTCTATTAACGTATCGACCTCTCCTAATAGAGAATGTAATACATCCTTCACAATGCCTTCTTCAAATTGATCTAATGGCTCCGGAAGTTCTTCTTCATCTAAAATATAATAATCCCCATTTGGGAGTATCAAAATATCAATAATTAAATCTTCAAAGGACACAATCTCTTCTGTAATGATGGTATTTCGAACAATGTTAAAATAAGAACCCAAATAATTTCCCTCTTCATCTAACCAGTAATAGAAATTATATGGTCGATCAGTCCAATAGGAAGCTATCGTATAGCTGCCTTTAGAAATGGTTACTTCCAACTGACCTGCCTTCATCGTAAAAGATGTTTCAATTTCATGAAATAGCATCATCTTTTCCTGTTCAACCTTTAGCAGCCTACATGTATGATCTACAGTTGTTGAATCATAACAGATCTTTCTTTCGATAACAGTCTTGTCAGCATGTATCGCTAGAGTTTGCATTCTATAATCCCTCTTTTACTACCAGATTCGCATGCCTCTCTGATCTCTCTTCAGCACCATTTCTGCTTGCACTTTATTATTACATAGTTGAAATCATTAATCATATAAGCGGTTCCGTCACTCATCAAACGAAAATGCATATCCCTTGTAATTAAAAGTACGACAAAACCCTAGGTGTTCCGCCACTGCAATAGAAGGTTTATTCATATCCATGCAGTCCCAATACGGAAGCCAATCATTTTCAAAACAATCTTTTACAAAACGGTGGGCTGCAATTGTAGCTAATTTCTTCCCTTGGTGCGCCTGTAAAGTTTCAATACCGATGCATTGCACATTTTCATAAACAAAACTTGAGGAACAGATACTAACGATCTCATTATTATGTACAATACAATAACCAATCCCCTTACTGAAAAACTGATCGGTTGATGACCAAGACCAAACGATTGTGTTGTGTAAAAAAGCTATATTCTGGATTGAATTATTTTTGTTTTCGTAGAGAGTCTTGGTGATTTTATGAACCGTATAACCCCCTTCCAGCATAGGCTCACTTTCTTGCTTGTAATTATCCTTTGGCAGCTCATAAACTCGTTGGAGCCAACTACTTATTTTGCGATGGTTAAACAATTGTTCTATCGTCTTGTCCCATCCTTCATGATTGCCGACCCCTTCAAACCAATGTAGTCCTACTCTTCTCGCGTCCGGTGCAATAACTGCATCGATGAATGAATTCAGTTCCATTTGAAACTGCTCATTATTTTCATCTCCAATAAAAATAAATCCATCGTTATTTCCTAACCAAATAAGACCGGCTGTCGGATTGTGAAGATTATCAACAAATATGCGTCCCGGATTAACCCCCGCAATGACTGCCTTTGCCTCTATCTGTCCTCGCTCATTTACGATTCTCATGCATTTATGAAAGTCTCGTTTCTTTAATTCAGAGATCATTTTTTCTCCCATCCCATTTTTAGATTTCCCATTTTAGAAGCCCTATTTTTTCTTCCATCTCCCTCGATACCTCATATGCCCCTTCCGATTGGTTGGAACATACCACTACTATCGTTGAACTAGTTGGGTAGTACGCAGAATGGAAACTCACGCCGGGATCGTAACCCATTACATGATATTTGAAAATGTCAAAACCGATTTTCTTAACCCATACGCCATACCCATAGTAATCATCCCCATCAATCTCAACATGCGGCCGTAGCAAAACTTGCGTGTACTCTTCGCTAAGGAGTCTATTTTCCAGCAGTGCTCCCCACAGCTTAGCCATGTCTCCAACCGACACATAAGCTCCACCATCCGGTCCCCCTTTTACAGGTAATGAGTAGATATTCGTTTTCCAAGTACCATCTGGATGATCGATGTAACCCAGTGCTGTACTCGATGGAAGAGCATCCAATTCGAAATAACCCGAATCCGCCATACCAGCTTTCTTCAAAACAAATTCTTGAACATACTCAGCAAATCGACGCTTGCTGGCTTTCTCGATAATCAAACCAAGCAAAATATAACCAGCATTATTGTAGTGAAATCTTTCTCCCACTGTGAACTTCATCGGCTGATCTTGAAATAACGGCAGAAAATCCTTTACACATCTCATTCGATACATCGGATTTTTAATCCATAATTCTTCAAAATCGTCCATTACCTCTTCATCAAAGTAGTCTGGTACGCCAGATGTATGGGTAAGAAGATGGTGAATGGTAATATCCTCGTCAAAATTCGGAAAATCCACATCAAGACAATCTGCTAATTTCATATCAAAAGAAAGATCACCTTTCTCAACAAGCTGACAAATTGCAATGGCAGTAAATAGCTTACAGCCGGATGCAATTCCAAACCGGGTAGAGAAAGTATTTTCTAGTTGTTCAGAACGGTTGGCATACCCATAGCTCATTTCTGCACGCATTCCCTGGCTATCTTTAACAAGCACTGACCCTGAGAAATGATTATTCTGAATCTCCGTAATCTGTTGTAGCATCTGTATCCCCCATTTCCTTGCAGTTTGAATAGAATCAAATTCCAATGCGGCACCTCATCATTAGCAACTTATCTATACTTTATCACCAATCTTTGTTAGTAAAAGCTCAAGAACAATTCCTATTCAAAGTAGAGCCCTATTACAAAAAAAGGATGCCTATTATCTTGTCAATAATAAGCATCCTCGCAGTCATATCTCATTCAATTTCTCTTGCCTAATAATTCTCCGAATACTTTTTTCAGAGAGGTAGTACGACTCTGTTAGTTCTATTATTGTGCTGCCCTTACGAAACATGGAATAAATTTCTTTGTTCCTTTTTAGAAGCGCATCACGTGTTCCGTTCTTTTCACCCCAGGATTTTTTCCTTTCCTCTTTCCTTGGAATGTATAACGGTTTTCCATCTACATACTTCTGAATAGCTCTAATCAATTCAGCTGGTAAAACACTTTCCGCATTAAGATAGGTCATCTTCTGCTCACTCCTATATAGTCATTTTCAGAGATTGCAGCTACCCTTAAATCGGAAGTGTTTTATGTAGTTTTCATATTAGCATGACGACTATTTTCATCTAGGGTCACCTCGCAAATTCAACCTGATACTAAATAGGCTGAGTATCATTTCTAGTATTATAGCATTTACTGATGATTGAAATAGATCTTCAGGAAAGCAGGATAAAGGTACTTACACTATATTTTCCTCATTCATTTAACATCCATAGTGTTTTCTGGCCTTAAAAATAGAGTTTTCTCCCTTATTTCAGTTACGTCCATATCCGGATATTCTTTTTGAATTAAATCGAAAATCTCTTCAATCATCACTTCTAACTCTCTTATGCCCTTTTCAGGGTGTTCCATTAGTATAGAAGTTAACCGACTCACCACATTCTCTGGGACAACCGTCATGTTTTCTAATGATTTTTTTTGCCATTTATAAGCTGGATGATGAACATACACTCGATTTAGCCCGAACAGGATGCCCATTATCTTTTCCTGGACAGAAACGATTACTTTATACAACATTAGCCAATCTTCTCTTGCCTGCAACGCCTCACGGTTATGCCATCTATTCCCCAAGTTCATATTCTGACTGATCATTGCTTTACTCAACTCGTCAGGATATCTTTCAACTTGTTCCTTGAGCTGATAAATAAATTGTTCTCCACCAAGCGGGATTCCATCGTGTACGGAGGCTACCAGACATTGTTTATTCAAGTCCGTATCAAATGCCAAAGTTACTTCGTTACTGATCTTTTGAATCGTACTTGTTAAGAAGTTACTAATTTCAAATTTTACACCTTGTGCCACATATGTTTCCGACCACTCCTCTTCCTCATAAGGATGAAAATCAATGATGCTGCCGTTCGCTAACGTAATGGGACGTTTTCTATCTTCTTCTGTCGGGCTCTCTCTCCAAAATATAAATAACTCGATATCCGAGAAATTATCCTGCCAATTCCGAGAAACGGAACCACCAAGTAAGACTGCTTCCACCTTTGCATTCTGCATGTAGTAATTGGAGTGTTCCAACGCCAACCTGTTAAGCTCCATGTAAATCCCCCTTCTTAAAGCCCCGTTACTACTTCTTTATGAAATAACTTTTTCTTATCCTATTAAGTCCAACGATAAGATTATTCAGTTCCCTCTCAGAAGGTGTATGAAAACCATATCGAACAGCATTGTAAATCGACAAGATGTTTTCGCTATTCTCCCAACCCATTCGTAAAAACCATTCATGTATCGTTTCCTCTTGATACCGATTTAATTTATACGTTTGCGCTTCCTTCTCGAATTTTTCAAGTGATTTTCGCACTTTATCTCGGGCGACTGAGTAATCATACAGCATTTTTTGTTGCTCTTTTTTAGGCTCTCTTATGCCTTTAAACGAAAAGGAGTACGTTACTTGTCTGTCCTTATATTGTTTGTTTTTCTTTATTAACATAAGAACGATAGCGATGATTACGAGAACGGCTGCAAAAAATGAGATTGAGAAGTATTCGAATATCGAGGATGTGGCCTTCTGCTCTTCAAAACCGAAGAGCAGAATTTCAGTACGAGTTTCTTCGCTTTTCTCTTCCGATAGATTTGCAATAAGATCCAGTATGGAGTCTATTGCTTGAAAGAAAAACATCATTCCCCCGCCAAAAAGAATGCCTATCGCTTTGAGAAACAGTAACTTTGCAGGCTTAAGGGTGATCAGGACAATGAAAAATACAAAGACCCCTATCCCCATGATGAGACTGAAAACTTTCCCAACTTCTCTTACTCTAAAATTACCTAACTGTCTACTATTAATAGCCACTGTGACCATACGTATAAAATAAAATAGAAATGTTGTTACCAAATAGATGATCAGCTGTTGTTGCAGTAATTCCTCTGGTTGATTCGTAACAAAAAGGATTCTTGCTAAGAAGTACATGGAGATGAAAACGACTGTATTTAGAACAGTAATAAACGGCCAGCCATTTATTCGGGAACCGTTAAAATTCGCTTGAATTCTCCATAACACAAATACGAAGAATAACAGTACATTTAGCAAAGGAACTCCGAGTAAAGACAGCGGCACCGTTACACCTAATGCCAGTCCAATACCGAGGCTATTTGAGTACGCACGGGAATAGAATAGGAGATACAACAAAATTCCACCTATGATTGAAATGAGCATCCAAATATACGGTATTGCCGAGCTTGTCTCCCCTAAGAAAAAAATGAAAAAATATGATACTAGAAACATCTCTGCAACAAGACGTTCAGAGAGGTTAAAGCGGTTCCGGTCATAGTCAAACCTTTCTTGTTCCAGTTGTTTTCTCCCCTTTCAGTACTAGCTGCGATTATTATAGATAGGTTAATTATAACAATATTAATACAGTAATTGGTATTTATTATTAAGAAAGGCAGGATGTTCCTATAACTAGAGCAAATGATGAACTAAAAAGAAGCCGAACCGTTGTTGTCACGGCTGGCTTCCGATCCTTTACCTAAGTGATTTTATTTTTTTGAATAACTTCCCTCTATGCATTAACTGTCTGTCTTTCGGTAACCTTGCAACCGCTTCTGCACTGCAGCTTGCATCTAAAAACACAAAACTTGCCTCATCTCCAACCATCGGCCACACTTGTTTACCTTCGCCATTCAAAGGCGTTACACCTTGCGTAATTAAACTTACACTTTCGCGTAATGAACGTTCGCTTGATTTCCCTGTATAGTCACAGAAGTTATGCACTTTCTCCAAAACATCTCCAGGCACATAAGGGCTCCAAGAATCATAAAAACCGTCGCAGCCTAATGCCACTTTAACGCCTTCCGCTCTCATTATATCTATAGGAATGAGTTGAGAATTTATAGAAATAGGGATGGTAGACATAATTTCCACCTGATGCCCACTTAATTTCTTTGCAAATTGCTTTTGCATAGGAGGCGTCAATGCACTTAAACCAAATGCATGACTAAAAGCAGTGGCTCCCATATAATCTTGTTCTTTCACCATGTCCAGCCATTTATCCATTGTATAGTAGCCGACTTGTCCTCTATCGTGCAAATGCATGTCGACATCCACGTTATACTCCTTCGCAATGTCCATTGTGACTTGCAATGATTTTTCGATGTCTTTATCAATGCCCGCCGGGTCAAGCCCCCCTAAGATGGTGGCACCAGATTCCAGTGCTTGTCTTAATAAGTCTGGCATTTCTTCATGGGCCAGCAAGCCATGTTGAGGAAACGCGACAATTTCATAGGTTACATATTGTTCATAAGCTTTCAATGCTTTCTTAACACCTTCTAAATTTTTCAATTTAATGAAGGGATCAATATTCACATGTGTTCGAATATGGTTCACACCATTGCTCAAGTGCAATTCAATCATAGCGGATGCTCTTTGTTCCACTGTTTCAGCAAGTTCCTCCAACTCTGCGGCTTCAAGTGCCAATCTCTCGGATAAGTTTTTTACAGGACGACAAGCCCGCCACCCTAGCGATAAATACGTCTTGTCCAAATGATTATGCATTTCTTTGAAGGCAGGAAGTGCTAATTTCCCTTCCATATCAATGGCATCTGTATCCGGGACATTTTCAGTTGCGGGAACAATCGCCTGAATGACACCTTCTTTAGCCACTTGTATATGAAACAATTCGGTTACGGTTTGAATGCTGCCATCTTCATACGTTGTTTCACCAATTTCCAGTCGAACGTTTCGCAGCCAAGTACTCATCGGAACTCCCCCTTTAGCTCTATCTCTTCTTCATGAATGATATTCCCTTTTGAAATCACTGTTGAAATAGGGCATTGTCTCGCAATCAGATGCGCAGAGCTGACTGCATCCACGAGTAACGCATCGGCCGTGTCTCCAACCTTTGGCCATTGCTGCTCTCCATTGTCATCTAATGGTGTTAATCCCCCTGTCGCATATTTCAATGACTGTCCAATATGCCACTCATCAATATAACCAAAACGTTGGATGAACTGATTTAATTTCTGGATCGTATCTCCGCTTCCAAAAGGAGACCAATGATCAATCAGGCTATCATGTCCAAAAGAAACTTTTACACCGCGATCATACAAATATTTCACAGGGATAGTAATAGGACCTGCACCGATTGGAACCGTTGATGTCACATTAACATTATTGGCAGCCATCCGTACTATAAGGTTATCTAATGTCTGTTGTGGCAAATCTGCAAATGCGAATGCGTGACTAATAGTGACCTCATTAGTAAAAGATCTTTGTTCTATTTCATTCAGAATTTGTTGGATTTCAAATTCCCCTAATGTGTTTCGGTCATGTAAATGAATGTCAATTCCTACATCATATTTTTCGGCTAATTGAAAAGTCGTTTTAATAACTTCCCCACTATTACGGTCCATTGAAGCAGGGTCCACCCCACCGATATGAGTTGCGCCCATTTGCAATGCTTTTTCAAGGATTGTTAAAAATTCTGGTCCATTACGTAATACACCATGTTGAGGGAAAGCAACGATTTCATACGTGATTTGGTCTTCATAACTTTCTAGAACACGTTTCACTATTTCCATATGTTTCGTCCCAATTTGCGGATCCACATTCACATGTGTACGAATATGCGTATGTCCGTTTTTAATATAGTGCTGCACCATCGCATGCGCTCTCTCTTCAGCAACATCCAATTGCTTAGGCAATAAAGTCGCTTCTTCTTTTAAACGGGTAAAAATGCCTTCTGTTGCTGGAGATGGCGCTTTCCACTCACCCCCGAAGTATGTTTTATCGATATGGGTATGCATTTCTTTAAACGATGGAACGAGCAGTTGGCACTTCGCATCTACCACTACTGCATTCTCTGCATCGATCGTTGGAGCGATCTCAACAAATTTGCCATCATCAATTAAGACATCAAATATGTTCGTATCTGTAGCTGTGACAAACGTTTGGTCATACAAATAGCCAGTTTCCAAACGTACATTCTTTAAAAGTAATGTCAAAAGAATCTATCCCCTTATATTTTTAGTATGTAAGTACAATAGCTAGCAATAATAGTTTTTACGGAGTGACATCCTGAATTCCCATTGCTTTACTCCACAATTTTGCTAAATGCCAAACATCAGGTGGCGGGAAAAGTTGGTGTCACAATTACGCACCTGCTTCTTTCAATATCTGTTGAATTTCCTTATACCCACGTCGTTCCGCATGTTCTAGTGGGGTAACCCCATCTCTATCCGCAATATTGACGTCTGCTCCATGATCAACCAGCAGTTGCACAATCTTTTGATGCCTTTCTCCGCCGTCTCCCAATATAACCGCTTCCAATAGCGCAGTCCAATGCAAATTATTAATATGATTCACATTTGTATCAGAGTTTGTTACTAGCTCCTCGACAACTTCCACATGTCCGCGTTCTGAAGCTGGAATTATTGCTATACCACCATATCGATTTGTTAAGGTCGTATCCGCCCCGGCTTGGACAGCAAGCTGAACGATTTCAAGGTATCCGGCTGCTCCAGCAAATAAAAGTACATTATCCAAATTATGATTACGAATATTTATGTCTGCCCCATGTTCAATCAGTGCCTTAACCATATCTACTTCGTTTTTCTGTGTTGCAGCCAATACTGCTGTATTTCCTTGATTATCTGTCGCGTTAATAGTTGCTCCCTCTTCTAATAACTCAACAACCGTTTCTATGTCCCCTTCTGCTGCGGCAGTAATTAACCGATTTTCCAAATAGGTTCCCTCCTTTTTTTCTACCTGTACTGCTGAACTTTCATTGGAGTCTTGCGCCGTGCTGCATGCTGTGAGCATCACTACAAGCAAACTAATAATAATTCCTCTCTGCTTCAACATTTCTGCACCTCCAATAGTAATGTTATCATAAGGACAAACATTCGAAAAATATCAATAATACTAGTTTTACTTCTACTTCAAAGAACGAGAAAGTCAGCGTTGGAACCTCTATCTGGCAACTAATCCCCGCAATAAAAAAAGTCCCTCTGACCATGATCAGAGGGATTAGGAAAAAAGTGCAACATATTAATCTTTTTTTGTTACGGTGTATTACACCTTTTCACTGCACCGTATACCCGCCATCCAAAACAACAGCCTGACCGGTAATCCCTTTGGCGCTGTCGCTTGCTAAATAAAGGGCGAGGTCTGCAATTTCCTTTACATCAAGCAACCTCTTTTGTGGAACTAACGGATAAATGACTTCATCCAATACAGATTCTATCGGAACGCCGCGGACCGCTGCCAAGTCTTCCAATTGATTACGGACAAGAGGCGTATCCACATACCCCGGACAAATGGCGTTAACTGTAATCCCGTCTGTCGCGGTTTCGAGTGCAGCCACTTTGGTCAGACCGATGACACCGTGTTTAGACGAGTTGTAAGCAGCCTTGCCTGCAAAGCCGACCAGTCCGTTAATGGAAGCCATATTTAGGATTCTGCCGAATTTCTGTTTTCGCATATGAGGCAGCACCAATTTTGTTGCAATAAACGGTGCAGTCAGCATAATTTTTACGAGCAGCTCGAATTTCTCAGTCGGAAAATCTTCGAGCATCGCGACATGCTGCAAGCCCGCATTGTTAATCAAAATATCGATTCTTCCAAACTGCTCGATCGACGTATCAATCGCCCGCTGAATGTCCTGCTCATCTGTCACATCACATGTAAGGCCGATCGCACGGCTTCCTAAATCTGCTGCGGCTTCTCGCACCTTTTCTTCATTCAAATCTGTCAGAACGACAAGCGCGCCTGCTTCATAAAAAGCTTTGGAAATTTCATAGCCAATTCCTTGTGCTGCGCCTGTAATAAAAAGCACTTTATCTTTCACCAAAATAATTCCTCCTTCGACGGGACAACAATCCGAACAATCAATTCTTTTAGATACCTAGACCGAGTGAGAACAAGATGATGGCAATAATGACGCCGATGACCGGTACAATAACTGTTATGGCCCCCATCGCGCCATATGCGGCCCGGTGCGTTTCCCCTGCAATCGATTGGATTGTCGTCACGACATATCCATTATGCGGCAAGGAATCGAGTGCACCCGATGAAATGGCAACAACTCGATGAAGCGCTTCCGCGTTAACACCCATATCCATATAATGCGGTGCTATGAGCGGCAAGGCAATGACTTGGCCGCCAGATGCCGATCCCGTCATCCCGGCAATAACAGATACCGCAATCGCTGCGCCAATTAACGGAGATCCAGGAATATCCACTGCACTTTGGAACGCTGGAACTGCTTTAGCAACGCCTCCAAAACCAACTACTGCCGCTGTGTTCCCAATCGCAATAATTGCACCGAGTGTTCCGGCGGAAATAGCCGCCCCATAATTCTTTGAATATTTTCTGCCTACGAAATACGTGGCGATAATGCCGCCCAAGAGTGCAACAATCAATGCAGACTGCGCTAGCTTATCATGGAAGATGAATGAAATGATGAGTACGATTGCTAATGGAATCATGGACAGAAATGGATTAGGCAGGGGACGGGATGTATCAAATGCCGGATCTGATGTACGGCCTTCAAAGCGTTCCCCTTTGTTCACAGCTTTTGTAATCATCCGCTTCAGCCACCAATAGCCGAAGAATGCCATGAATAAGCCAACAATGATGCTCACTTCCCACCCTGCATATGCATTGGTGCCTAAGTATTCAATCGGAATCCAGTTCTGGATTTCAGGCGATCCGGCAGAAGTCATCGTAAATGTAACTGAACCCAATGCTAATGTGGCAGGGATGAATCGTCTTGGTAAATTCGCTTGCTTAAACAATGAAATCGCCATCGGATAAACAGAGAACGCCACTACGAATAGACTGACACCTCCGTAGGTTAGGATAGCACAAGCAAGGACGATTGCCAGAACGGCATACTTCATCCCTAGTTTTTCAACAGTCCATTTGGCGACTGCATCAGCCGCACCGCTGTCTTCCATCACTTTCCCGAATACCGCTCCGAGAAGGAACATCAAATACCATGACATGATGAAACTTGTAAATCCACTCATATAGCTCGTTACGAAATTCGCTTCCCCTTCAGCGGCAAGCTGCGGAAACAAGGACATCCCGCTCATCAGCGCGACAAACAATGCCGAAATCGGTCCGGCAATTAATATATTCATACCCCTCATAGTCAAAAAGATTAACAGAACCAATCCTCCGACTAAGCCAACCATTCCCAATGCGACCATACCTATACCCCCATTTAATTTCTAGATAGAAACCTTTTCTCTTACATTCGTCTGTATCAAGTCCGCTTCTGTCGAGTCGATGACATCTTGCACGGAATACCCTTCAAAAACCTCTTTCAACTCCAGTCCAGCAGGCGTCACTTCGATCATTGCACGTTCCGTAATAATGACATGCACGACCTCTTTGCCTGTTAGCGGCAACGTACATTCCTTCTTAATTTTCGGCGAGCCATCTTTTGCTACATGATCCATGACGACAATGATTTTCTTGGCACCATGGACAAGATCCATCGCTCCGCCCATTCCTTTAATCATCTTTCCCGGGATCATCCAGTTGGCGAGATCCCCTTTCTCTGAAACTTCCATTGCGCCTAATATCGCAACATCGATATGGCCGCCCCGAATCATGCCAAATGATTCTGCACTCGAAAAGAATGCCGAGCCAGGAACAGTTGTAATGGTCTCTTTCCCTGCATTGATCAATTCCGGATCAACTTCGTCTGCATTGGGATACGGCCCGATTCCAAGCAAGCCGTTTTCCGATTGTAAAATGACTGTTTTGCTTTCTGAAATGAAGTTTGCGACGAGCGTCGGCATCCCAATTCCCAAGTTGACATAGTCACCATGCTGGATTTCCTTTTCAGCCCGCTTTGCAATCTTCTCTCTACCTGTTAACTCTTTCATGCTCCCACTCTCTTTCCCTATGAGGATCTGGTTACCAGCCGCTCAATCCTTTTTTCTTGCTCAGCTTGCAGTATCGCTTGCACGTAGATGCTTGGTGTATGTACTTCAGCAGGATGTATCATTCCTGTTTCTACAATCTCTTCTACTTCAGCGATCGTAACTCTGCCAGCTGCCGCCATCATCGGATTGAAGTTCTGAGCTGTTTTGTGATAGACGAGATTTCCCAAACGGTCAGATTTTGCTGCTCTTACTAAGGCGTAATCAGCATGAAGCGCTTCTTCCAGCACATATTGTTTGCCGTTGAACATCCTCGTCTCTTTTCCCTCAGCGATTACCGTGCCTACACCCGCAGGCGTGAAAAACGCTGGTATCCCGGCACCGCTCGCCCGAATTTTTTCAGCTAATGTGCCTTGTGGAGTCAGCTCTACCTCGATTTCTCCGGATAGCACTTGTCTTTCAAACTCTTTATTCTCTCCAACATAAGATCCGATCATTTTCTTGATTTGCTTGTTCTTCAATAAAAGCCCTAATCCCCAATCATCCACACCGCAGTTATTTGAAATGATGGTCAGATCAGTAACGCCCGTTTCAACAAGTGCGAGGATCAGCTGCTCGGGAATGCCGACTAAACCGAATCCACCTACCATGACTGAAGAACCACTTTGTATAGTACGAACTGCTTCTATGGCAGAATCATAAATCGTTTTCACATCCTCTTCTCCCCTCATTTTTGTCTAATTTATTAACAGTAAAGCGCTTTCATTCATTTAAACAGATAAAAAAAATAAATGCAAACCCACTTATATCAGGGTTTGCACGCATTTAAGGGAAAAAACAGTCCGATTTTCCGGACAAATAATAGAGTATATGATAGAACACAATTGAACACAGTCCGGAAACCCGGAATGAATTCCGTAGTTCCGGAAAATAGTTCATAACTCATATTTTTTCAACTTTTCATATAATGTACTTTTGCTTAATCCAAGTATGATCGCCGCATCTTTTTTATTCGGGAATTGCTGCAATGTATCCTTCAATATTTTCTCCTCCAGTTCTTCAAGCGATTCCGCCAGCGTCCTCGAACTTGGAGTATAGTAGGCATGCCGTTGCTTCACTTGTGGCGGCAACGCATCGGGATAAATGATGTTGCCGCTCGTTAAGTAAACTGCCGCTTGGATGACACTTTGCAATTCACGTATATTGCCAGGCCAATGATAACTAGTCAGATAATCCATCGTCTCCTTGGCAAGTACGAGACTTCTCTTCCCTGCTTTAACAATCGCCTGATGAAACATGTAGCTTGTAATCTCCGAAAAGTCTTCCATTCTCTCTCGCAAGGGCGGCACATGCAAAGTGATAGCCTGAATCCGGTAATATAGATCCTCACGGAAATGCTCAGACTGGATCAGGTCGGTCAACGGCTGATTTGCCGCTCCGATCACACGAACATTGACCTTGTCTGTTTGATGTGAATTTGAGGATTGTACCTCACCTGTGTTGAGCAGACGCAGAAGTTTCACTTGCACGGGAAGCGGCAGGCTGCCGATGTCATCTAAAAACAATGTCCCCCCATCTGCCATGTGAATCCTGCCCTTCACTTCAGGAGAAGTCGACGTTTTCCCCCGTCCAAACAGCTCCACTTCAAGCAAATCGGGAGGGATGGCCGCGCAATTCACTTTTATCAACGGCTTATCTGACCGATCGGACAAGTGATGGATGCTATGAGCAAACATCTCCTTCCCTGTGCCGCTCTCTCCTTGGATTAAGACAGGCAAGTCGCTCGGCGCGATCATTTGAATCGTCTTTTTTATGGACCGGATCGCCTGAGAAGACCCTTTAATATCGCTAATCCGGTAAGATGTTTCTTCTGAGGACAAGGACGTAATATTGATCTTCTCCAGCGTCTGCTTCACATTGGAACTCAAATGATGCCAATCTTGCAGATCCCGAAAGACAACACTCCCAAAAGCCCCGACAATTGTGCCATCCACTTTGATCGGTATCCGGTTCGCAAGCATATACGATCCCTTGATAAAATGAGGCGATGCAATATGTTCCTCCCCCGACTGAACCACCTCATGCATACGCGTATTTTCTATGACCTCATTCACCGGTTTGCCGATCGCCTCTTCGCGATCAACCTCCAGAAACTTGCAGTAATTTTCATTTATGTACAAAATCCTTGAATCCTGGTCGACGACAACAAACCATTGAAACGCATTCTCCAAAATCTGCGTCAATACATACTCCGGTACATTCTTTGTCCACCGTTCCAAACGACCACTCCCCCAGTGTACACTCCAATATTTTATTATCAGTATAGCAAATACAAGTGCAGTTACTAGATGAAGCAGAGGCTGCAGGCAGAAAAAAGGATGCTTATTATTTTATTAATAATAAACACCCTCTTGATCTTACAGGCACGCCCTGCTTACTTTATTGCTCTTTAGACGAATCCATAACCCGTATATAATTCCCCGAGTTATCCTTGCATACCGCATAACGCCCTGGTGGAATATCGCTTGGCCCTTTAATAAAATCCAGTTTATCTTGATTCTCCTCGTAAAAGCGATCGACACTGTCTACGAGGAACATCCCGCCTGCCGCCAGCTCCAATTCATCCTCATCCAGTAATAACTGAACATCTGAACCAGGCAGACGGAGTGCTGCGGTATGATCTCCTTCCCGCCATGCTTCTTCAAAGCCAAGCATATCCAGATAATATGCAAGGGACTCCTTTAGGTTTTCTACTGGGTGATACAAAAACACGAACTTCATACTCTTCTCTCCTTTTCTCTATATTCCGTAACTTGATTATGTAAGACATAAGATGATTATGTATATCGTAATTTATTTACTCGAAACTGTCAATGTGTTACAATTCTAACTATGAAAGAGTGGATACCAATACCAGGCACAAATAAAGATACATTGATTAAAGTAGCATTAGAGGAATTTTGTTTACACGGATACCAGGAAGTCAATATTACGGAGCTCGCCAAAAAAGCGGACATGACAACTGGAGCGATTTATCATCATTTCGGCTCAAAGGCAAACTTGTATGAAGTGATTCGGACGGAGATGGAGCAAAGAGTCATTGATAGAATGGAGGGAGCCGCTTCTTTATTTACAGAGCCAGAAGAAGCTTTGCGGGCTGCACTGTTGACAGGGATCGACGCAGCTGTGAAGTTCAACATCTGCAAGTTGCTCAGCGAAGAACCGCCGTATGAAAAAGAAGATTCGATTGAAGAATTGTTGTCGAACCTATCTGTCACGCATCAAGACTTGCCGATTGAAATCATATTGATTTCTTCCTGGCGATCTATTTTGAAAGGCATTTCAACGAATCAGTTATCTGCTAATCAGGGGAAGGAACTGATTAGGTGGATATTTAAATGAAAACAGCAGCCTCCTTTAATTGGAGTGCTGCTGTTTTCGCTGTTAAACCGCATGGACTTTCTATGGAACCTATTCTTCATGTGCCTCATGCACCTCATTCACTTCCAGCGCAATTGTAATAGTCACAGTTGTCCCCTCGTCTTCAGTTGAGGCAATATGAATACCAAAGGAATCACCATAGTACAATTTCACACGCTGGTCGACATTGCTAATTCCGACGCCGCCCAGTTTCACATGCTGTTTGGATTCTTTATCCTGCAGTCGGTTTATATCAAAACCCGCTCCATTGTCTTTCACTGTAAAGATAATCCGATCGCCATTTTTTTCAGCATGGATTTCAATCTTGCCTTGCCTCTGGATCCCTCGAATCCCATGATACAAGGCATTTTCCACAATCGGCTGCAAAATAATCTTAGGCATTCGGACTTTGGCTAAGGAGTCATCACTTGTTATGGAGTAATCGAGCATGTCACCATACCGTTCCTTTTGAATGAACAAATACTGCCTCACATGCTCCAGTTCATTTTCAACTGTAGTGAGTTCATTTCCCCCACTTAGGGACAGGCGGAAAAATTGTGCCAGTGCCTTTGTGATCTCGATGACTTTCTCACTGTTATTAAACTCCGCCATCCAGACAATCGTATCGAGCGTATTGTAAAGAAAGTGGGGATTAATTTGACTGTGGAGCGTCTTAATTTCGGATGTCCGCAAATGCTTTTCTTTTTCGGTAATTTCCTGCATAAGCTTTTTAATTTTGTCGATCATCCCGTTAAAATGATTGGCAAGGCTCTGTGCTTCATAACAGCCATTTTCATCGATTTTCACTTTCTTTAGGCCATGCTCAATCTCCTGCATCGCCTGTTCTAATTGTTGAAATGGCTTCGTAATTCTGCCTGCGAAAATAAATACACTCGTAGCTGCCACGGATAAGAGAACTAAACCGATGACGAGGAATATTTCAAGGAGCTGCCGTTTGATGGCACGTAAACTGTCTTGTGACGATACGCCGACAAGTGTCCAGTCCGCGTTTTTTAAGTGATAGAGTTGCGTAAGTGTATGTTCATCCGCGTCGTACCGATTCTTATTCGTTACGATTTGCTGCAGTTCTTGTTGTTTACTTGGATCCCTGAAGTACGAAGTGTCCGCATGGTACACGACTTCCCCCTTATCATTGAGAATAAAGGAAAATCCCCGGTCCCCCAATTCGCCATTTGTCAGGTAATCTTCGATGACTTTATACTTGATATCGATAAGCAATACTCCAATATTTTCGCCCTGCTGATTTTTGATTTCCCGGCTGATGGAGATGACCCAGTTGTCCTTATCCATGGAAAACTGCTGCATCCTTGCTGAAGTGAGCACTGGCATATTTCCACTATTGATGGCCGACTGATACCATGCTTCCTTCATCATATCGCCAGACATGCTCATCGTCAGATTACGTTCATTCGAAAGGATCCGTCCATTCTTACTGACCATAATGACCGATTGAATATAAGGATCTGACGCAATAGTTGTATCTATCGTTGTTAACAGCTTTTGCCTCGTCGCATCGTCTCGTCCCGTACTCGAAAAGTAATCGACCAGCTGCGGGTTTTCCGCAAGCAGACTGGATACAGCCTTCAGCCTGTCTATATACAGTTCAATATACATGCCGCTTTTATTGACAGCTGTTTTGGTTGTCGAAACCGATTCGCTTTGTACCAATGAAGAAATACTGAAATACAAGATAGAGCCGATGAGAAAGAAAATCATGACACTTGCAATAAAATAATGCAGGGCAATTTGGACTCGTAATTTTTTTATAGCTCTGCCTTTCCTCATTTTTTATTCCCTCGCTTTATCTTTAAACTGATTAGGGGAACAGTTAAATCGCTTTTTAAAGGCAGCGCTAAAATAATTTGGATCTTCAAAGCCAATAGCCTTTGCGACTTCATAGTTTTTCATATTCGTACTCAACAGCAAGATTTTCGCGCGATCCAACCTTGTCGACAACATATATTCCTGGAAAGGTATGCCGAATAGTCGCTTAAAAAGGCTGCTGAGATAAGTAGGGTTAAGTGCCATCTGACCCGCTAAATATTGGAGCGAGAATTCCACGTTCGAGATATTCGATTCAATCTCCTGCTGTATTTTCACCTTGTATCCTTCGTCCTTGGAATTGGCCGCGCTGCTTATGACATGATCGACCAATTTCGCAAGTTGCTGCTGCCCATGGGACTCTTGCAGTTTTTCAATGAGCTTGACCAATACTTCATGGATATCATGTTTGGATACCGGCTTCAAAATATAATCATCTATGCCCGCCTTCAATGCCGTCACTGCGTAATCAAAATAATCATAGCCCGTGATAATGGCGATTTTCAAATCCGGTTTGATTGCTTTTGCCGCGATTGAAAAATCCAGGCCGTTCATCTTCGGCATATTGATGTCGACTAATACAAGATCCGGCAGCTGCTTCTTGACGATTTCGAGTGCTTGTTCGCCATCATACGCTTCGTAAACTTCTCCGATGGAGAGGGCTTCAAAGTCGACAAACGTACGAATCCCTTTTATTAAAATAGGTTCATCATCTACGACTAGTAATTTATACATTTAAGACACCTTCTTTGTCGTCATACAGCAAAAAAGGTGGAAACGTCCACCTTTCATTGCGCTCTTATTTATTTTACAAGATGTTGTAAATAACCATAACCCTCTTTTTCTAAATCTGCTTTTGGAATAAACTTAATGGCAGCACTGTTAATGCAATAGCGCAGTCCGCCTTTATCTGCCGGCCCATCTTCGAACACATGGCCCAAGTGGCTATCACCTGTCCTGCTTCGGACTTCTGTGCGAACCATGTTAAAGCTTCGATCTTCCTTCGTCGTGATGACTTCAGGTGCAATCGGCTTTGTGAAACTTGGCCACCCACAGCCAGAATCGTATTTATCTGCTGAAGAGAAAAGCGGCTCCCCTGTTACTACATCTACATAGAGACCTGGTTCTTCATTGTCCCAGTACTCGTTCGAGAAAGCAAATTCTGTGTCATTTACTTGCGTCACTTTGTATTGAATATCTGTCAGCTTCTCTTTAATCTCTTTTTCACTTGGTTTTGGATACAATGCAGGGTCGACCAATTGAGGCACATCCTGATCTTCCAGCGAATCAAAACTTACATGGCAATAGCCGTCCGGATTCTTTTCCAAATAATCTTGGTGATATTCTTCAGCAAGATAGAAGTTCCGCAGCGGCTCGACTTCTGTCACAATCGGTTCATCATACTTCTTCTGTTCTTTCGCAACTACCTTTTCAATGATTGCTTTGTCTGCTTCATCTTTGTAATAAATTCCTGTGCGGTATTGTTCGCCGCGATCGTTTCCTTGTTTATTGACACTGGTCGGATCAATAATCATAAAATAATACGAAAGCAGTTTTTCAAGATCTACTCTATCCGGGTCGTACAGCACATGTACCGTCTCCGCGTGGCCGGTGTTATTGTACACAACTTCTTCATACGTCGGATTTTCCGTATTGCCATTCGCATAGCCCGAAGTTACATCCGCTACGCCATAAATACGTGCCATATAGGCTTCGACACCCCAGAAGCAGCCGCCGGCTAACCAAATTTCTTTCAACTTCGTATCGTCAAATGTCAAATTCAGATTGGGGTTTTCAGGATATTTCGAAGAAGCCTCACTCTCCTTCTCCACTGTTCCGCTAATTGTATTCGCACCCATCGCCGAACAACCCGCAAGCAACAATATCCCCATTACGAACACGAGCATACTTTTCTTCACAGAAAACCATCCACCTTTCTCTTAGTCCATGTTTTCGAATGTACTACTAATTTGATCATTGCTCATATGGCCTGGCTGTGTTTTTGACAGTTCCCCTGTCGAACTGATAAATACGGAAGTCGGATAGCCTCTCACTCCATATTTCTTTGTAAATTCTCCGCCTTCATCAAGCAAAACTGGAATGTTTTCCGTATTTTCAACACCCTTAAACCACTTTTCAAATGCTTTCGTCTCTTTTTCATTGTTATAACCGGGCGAAACAATCGTGAGGACAGCAAAATCACGGTCCTCTCCAGCCAAGGTGTTGAGCTCTTCTAAGCCCGCTAAGCAAATCGGACACCAGGAGGCCCAGAACTTCACATACACTTTTTGCCCCTCATAGTCAGACAGCTTGTGTACCTTGCCATCCAAGTCTTTTAATTCAAAATCAGGCGCCAGCTTTACATTCACGGCTTGTTCCGGCGACGAGCTACTGGAAGAGCTTCCTTGAGAACAACCGGCCAGCGCGAGCAAAACAGCTGACACAAGAATCAGCTTCTTAAACAGCTTCATATTGCCTCATCTCCTTATCCTGTAATCAAAGCTGCAAAGACATTTAAATTATTGGTCATGAGCAAAATACCCATTAAAATGACGATAATCCCTCCAGCCACTTGGATCTTCCGCATATGCTTCTGAATTTTCTTCACTTGCATCATGACCGTATCCGAGAAAACGGCCAGCAATAAAAATGGAATGAGCAGCCCTAAGGCATAGACAAACATCAGAAAGGCACCATACGTCGCTTGCCCTTCACTGGCGGACAATCCAAGCACTGCACCCAAAGCCGGCCCGATACAAGGCGTCCAGCCAAAACTAAATGTGAAACCAAGCAAAAACGTACCGAAAATGTCACGTTTCTCACTGCGTTTCAGCTGCATCTTACTTTCTTTATTCAAAAAGGCGAAGTTGAATAAACCGATCTGATAGAGACCGAGCAAAATCACAATCGCGCCGCAAACAACCATAAACCAGCTGGAACTTAAAAGGACGCCAAGTGCCCCTGCCCCAAACCCGAGCAATACAAAACTCATCGAGAGGCCCGACACAAACACAATCGTTTTCACAAGAAGCGTCGTATGAATCGTTACCCTGCCCACGCGAAACTCACGTCCTCCAGCCCGCTCCGCATTCGTCGAAAGCACCGACAAATACACCGGCAACAAAGGTAAAATACACGGGGCAAAAAAAGACAGCACCCCCGCTACGAAAACCGTACTAATTAAGACCTGTTCACCAGCCATAGAGGAACCTCCCTTCGTTACTTCCATCTTACGTCCCAATACCAAAAACCAACATAGAATCAGTTCACGTAAATCTTTGAAATGATTGTTTGTTGGCTGAGCGGGTTGTTTTGAACAGGAAGAAATCTATAAAAAACCTTCGACGTGAAGTGCTTGTCGAAGGTTTTGATTTCTATGTATTCGTTATTTTTGTATGTATGAATGGACGACAAACTACTCCCCCTGCTGAAATAACCTCTTTAATAGGCCGGCCACGCCTTTCTTTCTCTTCTCTTCGGTCTTCGGGAGTGACTCTTCTTTTTCTACAAAAATCTCTTCTCTATCAATCGCGTAATCATATGCGAGCACCAGCCCAATGTCCGTATCCGACTCCAAATTGGTCACGATGGTATAAAGAACATTATTTTTAGAAGCAATCTTCGTATACTTGGATAGAACGCCATAGTTTATATTGCCATTCACATATAAATGGGCTGATTTATTCTCTTTAATCGAATCCTCGACTTGCTTATAGATTCCCCGCTCCCTCACCTGACCTACTGTAAGCACAATAACAATACGTTCCCGAATCGTCCCAAGAAACTTCTTACGCTCCGCACGCTTCGTTTCCTTATGTCCATACATGCCTTGCTGAATATAATCATCCACGTTGTTTGACATTGAAGCACCCCCAGTTGCGGATTTCTTTTCGTATCCATTTGAATCCACTACAAGTAAACTACATTCTAAATCACGAAATCTGATCGGTTTGCATGGCTCACTTTTGTAGATTCAACGGAAAACACTTTTTTAAAAACCTGGTTAATTATTTTTTATTTCTCTCTAAGAAAAACTGGCCCCATCGCAAAACAATTATGAGGAAGCTTCTGCGGTCTTACTATAAACTTCGTATGCAAAATATCCAAGTAATAAACCAATTCCAGGCCCAAAACCAATGGCAGACGTTAAAGAGATTGAGGTGAATATGCCAACAAGTATGGCAACATTACATCCAATCATCATGCCAAGTGGTATGAGACTATCCAGTAAATATTGAGCATTTTTTGATTTTGTCTTTCCAAGGGTGCCATTCTTATATTTATGTTTCATTCTTATAATTACATACAGTGCAATCCCACCGGACAGTACAACAGGAAGTAAAATACGTGCAATTTCCAAAAACAAGCCCATATTCGAACACTCCTTATTGTGTAAGACTTCTTTTCTCACTGTTCTTTTATTTCCAGTCTATTGTACCACATCAAAATCTTTTGTTGTTTTACTACAAAAAACTCTTACGTCTGAATGAATGATTTCCGGGAGAAAAAAATCCCCCAAACTAATTGTCCGAGGGAAGATAAATTCACATTTCTTTATATATCTAGAAACTGCTAAGGACAGGTTATTTTAATTTCAACCAAGCTACACTTTCCACATGACTGCTTTGCGGGAACATATCCACCGGCTGTACTTCCTGTGTCTGGTAGCCGCCATCCTCCAAAATTCGTAGATCGCGTGCCAGCGTGCCTGGGTTGCAGGAAACATAGACGACCCGCTCTGGCTTGTATTTTAAAATCGTCTGAAGGAGCTTTTCGTCACAGCCTTTGCGCGGCGGATCCACAACAAGCACATCGAACCGTTTTCCTTCAGCATACCATCTTGGGATTACGTCTTCTGCTGCTCCTGCCTCGAATTGAGCATTCGCTATCCCATTTAATTCAGCATTCCGCTTGGCATCTTCAATTGCCTGCGGAACGATTTCAACGCCGTATACTTCCTTCGCCTGCTGGGCAAGGAACAACGATATCGTTCCAATTCCGCAATAAGCGTCAATCACGGTTTCATCACCGGAAAGCTGGGCGTATTCGAGCGCTTGTCCATAGAGGACTTCCGTTTGCACAGGATTCACTTGATAAAAGGAGCGAGCGGAAATTTCAAACTGGACGTCCCCGATTTGATCGATAATGACTGACTTGCCATACAGATTGATTGTTTCATTTCCGAATATGACGTTCGTTTTGTCCGAATTGACGTTCTGCATGATGGATGTCACTTCAGGTACGACTCGCTTGATTAAATCCACAACGGCCTGCTTTTGCGGAAACTTCTTTTTCAATGTAACGAGAACGACCATAATCTCGCCTGTCGCCCGCCCTTTTCGGATAATCAAATGCCGCAGCATGCCCCGATGCGCCTTCTCATCATAGGCGTCCAGGCCAAGCGCATGCATTTCATGCTTCAGCGTGGACATCAGCTCATCCGCTTCCTCGCTCTGAATAATGCACACATCAGTGTCGACTATATGGTGTGTACGCGTCTTAAAGAAACCCGATACGACATGGCCGTTCCGTTCGCTGAAGGGAATCTGCGATTTATTGCGATAGCGCCATGGGTCTTGCATTCCTTTGACAGGATGGACAGGGACATAAGGCAGCTTCGCGATCCGGTCGATGACATCGCGTACTTGCTTTTGTTTTTGCTGGAGCTGCGCTTCATAAGAGAGGTGCTGCAATTGGCAGCCCCCGCATTCCCAGAACACATGGCATGGGGCTTCTACCCGGCTCGGTGCTTGCCGTTTCACTTCAAGCAGTTCGGCAAACCCGTAATTTTTCAATGTTTTTCCGACTTTGATATCCACTTCCTCACCAGGCAGCGCACCTGGAATGAATAGCGGATATCCTTCCACTTTCGCAACGCCTGACCCGTCATGTGTTAAATCCTCTACAGACACGGTGAGGCGATCATTTTGATTTACAATAAAAGACATGTCGTTCTTCCTCCACATTTCGTATGTACACAGTGTAGCATGTTTTATTGACGGTAAGCAGTTTCTGAACATTTTCTCATGAAGAAAAGGGACATCTCTCATCTTGTGGAATGGAGAATTGTCCCTTTTAATGTTTTGCTTTTAGCTAACATACCATTTGAAGCTCGCTTCAATGGTTGCGCGTCCAATTCCTGAATTGTGATTACTGCATTTCCTGCTTCATTGCCCTTGCCAACTTATTTGGCGTGTCAACGCTGTTACTTGGCGTTTTTCCTGCTAATTTGGCGCGTAAGCAGCTGAATTTGGCATGTTATTTTGGCGAATTTTTCTTTTATTTGGCGCGTCGTCTCATTATGACTGGTTATTCGCGTTTAGCACGAGTTATTGGCGTTCAACCCGAGTTATTGGCGTTCAGCCCAGGTTATTGGCGTTCAACTCGAGTTATTGGCGTTCAGCTCGCGTTATTG
>NZ_JBPVIR010000011.1:0-101287 GCF_057373025.1 Sporosarcina sp. AD_1
ATTAAGATGTCAATTTTGAATCCGAAGATTCGTGTTTGTCTTCTTCCCGACGAGGTCGGGTTCCGACTTTATTGTTGACGTTTTGCTGTTCAGTTTTCAAGGTTCATGTTTGTTGTTGCCGTATCAGCAACTCTTATATCTTATCACTCTGTTCACTTCATGTCAACACTTTTAAAAACTTTATTTCTAAATGTTTTTTGATTGGTTTAGTGAAGTGCAACGTTACTTACTATACCAGTTACTTATTTTCTTCGCAATAGTTTTTTTAGAAAAACCTTAGATTTTTATCCTTTTGTTTATTCCTACCGGCATCTCCTTCAAAACTCTCTATGATATAACGGGATAAAAAACGTGCTTTCCTATTACATTTCATTAGGAAAACACGTAATAGTAATTAAAATGCTAACAAGTAAAACTGCTCTTTTAGACAGTTACCATTCAAATTCGTCCCTTGCTCTTGCCATATCTATTCAATTACTGCTCCAATACTTTCTCAATAGAGAGTGAACGTTTTGAAGCCAGATCGACTGTTTCGCCGGTTGGGAGCTTTTTAATCAACGGGCGCAGCGGAGCATCTCGATGGATGAACATCACTTCTCCCATATCTCCGTCCGATAATTTCACTCTTGTTCCAATAGATATATTGCCAATCAAGCTCTCTAGCGCTTGGACAATCTTAATATCAAACTTGCCGAATTCCTCTTCTTTGATCATTTCCAACACCTTATAGGGTGATTGTTTGGATCGATAAATCCGTTCGGACGTCATGGCGTGGAAAACATCGGACACTGCCAGTATTTGTGAGTAAACCGATATGCTCTCCAATTTATCTCCTCTCGGATAACCGCTGCCATCCAGCCGTTCGTGATGCTGGAAGATTGCCAGCTTCATTTCCTTACGTAGTAGCGGCGTGTCTTGCAGCATTTGAAAGCTGAAAATCGTATGTTTTTTTACTTCGTTGTACTCCTCTCTCGATAGAAAGGCCGATTTTTCGGTTATTTGCGGGTCGATTTTTGCCATGCCGACATCGGCAAGCACGCCTGCCAGGCCTACCTGCAACGCATCTCCAGATGGATAACCGAGCTGCTTGCTAATTGCGGCTGCCAAGATGCCCACTCCTACCGAATGGTGATATAAATAATCTTTCGACTCGGATAATTCATTTAGAGAAATCAACATATTCTTGCGGGTAGCGAAGGATTCCAAAAGGGGCACTACGGTTTGACGCACTTTTGCAATATCCACCTTTGCACCGGAACGCCAGCCCATGAACTCCTTTTTAAAATTTCGTACTGTTTCATAGTATTGTTTCCGAAGAGTCTCTCGGCTAATGGGCATATTTTTCAGCATGTCAGCGGTAGACATGGCTTGGGAATCTTTGTCCTCGTCAGTCAATTTGTCGGGAGCTACCCGCTCTTCGACCTTCACCCGTGTCACTCCAAATGCTCGTAATGCATAAAGATGTTCCGGCGTCAGCTCCGTGTCTTTGCGCATGATCGGGTATTTTGTTTTGACGAAAACGTCTTCCTTTAATAGGATACCGGGGCGTAAGTCGCTCGTGTTCTTATAGAGTTCCATTACTGTTGGTTCACCGCTTTCGAGTTCTTTGTGACTATTATACTCCATATTTTTGGAATAAACTATGAAAAAAGTTGCTGATCCTGCAAATAGCAGAATCAGCAACTTCCATATTTCATTTATTCTTCATTCTGCGTTTCAGTCGAAATCTCTTCAGCCGGTTCTAACTCCGTCAAGTCATCCCCGGATTCCTCTGCTTCCTCTTCAGGTTCTTCTTTCTCCACCTTGGCAACAGTGGCAACGAGCTCATCCTCGCCAAGACGGATGAGGCGAACGCCTTGTGTGCTCCGGCCAATTGAGGAAATATCCTCAATGTCCATGCGGATCAGAATGCCGTGAATCGTAATAAGCATCAAATCTTCCGTGCCATTAACAGTCTTCATGGCGACAAGCTGGCCGTTCCGCTCTGTTACGTTCAACGTCTTTAAGCCGTAGCCGCCACGGGTTTGAATCCGATATTCTGATTCTGGTGTCCGTTTTCCGAACCCTTTTTCCGTGACGACAAGGATTTCATCGCCTTCTCTGACCGTATCCATTCCGACAGCGACGTCGCCTTCCCGCAGGCGGATACCTCTCACTCCGCTTGCAACCCGGCCCATCACACGGATATCTTCTTCATGGAATTTGATCAGCATGCCGTTTTTCGTCCCGATTGCGATCTGTTCATTACCGCTCGTCATCCTAACGCCAATCAGTTCGTCATCACCGCGAAGTGTGAGCGCGATCAGACCGTTAGACCGGATATTGGCAAAGTCAGAGATCGGTGTTCGTTTTACAACTCCTCCACAAGTAGCGAAGAAGAGATATTTGTCTTCCTCGAACTTTTCAATTGGGATCATCGCTGTAACTTTTTCATTTTTGTCAAAATCCAATAGATTGATGATCGGCAGACCCTTCGCTGTTCTGCTATATTCAGGGACTTCATATCCTTTTTTCTTGAAGACCCTGCCTCGGCTTGTGAAGAAGAGGATCGTATCATGGGTTGACGTGTTCAGGAGATGTTCCACGAAGTCATCGTCATTTGTCCCCATCCCTTGGATGCCTCGGCCACCACGGCGTTGGCTTCGATACGTATTAGCCGGCAATCTCTTAATGTATCCATTATGAGTTAGTGTCAAAACAGAATTTTCAACAGGAATGAGATCTTCGTCTTCCAGCATTTCAGAACCGCCCATTGTAATATCCGTTCTGCGTTCATCCGCAAAACGGCGTTTCACTTCTAACAGTTCCTCCTTGATGATGTCGACGACTTTCTGTTCGTCCGCCAAAATTGCCCGCAATTCAGCAATCAAGACAAGAAGCTCCTGATACTCAGACTCGATTTTGTCGCGTTCCAAACCAGTCAAACGCTGGAGACGCATATCGAGGATCGCCTGAGCTTGACGGTCTGATAGATCGAAACGCTCCATCAGGCCGTGTTTTGCTTCATCCGTCGTTTTGGATGCCCGAATCAAAGCAATGATCTCATCGATATGATCGAGTGCAATACGTAAACCTTCCAAAATATGAGCCCGGTCTTCCGCTTTGTTCAAATCAAATTGCGTTCTGCGGCGGATGACGACTTTCTGGTGCTCTAAATAGTGATAGAGAATTTCTTTAAGCGCCAGAATTTTCGGCTGCCCATCGACCAAGGCGAGCATATTGATGCCGAAGCTCGATTGCAAGGCAGTATGTTTATATAAATTATTGAGAAGAACGTTGGAATTTGCATCCCTGCGGACTTCGATTACAATCCGCATGCCTGTGCGATCTGATTCATCCGCTAAATGAGTAATGCCTTCGATTTTTTTATCGCGCACCAGCTCAGCAATTTTCTCAATCAATTTTGCTTTGTTTACTTGGTAAGGAATTTCCGTCACAATGATCGTTTCTTTACCGTTCGCTTGCTGCTCGATTTCGACTTTTCCGCGGATGATGATGGAACCTCGTCCGGTCTCATAAGCTCTGCGGATTCCGCTTCTTCCCATGATGATTCCACCTGTAGGGAAATCGGGACCCGGAATGATTTCCATCAATTCATCGGTCGTAATAGCCGGGTTGTCTGCGAGCGCCAATACCCCATCAATCGTTTCACCTAAATGATGCGGCGGGATATTGGTAGCCATACCGACTGCGATACCTGACGTACCGTTCACTAAAAGATTCGGGAAACGGCTCGGGAGGACAATCGGCTCCTTCTCTTGCCCATCGTAGTTGTCTTGATAATCAATGGTGTCTTTGTTAATATCACGCAGCAGTTCCATCGCAATCCGCGACATTCTGGACTCGGTATAACGCATCGCAGCTGCCGAGTCGCCGTCGACGGACCCGAAGTTCCCGTGTCCGTCCACTAGCATATAGCGGTAGTTGAAGTCCTGCGCCATCCGGACCATCGTGTCGTATACGGCACTGTCGCCGTGCGGGTGATACTTACCGATTACGTCACCAACGATACGAGCAGATTTTTTATGTGGTTTATCAGCTGTGTTTCCTAGGTCCTGCATCGCGTAAAGAATACGTCGGTGCACCGGTTTCAAACCGTCTCGGACGTCCGGAAGTGCACGGGACACGATGACACTCATCGCGTAATCGAGGAAGGATGTCTTCATCTCCGTACTAATATTGATTCCTTGGACACCGCGGTTCGGCATATCAGCCATGTTGTCAAACTCCTTTCAACTCAGGCAATCTCTTTATCCATCTAGATTTTCCTGATCACAAGCCTATCAAGTATCCAAATTCTTGACGTACATTGCGTTCTCTTCAATGAATCTGCGGCGCGGCTCTACTTCATCACCCATGAGTTGTTCAAAGGTTGAATCGGCATCGAGCGCATCTTCGAGATGAACTTGAAGCAATGTGCGCACCTCCGGGTTCATTGTCGTTTCCCAAAGCTGGGTCGCATCCATCTCACCTAGCCCTTTATAACGTGTAATGGCCGGCTTTGGAACTTCTGGCAGACGGTTCAGGATCTCTCTTAATTCCACTTCGTCAAAGCAATATTCCTCATGTTTCCCTTGCTTCACCCGGTAAAGTGGCGGCTGGGCAATGTAAACATATCCTGCCTCAATCAATGGGCGCATGAAACGGAAGAAGAATGTAAGCAATAATGTCCGGATATGGGCACCATCGACGTCGGCATCGGTCATGATGACAATTTTGTGATATCGCGCTTTCTGAAGATCGAACTCATCTCCGATTCCTGTTCCAAGCGCAGTGATCATCATACGGATTTCCGCGTTGCTCAGGATTCGGTCGAGTCTTGCCTTCTCAACGTTCAATATCTTACCGCGCAGAGGCAGGATCGCTTGGAAATGACGGTCCCGTCCGCTTTTTGCGGATCCGCCCGCCGAGTCACCCTCAACGATGTAAAGTTCGCTGATAGCCGGATCCCGAGAAGAACAGTCGGCAAGCTTGCCTGGAAGACTGGATACTTCCAGTACTGATTTCCGGCGCGTCAATTCGCGGGCATTTTTTGCCGCAATCCGTGCTCGGGCAGCCATTAAGCTTTTATCAATAACGAGTCGTGCCGTCGTTGGGTTTTCAAGAAGGAAACGTTGGAAGCTTTCCGAAAAGAGCGAGTTCGTAATGGTGCTCACTTCGGAGTTTCCTAGTTTCGTCTTCGTCTGCCCTTCAAATTGCGGGTCTGGATGTTTAACAGAAATGATGGCGGTGAGCCCTTCGCGGACGTCATCCCCCGATAGATTCGGATCTGCTTCCTTCAGCAAATTGTTTTTGCGAGCATAGTCGTTAATGACACGCGTCAAAGCTGTCTTGAAACCGGACTCATGCGTACCGCCTTCGTACGTATTGATATTATTGGCAAATGAATAAATGTTCTCCGCATAACCGCTATTATATTGCATAGCAATTTCGATGGAGATGCCATCTTTTTCACCCTCAATAAAAATCGGTTCCTCGTGAATCGGTCCTTTGTTTTTGTTCAGATGCTCGACATAGGATTTGATTCCGCCTTCGTAGTAGAAGGTGTCCATCCTTTTTTCCTCTTCCCGGTCATCTGTAATGCTGATGCGCAGCCCACGGTTCAAGTAGGCCAGCTCGCGCAAACGATTGGCGAGGATGTCATATTCATATACAGTCGTTTCGGTGAAAATTTCTGGATCGGCTTTAAAACGGGTCGTTGTTCCTGTTTCATCTGTCTCTCCGATGACTGTCAGCTCCTGCGTCGGAACGCCTCGCTCGAATTTAATCGAATGGACTTTGCCATCGAGTTTGACATATACTTCCGTCGCTTCGGAAAGGGCGTTAACGACCGAAGCACCAACACCGTGCAAACCGCCGGATACTTTGTACCCTCCGCCACCGAATTTTCCGCCCGCATGCAGGACAGTCATAATGACTTCAACTGCTGGACGGCCTGTGGATTCCTGAATGCCGACTGGAATTCCGCGTCCATTGTCATCTACACGGATCCAATTATCCTTCTCAATCGTGACCTCTATGTGATCGCAATAGCCTGCGAGCGCTTCGTCGATACTATTATCGACGATTTCCCAAACGAGATGGTGGAGCCCTCTCGAACTTGTTGTCCCGATGTACATGCCGGGCCGCTTACGAACTGCTTCCAATCCTTCAAGAACTTGGATCTGATTGGCATCATAAGCTGTCTGCATGTCTTTCTCTTCCATTGCCAACGTGTTCACCTTTCCTTTCTGAACCATACATATAACGATGAACCTGCCTAGCATAAGCAGGGGATTTTGGTCTCTTATTCTCTTTTGAATACAGTGCCAGCATCCACTTCGAACAATTCGGCTTGCCGTATCGTTTCGTGGTCAATGCCCGAAATGTTCGTTGTCGTAACAAAAGTCTGCACTTGGCCTTGCATAGTGTTCAGAAGATGCGATTGGCGATAGTCGTCCAGTTCTGACAGGACATCGTCCAGGAGCAGGACTGGTGTTTCGCCAACCTCTTGTTTGACCAATTCTATTTCTGCCAGTTTCAAGGACAGAGCCGTTGTGCGCTGCTGTCCTTGAGAGCCGTACGTTTGTATATCATAGCCATTTACAAAGAAATGGAGATCATCACGATGAGGGCCGACTAATGTGACGCCTCGTTCTAACTCCCTCCGCTTCGCTTCGTGCAATTTTTGGCTGATTATCTTTTCCATCTCTTCCACAGTCTGCCCAGAATCAAGTTCTTTTAAAGTACCGTACGATACTTTTAATTGCTCGAGGCCTCTGGAAATCCCTTTATGAATCGGTTCCGCCCATTTTTGCAGTAATTCCATGAAGTAAAAACGCTTGCGTATGATTTCCACCGCAACCTGAACATACTGTTCCGTGTAGATATCGAACATAACGTCATGAAAATCAAGCTTGCCTCGGTTCTCTTTCAAAATGGCATTGCGTTGCTTCAAGACCTTTTGGAACGTCAATAAATCATGAAGATAGACAGGTGAGATTTGACCGATCTCCATGTCGAGGAATCTCCGCCTGATCTGCGGGCTGCCTTTTACGAGGTTTAAATCTTCCGGGGCAAACATGACAACGTTTAATTGTCCAATGTAGAGGCTTAGGCGATTTTGTTCCAAATGGTTGACCTTCGCTTTTTTGCCTTTCTTCGAAATGGTCAATTCTAGGGGAAGCCGACCATACTTCCGCTGGATCTCCCCTTCTATTTTAGCATACTCTTGCTCCCAGCGTATCAGTTCACGATCATTTGAAGTGCGATGGGATTTCGCCATGGACAATACATAGATCGCCTCCATGATATTTGTCTTGCCCTGCGCGTTTTCTCCGATGAGTACATTGATTTTCGGAGAAAAAGAGAGATCGAGTGAAGGATAGTTTCGATAATTCGTTAAAGCGAGCCGCTCAATGTGCATCCGCTTGACCACTTGTAGCCGAAACTATTTTAAACCGGCCTATGCCAGGAATGTTAACAAGATCGCCATCATATAATTTTTTTCCGCGCCGGCGTTCTTCTTCTCCATTTAAGAAAACGGGATTTTCTTCCAAAAACCATTTGGCCATGCCGCCTGAACTGATGGCATTCGTCATTTTCAACACTTGGCCCAGCGTGACAAATTCAGTATCGATCATCAACTTATCCATTTACTTCCATCCTTCGCATTGTAATCTGTCCTTCTATTTTACCTAATTTTCGACCGTAAGTAAAAAGGATAGTCAACTCATTGACTATCCTTCAAGATCAAAATGTTCGCACCGGTAAAATGAGCTGGAGAATGGCATCATTGTCGGCGGATTTCAAAATGAACGGACGCATGGCACCAGTAAAGTGGATGGCAATATCCTGTCCATCAATCGCTTTTAAAGCGTCCATCATATATTTTGCGCTAAAGGAGATTTTCAAATCTTCCCCTTTTACATCAATGGCTTCGACCGTTTCTTCAACCTTCCCGACTTCAGGAGAATTCGAAGAGATTTCCAGTACTTTACCTTCATCTGCAGAGAAACGGACGATATTATTCCGTTCTTCCCTTGCGAGAAGCGATGCACGGTCAATAGCCTGAAGCAGCATTTTGCCGTTCACAGTCACAGATGTTTTGTATTCAGAAGGAATCAAGCGGGAAGTGTCCGGATAATTTCCTTCAAGCAATCTGGAATAAAACAAGACATTCTTTGTTTTGAACAGGACTTGTTGATCTGCAATGACAATCTCCACAAGATCAGAGTGATCAGGGAGAATTTTATTCAATTCCTGAAGGCTTTTGCCTGGAATGACAACACTGAACGGGCTTTCAGGCATTTGTTCCGGCTGTACAGTACGGCGTGCGAGCCGGTGACTATCCGTTGCGACACATGTAAGGCTGTCCTCAGTCGCATCCCAGTGAACCCCTGTCAAAATAGGCCGTGTTTCTTGTTGGGAAACCGCAAACACAGTTTCACGGATAATCGATTTCATCAGATCCGCTGGCAATGAAAAACGGTGATCGTCTTTTACATTCGGCAAGATTGGGTAGTCATCTGCATTGGAACCGATCAGGTGGAATTCCGATTTGCCTGAGTGGATATGAGTCTGCGTTCCGTTTGAAACTTCGATCGTTACATCATTGGTTGGCAATTTCCGAACAATTTCACTGAAGAATTTTGCCTGAAGCACAATACTTCCCGGTTCTATCACACGGATCAGCTGCTCCCCGTTTTCTTCTACAGGAATGAAGGTGCAGATTGTAATATCTGAATCGCTTCCTGTCATCCGGAGTCCTTTTTCGTCTACTTCAATTTTTATCCCCGTCAAAATAGGAACCGCGACTTTTTGACTGATAGCCTTCATGACATCTGTCAGACCATCGAGCAGGCGATCCCTCATAATCTCAAATTTCATCTCGATCCCTCGCTTATATATGAATTAATTATTAATAAAACAGTAATAGTAGTAATAGGGGCTGTGGATATGTGTATAAGCTTCTTAACCTCTTAATTTAAAAAGATATTCACATGTGCATAAAGTGTGCGCATGTGTGAAACAGTTATTCTATTTTATCCACAGCTCAACCGCGTCCAAGTGCGCTGCGCAAATCTTGGATGTCATGTTGAAGTGCCTGATCCTCTTTTAACTGTTGTGAAATCTTCTCATGGGCATGGATGACAGTCGAGTGATCCCGTCCGCCAAATTCAGAACCGATTTTCGGCAAGGACGAATCGGTCAGTTCACGGGCCAGATACATAGCCACTTGACGTGGAAATGCGATGGCACGTGTCCGTTTTTTCGCTGAAAAGTCCTCTAGCCGGATATTAAAATGCTCTCCGACTGCCTTTTGTATATCTAGGATCGTAATGGTACGCGGCCTGGAGTTTGGAATGATATCTTTTAATGCTTCCGCAGCCAGATCAGGGGTGATATCCATATTGACTAGGGAAGAATAGGCGACGACTCGGATGAGTGCCCCTTCCAGTTCCCTAATATTCGTATCAATCTGATTGGCTATATAGAGCATCACTTCATTCGAGATATCGATCAAGCCGTCAGCCTTCGCCTTCTTTTGCAATATCGCAATCCGTGTCTCCAAATCAGGAGGAGCGATATCGGTAATCAGGCCCCACTCAAATCGCGATCGAAGACGGTCTTCCAGCGTAGGAATCTCCTTTGGAGGCCGGTCGCTCGAGATGATAATTTGTTTGGATTCTTCATGGAGCGTATTGAATGTATGGAAAAATTCCTCTTGGGTCTGTTCTTTTCCAGCAATGAATTGAATATCATCTATCAAAAGCACGTCCACATTCCGATACTGATTCCGGAATTCGCCGGCTTTATTATTCATAATGGAATTGATGAACTCATTGGTGAATTTTTCGGATGATAAATAGACGACTTTCGCTTCAGGATTTTGCTCCAGAATATAATGGCCGATCGCGTGCATTAAATGCGTTTTTCCGAGACCGACGCCACCATAGATGAACAGCGGATTGTATGACTTGGCAGGTGCTTCCGCCACTGCGAGTGATGCAGCATGCGCAAAGCGGTTTCCTGAACCGATGACGAACGTATCAAATGTATATTTGGGATTCAGCATGACAGATGCTGACGGCGTTTGAACTTTTTCGACCTGTTTTCCGACCGGTTTTGGCACAGGAAAATCATGCTGTTCCATCTCTTCGGGAACAACAAACTGAATAAGCCGATCTTCACCCGTCAGTTCGGACAGGATGCCAGTAATCAAATGGACATAATGAGTTTCAAGCCAATCCTTCGCGAATGAATTGGGAACGGCTATCGTCGCGTTTTCCTCGCCATAGGAGATGAGTTTTGTAGATTTCAGCCACGTTTCAAAACTTGGCCGGGAAATCTTTTCTTCCACTTTCGACAAAACTTCATTCCATAGATTTTCTAACTGATCCAATCTTGCGCCTCCTTTTCTATCGAAATTTACTCGGAAATATGTATTATACACAGTTTTCAGCGTTGTGGATAACAAAAATCCAAAAGTGTTGAAAAAATTATCCACAACATATTAACAATTGTGGATAAAGAGTCGGCTTGTTTATAATGTTCACAACAAAATCTTTTTCATTGTACCAAGGAATCGTAAGGATGACAAGGTGTTAGATAAGTTATTCACAATGCGGGCAGCTGTGGACATTTGTTTTATCCACAGCTTTTCATATGTGAAAAATTTGTCGATAAGTGTTGTGCATAAAAAAAATCACTTTTTGATTTGCTCACAAGTTGTCCCGATGAAATGATTTTAGGATTGTGGATAAATAATTTTTGTTTTGCAATCGTTCTAAGGAGAGAATCAAAGAAAGAGATCGAAACGGCAGTTGAGGCAAGGATAAAAAGATGCAGAAAAGTTGTTGACTTTATCTGTCAAGCCCTTTATACTGTTCAAGACTGTCACATACGTAGATGGACAATGCAGGAGGTGTCTTTGAAATGAAACGTACATTCCAACCAAATAAACGTAAACGTAGTAAAGTTCACGGCTTCCGTGCGAGAATGAGCTCTAAAAACGGCCGTAGAGTTCTTGCAGCTCGTCGTCGCAAAGGAAGAAAAGTGCTTTCAGCATAAGACCACTGTCCTCAGTGGTCTTTTTTTCTCGTTTAGGGAGAATGCCGACTTATTTCACTTTCCTTAGGAAATGATAGGTCGAGGGAAAGAATCGACGAAAAGCAGGTGAACAACTTGAGAAAACGGCAGCGGATTAAGAAGAATGAAGAGTTTCAAAAAGTATTTAAAAGCGGCAAGTCGTTTGCAAATCGGCAATTTGTCGTATATGTGTTGCGGAAAGAGGAGCAGACCGAATTCCGGATCGGGCTTTCCGTCGGAAAAAAGATCGGGAATGCCGTTATGCGTAACCAAATTAAGCGTTATATCCGTCAAGCGTTTCTCGAGCTGAAGGATGAGCTAAGAAATGATGCGGATTACGTCATTATCGCCAGACATCAGGCGGCCAACTTGGATTTTCATGAAACGAAAAAAAGCTTGCAGCATGTTTTGCGGATCGCAAAAGTGTTAAGGAAGAAGTAGAACGTTATAAATGTTCATGATAAACTGATAGCAACGCATTTTTGGACAGATATGGGGGAACTGATTTGAAGAAGAAATTTGGATTACTATTAATACTGACGGTGTTGTCAGTATTTTTGGCCGGCTGTTCGGAATTCAAGGAGCCGATCTACTCGACCAGTGAAGGCTTCTGGAATCAATATATTGTTTGGCCGATTGTATCGCTGATCGTGACATTCAAAGGTCTGCTTGGTACGTACGGACTCGGGATCATCGCGGTTACTATTATTATCCGCCTGATTCTGTTGCCGCTTATGATCAAACAGGCGCAAAGCTCGAAACGGATGCAAGAGATGCAGCCGATTCTTGCAGGCTTGAAAGAAAAGTACAAGTCCAAAGACGCTGTGACTCAACAGAAATACCGGGAAGAAATGCAGCGGGTCATGACGGAGCAAAAGATTAATCCAGCAGCTGGCTGCTTGCCTGTCATTATACAAATGCCAATTATCATCGGCTTGTATCATGCGATCAGCCGGATGAATGCAACACCTGAAATCGTGCTTGGGAAATTTCTTTTCTTTGAACTTGCAACACCGAGCATCACGTTGGCTATCACTGCAGGACTTATGCAATTCATCGTTTTACGGACAGGTCCTGCTATGGACAATCCGCAAATGAAAGTGATGATGTATATCATGCCTTTCATGATCATGATCATGGGAACAATTTTACCAGCAGCACTTGCATTGTATTGGGTTATCGGGAATATCATTTCAATTATCCAGAACATCTTCATTTACAAACCATTTAAGAAGAAAGAAGTGGCACCTGTAAAAATGGGAGGGAAACGGAAATGAACAAGGTAGCGCGGAAGGGAGCCTCGGTCGAACTGGCCATCGAGGCGGCTTTGCGGGAACTTGGCGTAACCCGGGATCAAGTGGAGATTGAAGTTGTCGATCCCGGTAAAAAAGGATTTCTAGGAATCGGTGCACGAGATGCTGAAGTCGTTGTCACGGTGAAAGCAGAAGAAACTCCAGAAATAGCGGCAGAGTCAGTCGTTACTGAAACGGTGACTGAGGAGCAAGTAGAGACGGAGCAGGTAAAAGAAACGGAACCGGTAAGCCCGGCAGAGCAGTTGACTACATCAATTGAACCAATGAATGCTGAAACGGATGCTCCAGCAGAGGATACGGAGTCATCGAAGAAAGTGTCGGACGACAAAGCGATCGAGGAGACAAAAAAGTACTTGCTCGCAATCGCGGAAGACATGGGAATCCAGGATTTGAAGATCGAGCATGAGAATGACGGAAAGTACATTTCATTCCACTTGGAAAGCTCGAAAGCAGCCTTTTTAATTGGAAAGAGGGGACAGACACTCAATTCCCTTCAGCAACTTAGCCAGCTTGTTGTGAATAAATATGCAGAACAATTCAAAGTCATCCGCCTGGATGTCGGAGATTATCGAGAAAGACGCGAACAGTCGCTGGAGCAGCTCGCGGAACGGATGGCAGACCAAGCCATTCGCACGGGAAGGAAAGTGCAGCTTGAGCCGATGCCTTCCTACGAAAGGAAAGTCATCCATAACGCATTGTCCAACCGGCTGGATATTGAAACGTATTCAGAAGGTACAGATCCAAACCGTTACTTGGTCATTGAACCGATGAAATAATGAAAAAGCCTGCAGGAATACTCGTGATAACCGAGTGTCCTTGCAGGCTTTTCATATTAAAAGAGCAGAAGCAATCCGCTGACTGTCGGAGTGGCAATCATCGCAGCTTTTAAAACCGGTTTTGGAACGATATTCGTAAATTTTGCCCCAATGTATGCTCCAATCATTGTGCCGACGAGCACTTGCAACAGCAGCTTGGCATGCAACAGGCCTTCAGTGGAGTAGCCAATGCCTCCCCCAATCGCAATGGGAACAATGACCAGCATCGTTGTGCCGACGGATTGCCGTAAACTAAGCCCGAGAAACGTAAGAAGCCCAAGCTGAATAAACGGAGTCGATCCGATGCCAAATGCCCCCGAAAGCAGGCCAGTGATGATGCCGAGTGCAACTGTTTTCGCTAAAAACACTGAATAACGGGTGTCATTACGCCCACCTTCCTTAGGATGAAGGAAAAATAACCGAAAGACGAGGAGAGCTGCCGAAAATAACAGCATGCCGCCTGTAAAATAATGAAGGTTCTGCTCTGGAATAAAGACTGCCAGCTTAGAACCGATAAAAGCTCCGACTGCACCAAAACTTCCTACCAATAAACCGGCTTTAATTGCAATATTGCCCTCCCGGTAATGGCTGAAAGCCCCTGAAAGACTCGTAAAAGCCATCGCTGTTAAAGATGTGGCCACCGCCGCATGGATTGGAACATGAAAGACTAGTGTCAACACGGCGATGATGAATCCTGCTCCACCCGCTCCGATGAAACCGAGTATGGCGCCAAGCGCTAACATGGTAAAAATAATCGCCATAATAAGCCCCCAATCGATGAATAAATATTCAATTCCTACAGTATAACATGGAATAGCGGCTACTTTTCCCCATTTCGTTTGGAATGAGGAAGCCACCTCCATTTAATTTCTATTTCCATCAGACGAATTATCCACATTTTTTTGGTGTGGATACTAGGAGAAAACGGGCTTTTATGATATTATATTACGTTAGATAGTCATGTCCAAAATAGTTATCCACATGTGCATAACAAAGTCGGAGAGGTGAAGAAAATGCATTATGATACTATTGCTGCGATATCCACACCAATGGGTGAAGGAGCCATCGCCATCGTCCGGCTCAGTGGGGACGAAGCTATCCAACTGACAAGTCGCATTTTTCGTTCGCCGTCAGGGAAAAACTTGGCGGATGAACCATCACATACAATCCATTACGGACATCTGATCGATCCTTCGACTGAAGAGGTGATCGAGGAAGTAATGGTTTCCATCATGCGGGCACCTAAAACATTCACTCGGGAAGATGTAGTCGAAGTGAATTGCCATGGCGGCCTTGTTGCAGTGAAGCGGGTGCTGCAACTCATTCTAAAAGAGGGAGCGCGTCTTGCCGAGCCAGGCGAGTTTACGAAACGAGCCTTCTTGAATGGGCGGATTGACCTGTCTCAAGCGGAAGCGGTCATGGATTTGATCCGGGCAAAAACAGATCGTGCCATGAATGTCGCTCTGAATCAGATGGATGGGAAGCTTTCCAGGCTGATCGGGGATTTGCGGCAAGCCTTGTTAGAAACATTGGCTCAAGTCGAGGTGAACATCGACTATCCGGAATATGACGATGTTGAAGAAATGACCATTCCGTTAATGATTGAAAAATGCTCGTGGGTGAGTGAGGAGATCGACAAGCTGCTTCGCACGTCCTCCCAAGGGAAAATTTTGCGGGAAGGTTTATCCACGGTCATCATCGGAAGGCCGAACGTCGGGAAGTCTTCACTGCTCAACAGTCTCGTACAGGAAAATAAAGCGATTGTTACCGACATTGCGGGGACAACTCGTGATATTATAGAAGAATACGTCAATGTACGGGGTGTTCCTTTACGCCTCGTTGATACCGCCGGCATTCGGGAGACGGAAGATATCGTCGAACGGATCGGGGTGGAACGTTCTCGCCAAGTACTAAAGGAAGCTGATTTAATTCTCCTTGTCCTCAATAGTTCTGAGGAACTTACGGAAGAAGACAAGCGGCTTTTTGAAGCGACGGAGGGTATGGACCGAATTATCGTGGCTAACAAAACGGATCTTCCTCGAAAACTCGATCTTTCTGAGGTCGAAAATTTCGTTGAAAACGCCAAAATTGTCGCCACTTCTTTAATGAAAGAAGAAGGCGTCGATGAACTTGAAGAAGCAATCTCCAAATTGTTCTTTGAAGGTTCGCTTGAAGCAGGGGATTTAACGTACGTTTCCAATGCACGGCATATCGCCCTTCTCCATAAGGCACACGCCACGATTCAAGATGCCATTGCGGCGGCTGAAGCGAATGTTCCGGTCGATATGATTCAAATCGACGTCACGCGGACTTGGGAAATACTCGGAGAAATTGTAGGGGATACAGTGCAAGAAAGCTTGATCAACCAATTGTTCTCCCAGTTCTGTTTAGGAAAATAAAAGCGGAAGCAAGACAATCCGTGGGGGCAGCCAGCCCCTTATTTCATCATATAACATTATTTTTACGCATGAGCCAAGGACTACTTTAACTATAGGAAGGATGAACGAACATGCCACAATTTGAAGCAGGCACGTTCGATTGTATTGTCATCGGAGCAGGCCATGCCGGTGTAGAAGCGGCTTTGGCTTCAGCGAAGATGGGTGCATCGACACTCGCACTAACGATGAATCTTGATATGATCGCTTTTATGCCGTGCAATCCTTCACTCGGCGGTCCTGCTAAAGGGATTGTCGTTCGTGAAATTGATGCACTTGGCGGAGCGATGGCGAAAGTGATTGATAAGACGCATATTCAAATGCGCATGCTGAACACGGGGAAAGGACCAGCCGTCCGGGCTCTTCGAGCGCAAGCGGATAAAGTCCTGTACCAGCAAGAAATGAAGCGGACTCTGGAAGAGCAGGACAACTTGACTCTTCACCAGGGTGTAGTCGAAAAACTGATTGTGGAAGATGATGAAGTGAAAGGTGTTATCACACAAATCGGTGCCATCTATCGTGCAAAAACGGTCATTATCACGACGGGAACTTTCTTGCGCGGTGAAATTATTATCGGTGACTTGAAATATTCAAGCGGACCGAACAACCAAATGCCGTCTATCGGGCTTGCAGACAGCTTGCGTGAGCTTGGACTTGAAACCGTGCGTTTCAAGACAGGAACGCCACCGCGTGTCAACGGCAAAACAATCGATTACAGCAAAACGGAAATCCAGCCAGGGGATGACGTTCCACGGGCGTTCAGTTACGAAACGACTGAATTCATCATGGATCAATTGCCTTGCTGGTTAACCTATACAACACCGGCCACCCATGAAATCATTAATGAAAACCTCCACTTGTCACCTATGTATTCGGGAATGATCCAAGGGAAGGGACCACGCTACTGTCCTTCCATTGAGGATAAAATCGTCCGCTTTGCCGATAAATCACGTCACCAAATTTTCCTGGAACCAGAAGGAAGAAATACGAAAGAATATTACGTACAAGGTCTATCGACCAGCTTGCCAGAACACGTTCAGCGGAAATTGCTTGAGAGCGTGCCAGGTCTGGAAAAGGCGGAAATGATGCGTGCCGGCTACGCAATCGAATACGATGCAATCGTTCCGACGCAGCTTTGGCCGACTTTGGAGACAAAAAAGATCCGCAATCTGTATACGGCAGGGCAAATTAACGGAACCTCCGGTTATGAAGAAGCCGCAGCACAAGGGATCATGGCGGGAATAAATGCAGCAAGCCGTGTTCTCGGCAAAGAGGAAGTAGTCCTCAGCCGATCGGATGCCTATATTGGTGTACTGATTGATGATCTTGTGACAAAGGGAACAAACGAACCGTACCGTTTGCTCACATCGCGCGCTGAATATCGCTTGCTTTTGCGACACGACAATGCAGACTTGCGATTGACTGAAATCGGATATCGTCTTGGCATGATCAGTGAGGAACGGCACGAAGCATTCCTTGCGAAGAAACAATTGATCGAAGAAGAAATCGATCGACTGCGCCAAGTGACGATCAAACCGAGTGAAGAAGTGCAAGAAATCATTCGTGAATCAGAAGGAGCCGAATTGAAAGAACCGATGAAAGCAGCGGATCTATTAAAACGGCCTGAAATGAAATACAGCCAAATTGCCCGCATCATTCCTCCGATAGAAGAGAAACCGGAAGATGTCGCGGAGCAAGTTGAAATATTCATCAAATATGAAGGCTATATCCAAAAATCGATGCAACAAGTCGAACGTATGAAGAAAATGGAAAATAAGAAAATACCTGAAGACATTGATTACCATGCCATTTCAGGACTAGCCAAAGAGGCCAAGACAAACTTAAGTGAAGTCCGGCCGCTTTCCATCGCACAAGCATCACGGATCTCAGGGGTAAATCCGGCCGATATTTCGATTCTCCTCGTTTATATTGAACAGGGGAAAATCGCGAAAATATCAGGGTGAGTCATTGAACTGATGCAGATGGGAACGTCTGCGTCAGTTTTTTTTATTCGTGTTAGGAGGGTCAAATTGAATCCAGAACAGTTTGTACAAGCATTGCAAGAAAAAGGGATTGAATTGAACGATAGACAAAGAGGTCAATTCAACGATTATTTTCGGTTACTCGTCGAGTGGAATGAAAAAATGAATCTCACAGCGATCACTGATGAGCCATCTGTCTTTTTAAAACACTTTTTTGATTCTATCAGTGCAGCATTTTACGTCCCGATGGAAGGGGAATTAACTTTATGTGATGTAGGGGCAGGAGCTGGATTTCCAAGCATTCCATTAAAGATCTGCTTCCCCAATTTATCTGTCACAATAGTGGATTCATTGAACAAACGAATTACCTTTTTAAACGAGCTGGCAAATCAGCTTGAACTTACGAACGTAAGATTTGTCCATGCCAGAGCCGAAGAATTTGGTCAAAATCCAGCCTATCGGGAACAATTCGATTTGGTCACGGCACGTGCTGTGGCACGTTTATCTGTTCTTGCGGAACTTTGCATTCCACTAGCAAAGGAAAATGGCCGATTCATCTCCATGAAAGGGGCGGCAGCAGAGGAGGAACTCTCCGATGCGGAAAAAGCCATTTCAGTCCTTGGAGCTAAGTTGGAAGATAAATACTCATTCTCCTTACCGATTGAAGATAGCGAGAGAAATATTTTTGTTTTCCGTAAATTGAAAAAGACACCTAAGAAGTATCCTCGGAAGCCAGGCATTCCCAATAAAACGCCGATTCAGTAATTGTTTCACGTGAAACAAAAGTAAGCGTGCCGTTTGGAAGGGTCTTATTCTACTCTTTAATAACCAATAAAGAGGATATATAATAATTATGACGAACTAACTTATTATTGGTGAGCAGTCTTATAAAGGTGGTGCCGGGATGAAAAATACGTTCTCACGATTTTTCGGAAATACAGAAAAAGAACCTGTTTTCCAGGAGAATGAGGAAGTTCCACAAGAGAAGGTCCAACAAGTAAATATAGATTTAATTCGCCCAAATAAATATCAACCTCGTACGATTTTTTCTGAAGAGAAGATTGAAGAACTTGCTCGTACGATTCATACACACGGTGTAATCCAGCCAATTGTCATTCGAAAGGCGGAAAACGATGGCTATGAAATCATAGCAGGGGAGCGCCGTTTCCGTGCAATGAAAAAGCTGGGATGGAAAGAGGTTCCTGCAATTGTCCGGAATCTAGATGACAAGGAAACAGCTTCCATTGCTTTGATAGAGAACTTGCAGAGGGAAGAATTAACGGCGATCGAAGAAGCCTATGCCTATGAAAAACTGCTGGAGCTGCATTCACTCACGCAAGAAGCTTTGGCACAGCGTCTAGGGAAAGGGCAGTCGACGATCGCTAATAAATTGCGTTTGCTGAAATTGCCTGAGGAAATAAAAAGTAAAATTCTATCAAAGGAATTATCGGAAAGACATGCTCGCGCATTAATTCCTATTAAGGATAGTGAATTGCAATTACAAGTATTCCATGAGGCACTCGAGAAGCAGATGAACGTTAAACAATTAGAAGAACGAATTCAGCAGCTGATGAATCCTCAGGAAGAGACGAAGGAAAAGAAACGAGCTATCCCAAAGAGAAAATCGGTTAGCAAGGATGTACGGATTGCTGTTAATACGATACGGCAATCATTGTCTCTCGTTTCGAAAAGCGGAATTGACGTGAAAACAGAAGAAGAAGACTCCGATGACTTCTATACAATCACGGTTAAAATCCCAAAGAAAAAATAAAATCTATTATACTATAACTCTCGTTGTCATTGCGAGATACTCTTGCTATCCGTGAGCAGGAGTTTTTTTGCGCGAACCGTTACCATGATAACTCTTTTTTTGTTAAACTAGTATAGAGTGAATTGCTGACTATTTAGCCTTTTGGATTTCATCCGTAATGAATTCATAAAATACGGATACTTTTTCCAATCTGTTAGACAAGAAACGGTTTATCATTCTGAACATGGAGTTGTACATTGAGTGAGAAAGCAGGTGCAAGCGTGGGAAAGATAATAGCGATCGCCAATCAAAAAGGTGGCGTCGGAAAGACAACCACTTCTGTTAACTTGAGTGCTTGCCTTGCACATATCGGCAAAAAGGTTTTATTGATTGATGCCGATCCACAAGGGAACGCAACAAGTGGGGTGGGTGTCAACAAGGGGGATGTCCATCATTGCATCTATGATATGTTAATAGATGACGTGAACATAAAAGAAGTAATTTATCCAACGAAAGTGGAAAACTTGGAAGTCATCCCGGCAACCATTTCATTGGCTGGTGCAGAAATTGAATTGGTTTCTACCATTTCACGTGAAGTACGTATGAAACATGCCATTCAAGATGCAAAAGAATCCTATGATTATATCATCATTGATTGCCCTCCTTCACTCGGGCTGCTTACAATCAATGCATTGACCGCTGCGGACTCAATTATTATCCCAGTGCAATGTGAGTATTATGCGCTTGAAGGGTTGAGTCAACTGTTAAGTACGATCCGTCTCGTGCAAAAACATTTAAACGAGAATTTACAAATTGATGGTGTATTATTGACCATGTTTGATGCAAGAACGAATTTAGGAATTCAAGTCATTGAAGAAGTGAAAAAGTATTTTCAAGATAAAGTGTACGGAACAATAATTCCTCGAAATGTACGATTAAGTGAAGCACCGAGCCATGGGGAGCCGATCATTATATATGATTCCAGGTCACGAGGTGCGGAAGTATATTTAGAGCTGGCAAAGGAAGTGGTGCACAATGGCTAAAGGTCTTGGAAAAGGGTTAAATGCTTTGTTTCCTGAAGAATCCATGTCAAATGCGGAAAAGATTGAGCACATCCGTTTAAAGAGTGTCAAAGTGAATCCATATCAGCCACGGAAATTGTTTGATGAAAGTGCGATAGCAGAACTAAGCGACTCCATTAAAGAACATGGTATTTTGCAGCCGATCATTGTCCGGAAAGTGGGTACTTCCCATGAAATCGTAGTAGGGGAGAGACGTTTCCGAGCTGCGAAAATGGCAGGATTAGAGGAAATACCAGCCATCGTTCGGCAGCTCAGCGATGAAGAATCGATGGAAATGGCTATCCTTGAAAACTTGCAGCGCGAAGATCTAACACCAATTGAAGAGGCAGAAGCCTATCAGAAATTGATGGATAATTTGCAACTTACACAGGAACAACTGGCGTTTCGTCTAGGTAAAAGCAGACCGCATATTGCAAACCATATTCGATTATTATCATTGCCGGATAAAATCCGTACGTACATCTCCCAAGGTAAATTATCGATGGGGCATGGGCGAACATTATTGGGACTTCGAAAAAAAGAACAGATTCTTGCAGTAGCGGAAAGGACATTAAAAGAAGGTCTAAATGTCCGCCAACTAGAAAGACTAGTTCAAAAATTAAATGAAGATGTTCCACGTGAAACAAAAAACGAAAAGAAAAAAGATATCTTTATTGCAGAGCAAGAATCAAACTTGCGTGAATACTTCGGTACTAATGTTTCCATTAAGAAAACCAAAAACAAAGGAAAGATAGAAATCGAATTTTTTACGGAGGAAGATTTAGAGCGGATTCTTGAGTTGTTGAGTGAATAAATCAATACCTATTTTGCTTGAATGCAAAATAGGTATTCTTTTTAGTGAGACATTATGTAAAAATCGTAAATCTGCGATGAAAGAGAGGACATCATGATTTTATTTGGCTCCATAACGAATGCATTATTAATTGTTCTTGGCGCATTCATCGGCAGGTTTTTAAACAATATCCCTGAGCGGATGAAAGAGACTGTCATGTATGGAATAGGGCTGGCTGTAACGGCAATTGGAATTCAAATGACATTTGAAAGCACTCAAATCTTGATTGTCATCACAAGTATTGTCATTGGTGCTGTTATAGGTGAATGGATGGATTTGGATGGGAAGATTAATCGGCTTGGCCAATGGATAGAGAAGAAGCTGCCGGCCAAAAAGGAAGGTCCGGGAATCGCACAAGGGTTTGTGACGGCGACCCTCATTTTTGTAGTAGGTTCTATGGCGATCATAGGTGCCATCGACAGTGGATTGCGGAACGATCATGATGTATTACTTATGAAGGGAATCATAGACGGATTTACTTCTATTATATTAAGTTCGACACTTGGAATTGGCGTGGCATTTGCGGCAATCCCTGTGTTGCTTTATCAGGGAATTATCACCCTATGCGCCACGCAAATTAGCCGTTTCGTGTCAGATGAATTGCTTTCCTTTTTTATTTCGGAAATGACCGCAACAGGGGGATTGATGATTGTCGGCATCGGCTTGAATTTAATAGGCATCACGAAAATGAGAGTGGCGAACTTCATTCCCGGAATCGTTGTTGTCGCCATCATCGTGACGATCGTCCACTCACTACATTGAGTGGCGTCCGTAGGCAAGCTGAAGTGCTCGGGCAATAATGCGGCTCATCTCAAAGGATAGATGAAGACGGGTGCTCTGAAGGACCGCGTGTTCCATGAAGCCTGAAATATTGACGACACCCTTGATGGACAAGTCACCGACAGCAGGGAGTTCTTTTCCGACTGCTTTTCCAGGATACAAGGGTCCGTCTTGAAATAATAAATGGCCGATGGACTCGCTTTTACCGAGACAGGCGTCGATCGCAACGATAAAGGGAGCAGCATGTTCGTCCATCGTCTTGTCCAGTTGTTCCTGCAAATTCAGGGCATGCAATGGGTTTTCCAATGTCCCGACAACAGGGAAGGGAAAAATCAGGGATTCAGATAAATGGGAGCCAGTCAAAGGTCCAAGTGCATCTCCAGTGGAACGATCTGTTCCGATGCAATAGAAAACGAGTGATTTCTTATCAAACGGAATATGTTCTAAAAAGAATGTGCTCAGTTTCCAGACGATGCCTGTCTCTTTGTAATGGATCCGATAATCAAATGAAGGGGATAAGGCTATGGACATTGGAAATCTCCTTTCGGTCAAATCTCCGACCTTTTTATATAATTACTAATGGTGTAGGCAGTATACGCTAAATGAACTCAATTTATACGGTGAAAGGAGAGATTGAATGGCTGCCGGAGTAGGACAGACATTGACAATGCTAGAAAGACTAGAAAACTATATTTTCGACGAAGAGCTATGGATTTCCATCGGGGGTCATGCATTAAAGATCATATTTATTATCGTTTTGGCTGCTGTCGTAGTGAGGATTGGAAAAATGGTGATTCGCCGTGTATTCGGCATTAAACTGAAAGGACCCCTACGAAAGGATACACGTCGCGAACAAACGTTATTGAGACTGCTAGAGAATGTATTAGCGTATGTTGTTTATTTTTCAGCAATCATCGCAGTATTAGCTGAATTTTCAATTGACCTAAAAGGGATACTGGCAGGAGCAGGGGTTCTTGGGTTGGCAGTTGGTTTTGGGGCGCAAAGCTTAGTGAAAGATGTGATCTCCGGGTTCTTTATTATTTTTGAAGATCAGTTTTCTGTTGGCGATCACGTGAAGATCGGCACTGCAGAAGGGGAAGTAGAAGAGATTGGGCTGAGGACAACGAAAATCAAAAGTTTCACAGGGGAGCTCACCATATTACCAAACGGGAGCATAGCGCAAGTTGTTAACTACTCCGTGAAAAACTCTTTGGCTATCGTTGATGTGACCATTCCTTTTGAGCTAGGAATAGAAAAAGTGGAAAAGCTAATTACGGCTTACTTGACTGAGATGGCTAAAAACGATGAAGACTTGATTGCCGCGCCACGACTAGTTGGTGCCCATGACTTTACGGATGCGGCTGTTATTGAGCGGATTTTGGCTGAAACAAAACCGATGCGTCAGTATGAAGTGACCCGAAAGATTAGTATCGGCTTGAAACAATACTTGGAGCAGCAGGGTGTTGAAATTCCATATCCAACATTGGTGACCAAATTGAATGAAGCATAAAAGGAAAGGGGACGGCGAATCATGCAGGACAAGCAGTTCGAAATGAATGATATCGTGGAGATGAAAAAACCTCATCCATGCGGGAAGAATGCCTGGAGAATCATTCGGATGGGAGCGGATATCCGGATCAAGTGCGAAGGCTGCGGACATAGTGTTATGCTTCCGCGCAACGAGTTCGCCAAAAAGATGAAGAAAGTGATTGGAAAGGCAGAAATTTGAATCGATAATAGACAAGAACCTGATTCTGTTCCTATAATAGAGAGGTTGAATTGGCCAAGAATGAGTTGAAGTGCAGATATATGAAAGGTAGTGGAAAACCATGGCATTAACAGCCGGAATCGTCGGATTGCCGAACGTCGGGAAGTCGACACTTTTTAACGCGATAACAAAGGCAGGAGCAGAAGCTGCCAACTATCCATTTTGTACGATTGACCCGAACGTCGGTATCGTGGAAGTGCCCGATGAAAGATTACAAAAATTAACAGAGCTTGTCTTGCCGAAAAAGACAGTTCCAACTGCATTCGAATTTACCGATATCGCAGGAATTGTTGAGGGAGCGAGCAAAGGGGAAGGGCTAGGAAATAAATTCCTTTCGCATATCCGTGAAGTGGATGCAATCTGCCAGGTCGTCCGTTGTTTTGCGGATGAAAACATTACCCATGTCTCTGGGAAAGTCGATCCTATTGCAGATATCGAGATTATTAACCTTGAGTTGATTCTTGCCGACATGGAAAGCGTGGAGAAGCGGTTGACTCGTGTTTCCAAAATGGCGAAGCAGAAGGATAAGGAAGCAATGGCGGAAGAGCCGGTTTTATTGAAATTAAAAGAGGCGTTCGAAAATGAAAAGCCGGCCCGTTCGGTTGAATTGACGCCGGAAGAATTTCAAATCATCAAAGGCATGCATCTTCTGACGATCAAGCCGATGCTTTATGTTGCAAACGTCTCAGAAGATGAAATCGCAGATGCTGATAACAATGAATATGTAAAAGCGGTGCGTGACTTTGCTAAGGGAGATAATGCGGAAGTGATTGTCGTCTGTGCAAAGATCGAGGAAGAAATGGCAGAGCTGGATGACGAAGAGAAAGCTATGTTCCTCGAAGAGCTCGGCATTAAGGAATCAGGTTTGGATCAATTGATCAAAGCGGCCTATAGCCTGCTCGGCCTCGCCACTTACTTTACGGCAGGCGTTCAAGAAGTGCGCGCCTGGACGTTCCGGAAAGGGATGAAGGCGCCTCAATGTGCCGGTATCATCCATACCGATTTCGAACGTGGCTTCATCCGTGCTGAAACGGTATCTTACGATGCACTCGTTGAAGCGGGATCGATGGCGGCTGCCAAAGAGGCCGGCAAAGTGCGCCTTGAAGGTAAAGAGTACGTCGTTCAAGATGGCGATGTCATGCTGTTCCGCTTTAATGTGTAACGTATAGAAGGCAGTTGGTTTCATAATGAGAAGAAAAAGGGTTGATGCGTAATGTTCAGAAGGTATTCTGTACGGATTCCACTATTTGTTTTGTGTATTGCCTTGCTACGTCAAGTGATCGTGAACTGGGGAGCAGCGACTCCCATCTGGTGGTTTCAAGGGTTCAGTTTACTCTTTTTCATTTTCGTATTGGCATTTTCATTTAAGCCGATTCAAGCTGTGCCAAAAGATCGCAGCACGTCCCAAATGGAAAAATAATAAACCGGTCAGGAGAATGTATGCATCTCCTGACCGGTTTTTGTGTTTACATGGATTCGGGAGATTCCTCGATCGTATCGCTGATGCGGCCGGGTTGATACAAATAGAGCTTGGGACGTTCGGGGTCATCCTTTACCAGCCAGTCATCCGGCAATTTGCGCAGCTCCTTATACATGGCAAAGTCTCCTGCAGCGCCGCCAATCAGAAAAGCAGCCAGACCCACAAGAATGCCGCTTTCTATATATAATCCGATTAATCCAGGGACAATGCCGGTCGTCCAAAAAGGAAGCAGCAAAGCCTTCCTGATGGCGGTATTGGTCATCGGCTTGTCAGTCGTTGCATAGGCGATACCCAGCTTCAAGTTTACGCCGACGACCATTCGCTTCCAAGGCACACCGCCGAAAATTCGGAAGCCAAGCAGATGAAATGCTTCGTGCAGGACAATCAAAGCCAGATAGCCGATGATAAACAATAGAAGGCCCCATAAAGAGAAGGTAAACGAGAATCCCCCTTTTACCACAACGAGAATGGCGATAAACAGGATGAAACTGCCAATGGTCCAAAGAATGCCGCTCTTCGTCACTTTTGGAAGATCGATATCAATTACATGATCAGGCGCAGGCAACTCATTCATAACATCACTCCTTACGTAGAGTATATCAAATAATAGTTGATAAAAAGCTGTAGGCATGCTAAAATATGACGATGTGAGTAATAAAATTAAATTTACTTACTCCTTGCCCTTTGTAAATCATCGGGCCAAAGTCCATAAGGAGGTGACTGAAGATGAGAAAGTACGAAATCATGTACATCATCCGTCCAACAGTGGAAGATGAAGCGAAAAAAGCGTTGATCGAACGTTTCAACGAAATCCTTACTTCCAACGGTGCGGAAATCATCGAGTCGAAAGAGTGGGGCAAGCGCCGTCTTGCTTACGAAATCGACGACTTGCGCGAAGGTTATTACCAACTCGTTACTGCGAATGCAAAAACTGAAGCGATCGATGAATTTAATCGTCTAGCGAACATTAACGAAAATATCATTCGTCATATGGCTGTTCGTCTTGACAACTGATCCATATAGATTGACATAACCGTGACTGGGTAAAGTTCGAAACATGATGAGGGAGGTTGCAATCTGATGATTAACCGAGTCGTTTTAGTTGGCCGATTGACAAAAGATCCTGAACTCAAGTACACACAGAGTGGTATTGCGGTCACACGCTTTACACTTGCGGTGAACCGGGCATTCTCGAACCAATCTGGAGAACGGGAAGCCGATTTCATCAACTGTGTCACTTGGAGAAAGCAGGCTGAAAACACTGCTAACTTTTTGCGCAAAGGAAGTCTTGCCGGCGTCGAAGGCCGTATCCAGACGAGCAGTTTCGATGGACAAGACGGAAAGCGGGTCTTCATGACGGAAGTCGTGGCGGACAGCGTTCAATTCCTGGAACCGCGAAGTGCAAGTGCAGACCGGTCTGGAGCTGCCTATGGCGCACCTCAGAACGATCAGCCATATTATCAGAATCAGCAGCCGAACCAACAGTATCAACAATCCAATCAACAAAACTATACGCGTACTAATGATGATCCATTCTCGACAGGCGGCGGCCCGATTGAAGTATCGGACGACGACTTGCCATTCTAATTGGATGAACGTACGTAAAAGTGAGGAGGGAAAGCGATATGGCACCACGCCGTGGAGGTAAAAGAAGACGTAAAGTCTGCTATTTTACATCAAACAACATTACACATATCGATTACAAAGATACAGATCTACTAAAGAAATTCGTTTCTGAACGTGGAAAAATCTTGCCTCGCCGTGTAACTGGCACAAGCGCGAAGTATCAACGTAAGTTGACAACTGCTATTAAACGTGCTCGTATTATGGCACTTCTTCCATTCGTAGCGGAAGAAAGATAATTACAATTTTACATGAACCGCCTTGTGAAACCGGTCTAACTGGTGCGAAGGCGGTTTTTTTTTACTCTCTAAGAGAGTGATGTATAGAGCTGGAAAGTCATCTCCTGCCAACTGGACGGGTTGGCAATTTTTCCAGGTCCCGGGTGTGTCTTTTGCCGTTCCCTCCCTTTGGAGAAACAGATGCACTCATGGTACAATTAGAAGGATGGGTCATCCTGCCCCTCCTGGGGGATGGGCCAATCTTAGCGAATTGAATGGATTTCTTTCAGCAGGAAGAGTTCTATTATTGCTCCGGAGGAATGGAACATGCAGGATAGTGCACGGAAAATAACGTTTGGAGCGATGATGCTCGCCCTCTTTGCCATATTGCTTGCCGTTTCAACATATACAGTAGCAGGTGTCGTGACAACTTTTTTCATCCCGCTGCCGATCATGCTCTATAGGACGCGAACAGATCGGACAACTTCGATTATGCTTGCTGTGGCGGGTGTTCTCCTATCGTTGCTTATTGCGGGGCTTGTCACATTGCCGTTCGCTTTGCTTTACCTGATTATCGGGCTTTTGATCGGTGAAATGATCAGTTTGGGCAAAACAAAGCTCTATACATTTATGGCGACATCTTTGACACTGCTCATACTCGGCATGTTGGCCTACGTGGCAGGAGTTTTTTTATTTCAAATCAATCTGGTCGATCGTGTATTGGCCATTATGGCAAGCTGGCAGAAACTTCTTCTGGAGCTTGGTCCACAGACGGGCAACATGTCCCGCGAATACAAGGAGATGGTTTACGAGTTTTTCGCCTTTTACCGGGTGACCATTCCGATGATGTTCATTGGTGGGGTTTTCATGTTCTCCTTTTTACTCATCACGTTTAACTTTATGCTGATGAGACGGATTGGAGTGAATGTCCCGCAATTTCCACCGCTCCGTGACTTGCGGCTGCCGGTCATCACTGTATTCATCTATGGGCTGCTGCTTTTATATTCCATACTGGGCAAGATAGATGAAAGTTCGGGTATGTATATACTATTCGTCAATGCCATGCTCTTATTGCGGTTCCTTTTTCTTTTGCAAGGGTTATCGCTTATTCATTATTTCATGCATAGACTAAAGACAACTGGAATAGTGACGGCACTCATGATGTTCGCGGGTATCGTCTTGAGCCCTATTACAATTCTGCTTGGTTTATTTGACGTGGCGGCCAATGTACGATTATGGATTGACAAAGACCAGACGAGGTAAGGGGATGAAACAATGACTTCATTTTTTAGGAAAAGGGCAATCCGCTATCCATTGACAGCCTTATCTCTTCTGGGAGTCATGGCGGCCATACTGCTGTTCCTATACAACTTTTGGTTCGGGCTATTCTTTACCGTGCTCTATGTAGCTGCCATAGCGAGCGCATGGAAAATCGAGGACCAAACTTATATAGAAACTGAAAAGCATATCGAGTCCTTGTCCTACAGAATGAAAAAGGTCGGGGAAGAAGCACTGCTTGAGCTCCCGATCGGAATTATGCTGTTGAATGACAAACATGCAATCGAATGGGCAAATCCCTATGCGATGAAGGTTTTCCACAAAGAGACACTGGTCGGGGAGGATATTTACGATCTTTCCGATGATTTTCATCCGATTATTAAAAATGAATCGCCCGATCATGTGATTATCCACCTGGATGATGCTTCGTACAAGGTCATTTATAAGGCGGAAGAAAAACTCATATATCTCTTCGATGTGACCGAGAAAGTCGAGATGGAATCGCTTTATTATGCAGACCGTACTGTACTGGGCATCCTGCTCGTCGATAACTATGACGAACTCGCCCAGACGATGGATGACCAGACGAGAAGCCAAGTGAACTCACTTGTCACTTCGCTCGTCAACAGCTGGGCAAATGAAAATGGAATCTTCGTCAAACGAATTGCATCGGATCGTTTCTTGGCAGTTTTCAATGAAGCTTCACTCGCTAAGCTGGAAAAAGCGAAATTCTCCATTTTGGATGATATTCGGGAAAAGACGGCGAAACAAAGCACTGGGTTGACTTTAAGTATCGGAGTCGGCACAGGATCAGGTTCATTGACAGAACTAGGCGAGCTAGCCCAGTCGAGCTTAGACCTCGTTCTCGGACGCGGCGGCGATCAAGTGGCCATCAAACGTGCGGACGGCAAGTTGAAGTTTTACGGCGGGAAGACGAATCCAGTGGAAAAACGGACGCGTGTCCGGGCACGGGTTATCTCCCATGCATTGCGCGACTTGATACAAGGAAGCGACAAAGTGTTTGTCATGGGGCATAAAATGCCTGACATGGACGCGATTGGCGCCTCCATTGGGGTGCGGAAGATGGCACGGATGAACAATATTGAAGGGTATGTCGTCTACAATCCGGATGAGCTGGATGGCAGTGTCACTCGATTGATGATGGAAATTGAGTCGGATGAAGAGCTGCATACTCATTTCATCGAACCGGATGCAGCCTTATCGATGCTCACCGATAAATCGCTTGTCGTTGTTGTCGATACGCATAAGCCGAGCATGGTCATTGATGAGCGGCTAGTCGAACGGGCGGAGAAGCTCGTTGTCATCGATCATCACAGACGCGGCGAGGAATTCATTAACAACACAATGCTCGTCTACATGGAGCCGTATGCGTCTTCAACTGCTGAACTTGTCACAGAACTGGTTGAATATCAGCCGAAGAACGAGAAATTGACGATGCTCGAAGCGACGGCACTGCTTGCAGGTATTGTCGTCGATACGAAGAGCTTCACATTACGGACGGGATCCCGTACATTCGAGGCGGCCTCTTATTTACGGACAAATGGAGCCGATACCGTGCTCGTCCAGCGGTTATTGAAAGAGGACATATCCACTTATATTGAACGTTCTAAACTAATTGAGACGGTTGACTTATCAAAGAATGGAATTGCCATCGCCAAAGGACGGAATGATGTGACATACAACTCCGTATTGATTGCACAGACCGCCGATATTTTATTGACGATGCAAGATGTGATCGCATCCTTTGTCATTGCGCCACGTCCAGATGGGAAGATCGGAATCAGTGCCCGCTCGCTTGGTGAACTGAATGTTCAGCTCATCATGGAGGAGCTCGGAGGGGGCGGCCATTTAACGAATGCCGCCTGCCAAATGAATGTAGATACGGTAGAGGAAGCGGAAGAATTACTAAAGACCGCTATTTCCAATAAAGTAGAAAGGGGAAATTCAGAATGAAAGTAATCTTTTTGCAAGACGTCAAAGGAAAAGGGAAGAAAGGCGAAGTAAAAGAGGTATCTGTCGGATATGCACAGAACTTCCTTCTCAAAAATAAGCTGGCCGTCGAAGCGACGGCAGCGAATATGAGCCAATTGGATGGCCAGAAGAAACGCGCTGAGAAAGATGCTGCGGCGGAACTCCAAGCGGCAAAAGATCTAAAAGCGAAAATCGATGAAATTACAGTCGAAATGAAGGCGAAATCGGGTGAAGGCGGCCGCTTGTTCGGTTCCATCACGACGAAGCAAATTGCAGATGCACTTGAGAAAACCAAGAAGTTGAAGGTGGACCGGCGCAAAATGGAATTGCCGGATGCCATCCGTTCCCTTGGTTATACGAATGTGCCGATCAAATTACATCCTGAAGTTACAGCTACGCTCAAAGTGCATGTAACGGAAGAATGATGGAAGGGACCTAATCAGAATGGACCGGATGATCGAACGGGTACCTCCCCATAACAATGAAGCGGAACAGTCAGTCATTGGTGCGATCTTCCTTGATCCGCAGGCGCTGATTACAGCGTCTGAAATCTTGCTGCCCGATGATTTCTATCGGACGGCACACCAAAAGATTTTTAATACAATGATCACGCTAAGTGATCGGGGACAAGCGATCGACGTAGTTACAGTGACCGAGGAACTGTCTGCTAAAAAGGAATTGGAAGATGTCGGCGGCATCTCTTACTTAACTGAGATTGCCAATGCAGTTCCTACAGCAGCGAACATTGAATACTACGCCAAGATCGTGGAGGAGAAAGCACTTCTCCGCCGCTTGATCCAGGTGGCCACTACGATTGTGGAAGATGGTTTCACAAGGGAAGACGAAGTGGAAACAGTATTGGCGGAAGCCGAAAAGAAAATGATGGAGGTCTCCAACCGGAAAAACTCAGGAGACTTCAAACATATTAAAGACGTTCTCGTCGATACGTATGACAATATCGAATTGCTTCATACGAGACGTGGAGAAGTAACCGGGATACCAACGGGCTTCCGGGATTTGGACAAGATTACTGCTGGATTCCAGCGTAACGATCTGATCATCGTAGCGGCCCGTCCATCTGTCGGTAAGACGGCCTTCTCCCTGAATGTAGCGCAGAATGTAGCGACGAAGACAGATGAAAACGTAGCCATCTTCAGTTTGGAGATGGGCGCGGATCAGTTAGTCATGCGTATGCTGTGTGCGGAAGGGAATATCGATGCTCAGGTGCTGAGAACTGGGAACCTCGAAGCGGAAGATTGGCGGAAGCTGACGATGGCGATGGGAAGCCTCTCAAATGCGGGAATTTTCATCGACGATTCGCCTGGTATCCGAATCAATGAAATCCGTTCCAAATGCCGGCGGCTGCAACAGGAGCACGGACTCGGCATGATCCTGATCGATTACTTGCAATTGATCATGGGGAGCGGTCGGTCCGGGGAAAACCGGCAACAGGAAGTTTCCGAGATTTCTCGTTCTCTTAAAGCGCTCGCGCGTGAATTGAAAGTGCCGGTCATTGCCCTTTCCCAGTTGTCCCGTGGCGTTGAGCAGCGGCAGGATAAACGCCCGATGATGTCCGACTTGCGGGAATCCGGAAGTATTGAGCAAGATGCCGATATCGTAGCCTTCCTCTACCGTGAGGATTACTATGATAAGGAAACAGAGAATCAGAATATCATTGAAATCATCATCGCCAAGCAGCGTAATGGCCCGACAGGCACGGTGAGTCTGGCATTCGCGAAGGAATATAACAAGTTCTTGAATATTGATTGGAGCCAGCATCAGGCACCCGCATTTTCAGGATAACTACCAAACCGCAGGAAACATCGAGACAGCTTCTCGAGATTCCTGCGGTTTTTCTATTAGTTAGTTACCTGTAAATGGTAATAACTAAGAGTAATTGGTTGGAATAATACAAATACATTACAAAAAAGGACAAACGAACAAGAGATAGATTGCTTATGTTAAATTAGAGAAGTGTGAAAAAAGTAGGAGTCGTCATGTAAAAATCGACTTCTTGTTGATAGATGGAAGGAGTCTTGTAGGATGAAACGCAATGCGGAGACGGGAAGTAGTAAAAGCCCATTCCAAATGAAACATCGATTACTAGAACCAATACATAAACTTACGATACTGGCCATCCTGTTATGCGGGTGGAGCTTGACGTCAGGCTATGCTTCAGCAAATGACGAAGGCAGCCTTCATACGGTCTACCATGTCTATACGAATGGAACCTATGTCGGAATGATTGAGGATAAGGAAAAGCTTGATCGGCTGAAAGATGCGAAAATCAAGGAAGTGGCGGCTAACTTTGGGAATTTGCCATTAACGATCGGCACTGAATTATCGATTGTTCCCGAGAAAGTGTTCACGGCAGGTACAGAAGAACAGGCCGTGTTTGATAAATTGGATGAAGTGCTAACCGTCCAATCAGAAGCTGTCGGTGTCCAAATCGGTGGGAAGACGGCTTTCTATGTAAAAGATAAACAAGCTTATGATGAAGTGCTTCGACAGTTGAAGCTGCAATCTGTAACAGAGGCGGAACTTGCTGAGTTTGAAGCACGCACTACCTCTGAACAACCGATACCCGATTTGAAGGAAGATGAAACAAGAATTTCTGAAATCGTTTTCAGTTCAGACGTACAGCCGATGGATGGTTTGGCCGATCCAGAGGACGTATTAAGCGTAAATAAAGCATTGAAGCTATTAAATAAAGGGACGCTCGAAGAGAAGAAGTATAAAGTGCAGTCTGGAGACGTGCTGGGCTCCATTGCGGTTGCCCATAATCTATCCACGGCTGAATTGCTAACATTAAACCCATCCCTGAATGAAGACACACTCCTTCATGTCGGAGATGAATTGAATGTTACTGTTCTTGAACCGTTTGTAACTGTCGAAGTCCATTACGAAGCAAAGCAGATGGAACCGATCGCCTTCAAAAAAGTGACCGAAGAGGATGACACGGCGTTCAAGGGTGAGGATCACGTAAAGCAACAAGGTACGGATGGTAAAAAGCTGGTGACGCGGTTAATACGTAAGCAGAACGGAGCTGTTGTCGGTTCTTCCATTACCGAGGAACATGTCCTTCAAGAACCGGTCGATGAAGTGACGGTTGTCGGAACGAAAGTGATTCCTTCCAGAGGTACAGGAGAATTCATTTGGCCGACTGTCGGAGGATATGTCTCCAGCCAGCGTGGCTACCGATGGGGTCGGGTACATGAAGGAATTGATATTGCCCGCCCATCTTCACGTGATATCCTTGCTGCGGACAATGGAGTCGTAACGGATGTAGGGTATCACAGCACCTATGGAAACCGAATCGTCATCACACATAATAATGGCTATGAAACCTTGTATGCGCACCTCTCATCCATCGATGTGAAAGTGGGACAAACAGTGCCGCAAGGATCTAAAATTGGTGTCATGGGCTCAACAGGCCGCTCAACAGGCATGCATCTTCATTTTGAAGTGTTCAAGGGCGGAAGCAACATCAATCCTTTATCTGTGCTAGAATAATAAGAGGACAACAGGGACGGACACCGCATGTGTGTCCTCCTTTTTAATTTGTTCCGACATCCATTGTCGTTTAGTGGCGAAGTTTGATGAAATATTCCCCGGGAAATACTAGAGAAGGGAACTAGACAGCAAGCCTATGAATGGCAATGATTAGAGCGTGCGAATTCATTGCAACAATGATAGAGTAAACTATAAGAGAGCATCGCCAACTGGCGGGAAAGGGTAGGGGCCATGCAAGATAAGACAATTTTAGTTGTAGATGATGAAAAACCAATTGCAGATATAATAGAGTTCAATTTGAAGAAGGAAGGGTTTACCGTCCACTGTGCTTATGATGGAGAACAAGCATTGGAAAAGGTGGAGGAAATCCAGCCGGATATCATGCTGCTCGACATTATGCTTCCAAAGCGCGACGGCATGGAGGTATGCCGGGAAGTCCGGAAGAAATACGACTTCCCGATTATAATGCTGACTGCCAAGGATTCGGAGATCGACAAGGTGCTCGGTCTAGAGCTTGGCGCAGATGACTATGTAACAAAACCATTTGGAACACGTGAATTGATCGCAAGAGTAAAAGCGAACTTGCGCAGACATTCCAAAGCTGCTTCCGAAGAGCAGGAAGAGGTGTCCAATGATATCGCTGTCGGCAGTCTAGTCATTCAGCCGGACGCTTATTTAGTACAAAAAAGAGGCGAAACGATTGAATTGACACACCGGGAATTCGAATTGCTCCATTACTTGGCGAAGCATATCGGCCAGGTGATGACACGGGAGCATTTGTTGCAAACGGTTTGGGGCTACGATTATTACGGTGATGTGCGAACAGTGGATGTAACAATCCGCCGGCTGCGTGAGAAGATTGAAGATACGCCGAGCCATCCGACATGGATTGTGACAAGGCGAGGGGTCGGATATTATTTGCGTGACCCAGAGCAGGAGTAACCAATGCAAAAGGTCGGTTTTTTCCGCTCCATCCATACAAAGGTCGTCCTGATCTACATCATGCTTATCATCATTGCGATGGAAGTGATCGGGCTTTATTTCGCCCGTGAGCTGGAGCATGCACTGAAGACAAACTTTACGACTTCCTTAGAGGATCGGTTGAATCTAGTTGCATTCAGTGTGCGTGAAGAATTATTAAAAGAACGGTCCGCGGACGATCCGAATTCTGAAAAGAACAGTCTTCGGACCGTCCTTTCGGGTTTTACTTCGGAAGATATTAATGAAATACGGGTAATCAATGCAAAGTATAAGATTTTGGCGACATCAGTGCTCGAAAATCGTGGGTTGGAAAACCAAACGATGAAAGAGGACATTGTCCGAAAAGCGATGACGACCGAGGCGGATGTGGATTCGACGAATCTGGATCCAAGGAATAGAAAAAGGGTTTTCGTCAAAGTGAAGCCGATCATGGACGGCAACGAAATCTTAGGAACGCTTTATGTCGAGGCAAATATTGAAAAAGTATATAAGCAAATTGATGAAATCAACCAGATCCTCGCAGGAGGCGTAGCGGTATCCCTGACGATTACTATTATCATCGGTATATTTATCGCCCAGACCTTCACAAGGCCGATTTCCGATATGAGACGCCAGGCGCAGGCGATGGCCAAGGGGAACTTTTCGAGGAAGGTTCATGTCTATGGCAATGATGAAATGGGACAGCTCGCGATTGCTTTCAACCATCTGACAAATCAGCTTCAGGAATCGCAGTCGACGACCGAGAGTGAGCAGCGCAAGCTCGCTTCGGTACTAGAAAATATGACCGACGGCGTCATATCGACCGATCGGAAAGGGCGCATCAGCCTGATCAATGACTCTGCGTTGATGATGCTGCGTGTAACCCGCGACGTCGTATTAAATCGACCGATTACGAGCGTTCTCGGCTTGGAACAGGAATACGCCTTCGAGGATTTGATTCAGATGAAGGAATCGATCGCCCTTGATTTCAGTACGGAAGAACAGCCGTACATTCTGCGTGCGACCTTCTCTGTCACCCAAAGGGAAACAGGATTTGTGAATGGATTAATCGTTGTGCTTCATGACAATACCGAGCAAGAGAAGATTGATATGGAGCGAAGGGAATTCGTTTCGAATGTCTCCCATGAATTGCGGACGCCGCTCACAACGATGAGGAGCTACTTGGATGCGCTGGCGGATGGCGCATGGAAAAGCGAAGATATCGCACCGAATTTCTTGCGCGTCACCCAAACAGAAACTGAGCGGATGATCCGGCTCGTCAATGACTTATTGAAATTGTCCCGGATGGACAGCAAAGAATATGAATTGGATACGGAGTGGGTGGAGTTCAATCATTTCTTCAATTCCATCATTGAACGTTTCGAATTCTCCAAGTCTCAAAATGTCCATTTCAAACGATTGCTGCCGAGGGAAGATCTGTTTGTCGAGATTGACCCAGATAAGCTGACGCAAGTCATCGACAATATCATTTCCAATGCTTTGAAGTATTCGCCGGATGGAGGCGACGTCCGTTTTGGCGTAACGACATCCGGAGATTTCATTAAAGTGATGATTTCCGATGACGGGATGGGCATACCGAAAGCGAATGTCACCCGGATTTTTGAACGTTTCTACCGCGCGGATCGAGCCAGATCCAGAGCGATGGGCGGTACGGGTCTTGGACTGGCCATAGCAAAGGAAATGATCAATGCCCATGGTGGAGATATTTGGGCGGAAAGTGAAGAAGGGAAAGGGACGACCATCTTTTTCACACTACCTTACGAACAACAACAAGAGGACGGTGAGTGGGGTTGAAATATCTAGAGCCGATCAAATCGATCGTCTTGTTGCTGCTCGTACTTTTAAGTATCGCGTTCACGTTCTCCATCTGGACGTATACGCCCAATTATGACCCGATTGAACCAACATCAACCGTCGATACATCGATTGCTAAACAGCTGTCGATCCGGGAACTGGTCAAGCCTTATAAATTGATTGTCCATTCCGAAGTGGGGCTCAAAGGGACGATGGAAGAAAAAGAGATCGACGTATTTCTATATGAAATGTCTCATTGGCGCGTGACGGAGTTTTCCAGGTCTCCTCAAGAGATGAACCAGAAAAAGTTTAATGAGTTTTTAAGCGAACCGAACCGCATGACACTATTTTTCCAAGGGAATGTCCCCCTGCCAATCTATGATGTCCTCTTGAATATAGAGGAACCGAATCTTCCAGAGGCTACCTTCGATCGGATCGTCGTGGAATGGAATGCCTCGGAGAATAATTTTAAGGTGCACTTCATCAATCATTTGACGGGAGATCATTATCAGGGAAAAGTTATGGCGGATGAATTCTTGAATTCCTATAAAGTGATCGCTCTGGACAGCAAGGATTTGCCTGATTATGAGAAAGTGAGTACGACGGATCAGCAGTATATCGCTGTTCCGAGCCAGCCGGTCGTTCTAAAGGAGAAGACATTCTTTCAGCAGGAAGTAAGCCCGACACGGTTCCGCAATGCATTATTTAACGATCCAAATGCGGTACGCAGAAGCCCGGTTGATTCCAATCACGAGGAGTATGGCGACAATGTGGCCAAAATGATCGTGGATACGGAAAAGAAAACGTTGAATTTCGTTCATCCTGATGCTCAAAACACGAACCCTGCTGCTCCTTCCGAGCTTTTCAAGGATGTACTGGATTCCATCAATGAGCATGGAGGTTGGACGGATTCGTACCGATTCGTTTATATGGGGCAACGATCGCATTATGTGAAATTCCAATTATCCATGGACGGATTGCCCGTGCATAGTAGTGATTCCTCTGGAGTGACTGAGATTACCGTGAACTACGGAGTTAATCGAATTCAACAATACAGCCGTCCGTATTATACGCTGGATGAATGGTTGACGGAGGATGAAGTAGAGCTGGCTTCCGGGACAGATGTAGCGGAGACGATGAGACATGCCAATAAGTCGGAGTTCAAAAATGTAGTGGATCTCACTTTAGGTTATACGATGCGGCATGATACGGAGCGGCAGCTATACATTATGGAGCCGGGATGGTTTTATTTATCCAAACAAAAATGGATCCGTTATTCACCTGAACAGTTTGGAGGTGAGCCGATTGGATTGGAATAAAACCAAAACAATTTTTATCGTCGTTTTTTCGATACTGAACATATTTTTATATACCCTTTACTTTAAACAGCGTTCGGATGCTCAAAATGTGGCGCTGATTGGCAGAACGTCAATTGAAGAAGTGTTGAAACAGGACAATATAACGTACGATATTCCGCAAAACGTGAAAACCAAATCGTCCTATATATCCGCCAAAATTGCCACCTTCTCAAAAGACGAACTGGAAGGATTAAAAGATCAATCGATCGTGTTGTTAGACAATGATACAATGATCCAAGCGAAGCTGACAGCTGATCTGGCAGTGAAAGATGCAAATAAGCATTATCAATTCGATCACTTTCTAGCCAATTATGTATATGCCGGAAATGAATATACCTTATGGGAAGTCAATGAAACGGAGCAGAAGGCGGTCTTCTTCCAAGTGGCAGGAGAGGAGCCGATTTATTTCAGCCCAAATGCCATGCTCACCGTCTATTGGAACGATGAGGGGAATATTACAGGCTATACACAAAAGATGCTGAAAAGCTTCTCGAATTATAACCATAAAGACTTACTGACGCCCGTGGAAGCAGTCGGTTCTCTCGTGACCAGAGGCTATGTCAAGCCGGATTCCAAAGTTCGGGAAGTGAAGCTGGGCTACTCGACGCTTGTCCAATTACAGGAAACTCAAGTATTTGCCCCGACATGGAATGTTCATGTAGAATTGAAAGATGGAGAGATGGAAGATCACTTTATTAATGCGATTGAAGGTAAAGTAATAGAGTTCCATCTTGATCCGCCTCAGGAAACAGAGGACCCGGAAGTCGAAGAAGAGTAAGGAGTTTTTGCGATGCGTTTTAGTGTGCTCGCCAGCGGAAGTACAGGCAATTCCATATATATCGAAACAGATGGTTATGCATTCCTCGTGGACGCCGGTTTAAGTGCGAAGCGAATGGAGCAGCAAATGGAGAGCATTGGCCGTTCAATGAAAGAAGTGAATGGCATCTTTGTGACCCATGAGCATAGCGACCATATTAAAGGGATCGGCGTGCTGGCACGCCGGTATGGCATGCCAATTTACGCAAACCGTAAAACATGGGCGGCCATGGATGGATTGGTCGGAGACATTCCGACTGAGCAGCGATTCCATTTTGACATGGAGAGTGTTCAATCATTCGGCTCGCTCGATGTGCAATCATTCGCGGTCTCGCATGATGCAGCAGATCCGATGTTTTACGTTTTTCATGAAAATGACCGGAAGCTTGCATTGATTACGGACACAGGATATGTGAGCGACCGGATGAAGGGCCACATTCACGGAGCGGACGCTTTTGTCTTCGAAAGCAACCACGATGTCAGCATGCTCCAAATGGGACGTTATCCATGGTCGGTTAAGCGCCGGATCTTAAGTGATGTCGGCCACGTCTCTAACGAAGATGCTGCGGTTGCCATGAGTGAGGTGGCCGCATTAAAAGAGACGAGAATTTATTTGTCCCATTTAAGCAAAGATAACAATATGAAAGACCTGGCACGAATGAGCGTTTCGCAGACACTGCAAACATGCGGCATCGTGACAGGCGAATATGTTCATCTGTTCGATACGGACGCTGAGAAGCCGACGGAGCTCGTGACAGTATAGATCGAGAGCACTTTGACAGAGGCGGAAGCGCGGCTGTTGGAGTGCTTTTTTTTTATGGCCGATGAGAAAATGACAAGCGGCGTATTTGATTTTAAAGAATAAGGGTAAAGTGAGTGTATCTGTCTAAGAAAGGGAGAGGCCAATGGACGAATTCAATCAAGGACCCCGGGAAGAGGAAAAACCGATAATCGAAGAAAAAAAAGAGGAACCATACCGTCAGTATCAGCGCACTCCGAAACGGCGGAGCGGCTTTTTGCCTGCGTTGTTCGGCGCTATTGTAGGCGGACTGATCGTATGGCTTGTCGTCTATTCGATGAATGGCAAACAGGATCAGGCGACGCTTGTGAAACACGAAGAAACGGGACAGAACAATTTGCAAAGCGAGCGGGTATCCGTCGACATTAATACGGATATAACCGGTATTGTGAATGATGTGGCGGACACGGTCGTCGGCATTACGAATTTACAGACCGTACGGGATTTCTGGTCCTCTTCCGAAACGACGAGAGAAATAGGGACTGGATCAGGCGTTCTTTATAAAAAGGAAGGCGGCAAGGCCTATATCGTTACAAACCATCATGTCGTAGAGGGCTCGCAAGGACTCGAGATTACATTTGATGACGGGACAAAAGTAGACGGGAAGTTGATCGGCAGCGATGTATGGACCGATTTAGCAGTCGTTGAAATTGACGCGAGCCACGTAAATACAGTAATCGAATTCGGAGATTCGGATGCATTGAAACGCGGAGAGACCGTAATGGCAATCGGCAATCCGCTCGGTTTAGGCTTTGCGGGCTCGGTAACGGTCGGTGTCGTATCCGGGAAGGACCGTTCCATTCCGATTGATTTGGACAAAAACGGAACGATCGATTGGCAAGCGGATGTACTTCAAACTGATGCAGCCATCAATCCCGGCAACTCCGGCGGCGCGCTCATCAATCTGGCGGGCCAGCTTGTCGGCATCAACTCCATGAAGATCACCCAAGAGACTGTTGAAGGAATCGGCTTAGCCATTCCGATTAATGTGGCGGTGCCAGTCATTGAGAACTTGGAGAAGACGGGAACCGTCAATCGACCGACGATGGGCGTCAGCTTGCTGAACCTTCGTGATATCCCGTCGACCCAGCAACGAGATGTCTTGCGGATGCCAAAAGATATTAAGGATGGAGTTGTCGTAACAGAAGTTTTCCGGAATACGCCAGCCGAAGCGGCAGGCGTCCAAAAATATGATGTCATTGTCGAGATGGACGGCGAGAAAATCGAAGACATGGTCGGCTTGCGCAAGCATTTATATAACGAGAAAAAAGTCGGCGACGCGATGAAGATGAAAGTATACCGAGAGGGCAAGTTAGTGGAAATTGAAATGGTACTTCGGGACGGAAACACGTTCTAATGTTACACTCATTACAAGAGACGTAACGAAAGCTTATCCACAACAGGCAGGGAAGCTGAAACAGCGGCTAATCCTGCCTGTTTTTTTATCCGTTTTTCAACAATGTGGATAGTTTACTGATTTTGTGCATAACTATGTGTAAAATAAAGAAGAGCGAAAGGATGAGATGTATGAAAATTTATAGTTGCGAAACACATATAAATCAAGCACTCGACGCATTTGTTGCAAAGGAGGAAACGTTTCCGATCATGGAAAAGGTACAAGAGGACGAAAAGTTATCCACAAAATGCGAGTACTGTGACACGCCCGCTTCCTATCTTGTGGCGAACGAATAATCGGGCACAATATGTAGATAAGTTCTGTGGATATGTGTATAAGTCTTGTGAATAACTTTTTGAAAAGGGTGGACAACCTGTGAATATTACAATTGTGTCAGTAGGAAAACTAAAAGAAAAATATTTAAAAATGGGAATTGACGAATACGCCAAACGGCTCGGCGCCTACGCCAAAATCGACCTCGTCGAAGTCGCCGACGAAAAAGCACCCGAATCCCTAAGCGACGCCGACATGGAAATCGTCAAGAAAAAGGAAGCCGATCGGATTTTGGCTAAAATCGGGGCGGATGCATATGTCATTGCACTCGCAATTGAAGGGAAGATGAAAACGAGCGAAGAGCTGGCTGCCGGACTCGAGTCATTAATGACATATGGCCGGAGCAAAGTCGTGTTTGTCATTGGCGGATCTCTTGGCTTACATAGTGATGTATTGAAACGGGCGGATGAATTGCTGTCGTTTTCGAAGATGACCTTTCCCCATCAGCTGATGAAGCTGGTGCTGTTGGAGCAGGTGTATCGTGGGTTTCGGATTATGCGGGGGGAACCGTATCATAAGTAAATGAGGTCAATGATGGATTCATTTTACTAATCGATACGCCATTAATTAGATTTGGTAAGATGGAGCTAGTTCAAGCTTAAGGGGGAGATGAAAATGAACGAAATCATTCAAAAGAAATTGTTAGAAATAGAAGAGAGATACGACGTGAAGATCTTATATGCTGTTGAATCTGGAAGTAGAGCATGGGGGTTTCCTTCAAAAGACAGCGATTATGATGTTCGGTTTATTTATATTCATACACCGGAATGGTATCTGTCAATCGATCCACAAGGAATTGGAGCAAAGAGAGATGTGATTGAAGAGCCAATCAATGAGTTATTAGATATAAGCGGTTGGGAAGTCACAAAAGCGTTGCGTCTTTTTAGAAAGAATAATCCCCCACTTTTAGAATGGTTAAGAAGCAATATCGTTTATTATCAAAAATACTCGTTTATAGGTAATATGCGGTCTTTAGAATCTGAAGTATATTATCCAAATTCGATGCTGCATCATTATTTAAACATGGCGAAAAATAATTATCGTGAGTACCTACAAGGTCCAGAAGTAAAAATAAAAAAGTATTTTTATGTACTTCGCCCGATATTAGCTTGTATGTGGATTGAAAAATATAATAGGACACCTCCAATTAGCTTTCATGAATTATTGGAAGACATCATTACAGTAGGTGAATTGAAAAATGCAGTGAAACATCTATTAAAAAGAAAGCTAATAGGTGATGAGTTAGATATTGAACCACGTATTTATGTAATTAACGATTTTATAGAAAGAGAAATAAATCGAATTGAAGAATATAGTAAAACGCTTCAAGTGGAAGCGAAGGATCCGACAGAAAAATTAGATGAACTGTTTTAGGCATACATTGCAAGAAGTTTGGATGGAATGAGTTTTTTGTGAAAGATTATCAAAAGAGTTATGGGTCAATATACAGGTTTACCTTTCCACCATGTCCACCCAAAAACCGATTGCAAAAATCCAAAATAATGCTATACTTAAAAAACTTAAAAACTGCATATGGTGTTTTCATATAATAGTGGGGATATGGCCTACGAGTTTCTACCTGTTCACCGTAAATGAACGGACTATGAAAAGCTAAAGACTGAAAGCCTTTACTGATTTTAAAGGTTTCGGTTTTTTGTATTTCGACATTAAAAGCCCGAAGTGCATTGCTTTTCCTAGTGGGGAGCGTGTGCTTTGGGCTTTTTTATACAAATCAGATGGGTGGAGAAAAGAGTGCAAAAAGAAGAATTGAAACAGCTAATTGACGTAGCTGCAGGACGGAAACTTGCAGACCTTGTTTTGAAGAACGGTAAGATCGTGGATGTCTATCAAGGAAGTATCCTTGTTGGCGATGTGGCCATTGTCGATGGGAAGATTGCGGGTATCGGAGAAACCTATGAGGGTAAAGAGGTTGTTGATGTAAAAGGAAAATATATTGCACCGGGTTTTATTGATCCACACATTCACGTGGAATCTTCCTATGTGACGCCAGAGGAATTTGGGCGTTTACTGGTTCCCCATGGCACGACGACTGTGATGGCAGATCCTCATGAAATTGTTAACGTAGCAGGGCTTAAAGGGCTAGATTATATGATTGAGGCAGCAGAACACACGGCGTTGGATATCCAATACATGTTGCCTTCTTGTGTTCCGGCAACCGATATGGAAAATGCCGGTGCGGTGTTAACCGCTTCTGATATGGTAACTCCATTAGAAACCGGAAAAGCGATGGGACTCGCTGAGTTTATGGATTTCCCAGGGGTCATTGAGGCCAAGGATGATGTGCTTGATAAACTGTTAGTAGCGAAGAAGCTACAGAAGCGAATTGATGGGCATAGTCCGATGGTAAACGGAAAGGAACTTAACGCATATATTGCGGCTGGTGTGGAAAATGACCATGAATGCTCTACTGTAGAAGAGATGCAGGCTCGTATCTCCCGGGGGATGTATGTCTTTTTACGGGAAGGATCTGTCACGCAAAATCTGCGTACTTTGCTAAAAGGTGTCACGACTCAAAATTTCCGCCGCTGTGTTTTGTGTGGTGATGATGTACAAGCTAAAACCATTATAGAAAAAGGGCATTTGGATAACGCAATCCGTATTTGTGTAGAGGAAAATGTGGATCCGATACAAGCCATTCAAATGGCTACCATCAACGCGGCAGAATGCTGTCAGTTGAATGACCGTGGCGCGGTGGCACCAGGATTAAGAGCCGATTTAGTCATTTTTAACGATCTTTATAACATGGTAGTGGAACAAACATATATCGAAGGTCAACTTGTGGCGGATCAAGGAAAATATGTATTGCCATTTAAGAGAGCCGAGATTTCTTCTGTACAATCTAGTGTACATGTCAGTAATTTTTCCAAAGAGAAGCTTTCCTTGAAATTAGATTCAAATAAAGCGAGAGCGATTGAAGTGATTCAAACCGAAGCGTTAACCAATGAAGCCATCGTCGAAGTAGATCTGGATGAGGCAGGAGAATTCGTGTACAACCCCAATAATCCGGTTGCCAAAATTGCTGTGATTGAAAGACATCATAATACGGGGAATGTATTCGTTGGTTTATTGAAAGACTATGGCATTCGAAAAGGTGCAATTGGCATCTCTATCGCACACGATTCACATAACCTGATTGTGACAGGGACCAACGACGAGGACATGGCATTGGCCGTTGAGAAGTTAAAAGAACAAGACGGCGGGGTTGTTCTGGTCAATGGCGGCAAGGTCCTCCATACGATGGCACTGCCGGTAGCTGGGTTGATGAGTCATCTTTCAGGAGAAGAGGTCATCGAAGAGCAACGCAAAGTCGATGATGTGGCACGTGACGTACTTGGAATTGCAGCTGATGTTGATCCCATTATGACATTAGGCTTTATGTCATTAGCCGTGATCCCGAACCTTAAAATTACGGATGTAGGACTTGTGGATGTAACAAAATTTGAATTTGTGCCTGTAGCTGTTGCGGTTGAAGAAAAGGTTTACTAACATTAAGCCAATGTTTCGGATAGGGCTCCTCTAAACAAGAGGAGCTCTTTTACTCTATAAACTATTACAGCGGCGTTGTAAGATAGATAAAAGAGTTAAGCAGTGGGCAACAATACATGGCACTGCCGTCAGGAGAGAAAAGGCATGCAAAGGCGTACGGCTAGAGTAGTAAAGATAGGTTTAGGAATTGCTTCGTTCATTATATTACTCTGGATGCTTTTCCCTACATGGACACCTCGCATTAATGGGGAGCAAAGCATAAGTACAATGGAACAGGTTGAAATTAATGGCACGGGACATGAAATTATGATTCGAGGAAAAGATTCCAGCAATCCAATTCTTATCTTTGTTCATGGTGGTCCAGCTTGTTCTGAAATTCCTTATGTAAGGAAATACCAAAAAGAACTTGAAAAGCAATTTACCATTGTACATTATGATCAGCGTGGGAGTGGAAAATCCTATCACTTTTTTGAGGACTATTCGAACCTGACCGCTGACTTGCTGGTTGAGGATTTGCTGGCATTAACCGATTATATTTCAGAGAGATTTAACCAAGAAAAGGTTTTATTAGTGGGCCATTCGTATGGCACTTATATTGGAATGAAAGCTATCGATCAATCACCTGAGAAATATTATGGGTATGTAGGCATTGGGCAAGTAGCAGACGTAGTGCAAAGCGAATTGGACAGTTTAGAATTTACACTGGAACAGGCAAAACTAAAAGGAAATTCAGGTGACATTGAGACATTAAGGTCTCTTCAACCATCCATTGAAAAGGGAGAGGCGCGGACACCGAGAAGTCTCGTCCGCCAATATGGAGGTGCGGCAAGACGTATTGATGATAACAAAGATTATCTGACAGGATTTCTTTTTAGCCCCGAATATAACGGGCTGGATGTCGTACGTTATCTAAGAGGAATTCATGTTACACAGGAAGCGTTGTTGAATGAAGGGACAAAGCACACTATTCCGGATCTTGTTAAGCAAGTGGATGTGCCGGTTTATTTTGTAATGGGGAAATTCGATTATATGACGTCTGTGAGTGCTGCAAAAAATTATTATGAGAGTCTGGAAGCACCTATAAAAGAGTTCATTATATTTGAAGAGTCAGCTCATTATCCGCAATTTGAAGAGAAGGAGAAGTTCGCTGCATGGTTACATAAAACCTTCGAGGAGCTTGAGCGATAGTAGGCAAATTCAATTAATCTCATAGAATCAAACCTTACGATACAAACAGGAACATGCCTTAATAGCTCCTGTTTGTTTTTTTATTGGTCAAAAAACCTGTGTGTAACATACAGTAACAGTGATAGTAGCGGTTGATAAGGAGGGAAACGATGTCTTGAATCAAGCATTACTTGATTCCCTGAGAAAAGGGGGCTATATACTCTATGTAAGGCATGGGGAAGCAACCGTAGGAGAAGATTTACCTGTTTTAGATTTCCAAAACTGCATAACCCAGAGAAATCTTTCTGAGCAGGGACGTAGGCAGGCTATTTTCTATGGAGATATTCTTCGATACGCTAGAATCCCGATTTGTTATCCTGTTGCTGCCAGCCCTTTTTGTAGAACAATTGAAACGGCACAGTTAGCATTCGGTCGTTGCAACGTTTACGTTGAACCCTTCTGGCTGGAGGTATATCGGTTGAGTGGAAATTTATCTAGCCAAGACAGAAGAAACATCTTAACTACCATTCAATGCGTGCTTGAGACGATACCTGAAGAGGGAAGAAATCAGGTAGTTGTTGCGCAGAGTTTTCCCGAAGGAGTTGGATTAGGTCCAATTCCTGACATGGGTACAGTTATTATTAAACCTAGAGGAAGGGGAAATGGTTTTCAAGTCGTTGGTCGTTTATCTTTATCTGATTTAGGTTCTTTAGTGTAGTTGCTTAACAAAGAAAATCGACGTTGAACCGGGTCATGCGTAATTGAAATACACAGTGGCCAGCTGTGTATTTCAATCAAACTGATTTTGAGTAACGGTTAAAACTACCCCAACTCTCCCGTGCAGCAAATTGCGGGTAAATGGAGATAAAATTAACGATGATTGGAGCGTCATCTAGATAGGGATGAAGATCGAAGAAAAATCGATCCCCATATCGAATGGCGGTCAAGGCAAGGGGCAATTCGCGTCGGAATACTTCATTACGTATGGCGGAGGTGGAAAGGCTAGGGGTTGCTCCATCAATAAAAACGTAAACGTTGTAGTACAAACTATGCCCATCTGTTTTCCATTCACCTAATACTTCATCTCTCATGTTAGGGTTCACTTTATCCCAAGCATAGTGGGTTCCAATTGTTAAAAACAGCTCTCCTGTGAAATCAGAGTGAGTTAATGTGTACAAGCGAGGAATAACTGGACCTGCAGCCGTTACGCCATTCCTGTATTCAACAGATAGTTTGGATGGATTGAACTCATTCATGCGATTCACGCCAATCTTGTTTTTGTTATACATATGCTGCCTTGCTAGTTGGCGCTAATCTTTCCATTTGAGAGTGGTCCAAAGTAGTCCTGCATGAGGAGTAATCAGCCCATATTAGCTATAGATTTGTTCTGCTAACAAGGTATGTTGTTATGAATATTCAACATGATAGACCTCGTATATAAGAAGTTTAACGAGTCTTCATGTATTTACTAAACCATAAAGAAATTGTATCAAAGGCAGGGAGCGCAACGTAGACTCCTATGGGAATAGCTTGAGCTGAAGACCCCGCAGGAAAAGCCGTAGCGTAGTACGGCTTTTGCGAGCTTAAGCGAATGCGCAGCGAGCAACGGATGTATAATTTCTGCGCTAGGCGCAGGAATTATACAAATCGAACCCTTCGCTGTTCGATTGGCTGAAGCCAAGCCCATGGAAAGCGAAGTTGCGCTCCCTGCCGGTTGGTTATGCACTTCTATTCATCTCAAAGTGACTTTGTCTACAGTCTGAGGCATTAGATAATCAAATCTAATGCCTCATTTTTATGATCAAAGAAAGAATTCTATTTAATCATGCCTTCCTTTTTATAATCCAGTTTCCGATACACAAGCGCAAGGATCATCGCTGGGATTGTAGAAACAATCATGCCGATAAAGGCATATCTAGGCTCAATTTCGTATAAGTAGCCGCCGAAAATTGTAAATACAGCAGTACTCCAGCTAAGAGCTAGGGCTGAATAAACGCCTTGTGCTTTCGGAATCTGGGCAGGTGAAATGTGTTTTATTAAGTATTTCATAAACGCATAATGCGCCATAGCAAACGAGAAGGCGTGCAACGTTTGAGCGATAGAGAAAACAATGACGTTCGGAAACGCGAATAGTAAGATCCATCGTAAGGTAGAACCCAGTGCTGCTATGGCCAGCAACGACCCTACTGAAAATTTATTAAATCTGCGGTCTGCGTTGGCAAAAAAGATGATTTCCGCCAATACGGAAATGTTAATAATAACGCCGATTAAATATTTGGGTGCATGGATTTCTTGCAAAAAGAGATAACCATAATTGTAATAAGACGCATGGGCTGCTTGCAGGAGAATAACGATACTAAGTACCAAACCGAAGTGTTTGATACGGAATAATCTTAATATGCCTCCTTTTTGTTCCTGATCTATTGGTGGTTTTGTAGCTAGAATGTCAGGAGCACGTAGAAAACCAAGACTAACGAATACGACGATGCCAAGTAAAAACGCCCATAATATCACGTGATCTCCAAGCATCGCTGTGAAGATAGAAAGAATTATGCCGGCTAATATGAAACCGATGGAGCCCCATTGACGGCTTTTCCCGTAATCTCGTAGTTGGTTACTTTGTACGAGAAGGCCGGCAGCACTGTCCAGAGCAGGCATCATGGCTGGATAAAGAAATTGGAATGCTAACGTGACGATAAGCAAACTGCTAAAGGAACTGGATGGAATGTAAAACAGAATAGCAATTAGTGTACCAATTCCCGCACCATGTAATAAAGCTTTACTACTGAATTTCCCCGATAAATAAGGGAAAGCAACTAAAGTGGAAAGGCCTCTTGCAATGAGCCCAAAGCTCATGATTAAGCTTGCCTGGGGAACTGTAAGCCCTTTGGCATGAGTCAGCCACCCCGTCCAATAAGGCAGAAAAACGCCCCATGTTATGAAAAAACAAAAAAACTGCATGCTCATCCAACGATGTGTGTTCATGTTATCCCCTCCGATGATTGCATGGTATCATGGAATGACGAGGGAATAATATGAGATATCTCATGTTTTGAGGTGGAAGATGGAAATCTATCAAGGCGAGAAAAAACATTTGTACATGAGGAAGCATTCTATTTTACATTTATTTTCTATTCCCGTTGAAGAGATGATGGAGGTACACGAGTATCAACGGGATGAGTGGATTATCCAAGAGGGATCGAGATCCGATTTCTTATTTTATGTGATTGAGGGGAAGGGCAAGATTTATGTCACTCACCACAATGGGAAAGTTTCGTTACTAAATTTTATCAATGCCAATGATTATATTGGAGAAATGGAATTATTAAATGAGGTGTACTATACAAAAGGAATTCAGGCGTTAACCAAAACCATCTGTTTCGCTCTTCCCATTCATCGTTGCCGGACACAATTGATGGGAGATGCTAAATTCCTCCGTGAATTAGCCAAGTTTCTAAGTGTGAAAGCAACACTTATGGCTACGAGATATTCTCAAAGTCTGGCCTTTCCACTTGAAAATCGGCTTGCCGATTTTATTTTACAAACGGCTGACGAAGGGATTTATAAGGAGAGACATGTAACCGTTTGTGATTATTTAGGGGTATCCTACCGTCACTTATTGCATGTGTTATCGCAGTTCTGTGAAAAGGGGTATCTGCAAAAGGATGGAAGGTATTATCAAATAACAAAATCCCATTCCTTATATGAACTTGCAGACGTGTTGAGGAATAAATAGCTTTGATTTGATGGATTTCATATTAATTAAAGAAAACTTACGTCTAGGGATGGAAACGATACATTTCATAAGGGGAAATTATTATGCCAATATCAATTCAACAAATCTTTAAAGAAAATTATCCGGCAGGAAAAAAAGTAATGTTTCGATATACCTCAGAGAAATACTATGAGGTGGTTTTCGAAGAAATAGACAAAGGGTGGACTTTCACCTTGCGGGAAGAAACCTTGGATCAGCCGTTTATGAAGAATATGGAAGAGAATCTATTTGAGGACTATAAAGAAGGCTCTGAAGTTTATTTGGCTGAAGTGAATGGGGCCGAGGCCGGGGTGATGGTCATTCAGAAAATGGACTGGAATGAAACAGTGCTCATTCACGATTTATATGTCGATGCCGCGTTCCAACAGCAGGGGGTTGGAAGGAGCTTAATGGATACAGCCAAAAACCGGGCAGTTGAATTAGGGGTTCGCTCCGTTGTATTGGAAACGCAGACCTCCAATTATCCTGCGATCCAGTTTTATTTGAAGAATGGTTTTCGCGTTGTCGGCTTCAACACGGTTTCTTATTCGAATGAGGATGTTGCTAAAAAAGAAGTGCGTCTAGAAATGGCGTATCAAGTGAATTCATATGAGGAGACCAACCACTATGTTTACTTTCTTCGGGAGAAATAAATTAGTAAAAGATGATTTGAAACAAATGGCGAAGTTAATGTTCCAGGATGTTTCAGAAGATGCTTGGGATCAAGAGAATCTGACGAAAAGAAACCTGGACTATACGGTTGAGAGCGTTCGAATCATTGATATGTACGAAGAAAGATTATTGGGAACGGATCTTTTACACAGGCACTTTGATAATTTTGTCGTTCGTATTGGTGCGTATGTGGGTGAAGTGATTCGAACGAATAGTCATCGGGATTTTGACTGGTATGAATTTCAGTCAGTATACACATATTCTTCTGTCCTTCATGGACTGGATCAATGTAAAGAGCCGTACACCCTCTTGTATTCCAAAAAGGAGGATGCAGCCATATTGCCATTATGGGAAGCGGCACAGCGGCTGAAAGGGACCTCGATGTATCCGGATTTACTTACGTATGTAGAAAAGATGGTAAGCACAAGCTAATAGTTTTTCTGTACACGACAAAAAAGTTCCCTCAAGCGATTGCACTTGAGGGAGTAATCGATCTGCAGCGAACTCTGGATTCGGTCAGTACCTTGTACAAACTCTCTTCTCAAACCAGCCATACGCCACTTCTGCGTCAATCAACTCGTTAGTCGGGGAGACCAAGAAAATGACGAAGGATCCCCCTGCTGGGAAGATGTATTTTCCATCTTCATCAGCCGATAATGTGCTTTGGGGCGGAACGATCCGTTTGAATGCGTTGACGCCTCTCTTCGGCAAGCCTGCCATTTCTCCAAATGCAAGCCGGACTTTTGGGGTAGGAAGTGGATGGATCGCTGTATTGGCTGGGGTTACCTTTTTGGAATTCATCCGGTTGGGCAATGGGCCAGGATTGAACCAAATGAGTGCCTCGATCGGCTGGTCGGAATGGTTCGTGATGGTGAAGGCATTGACAAATAGGTCCACATCGGAATCGGACGGATTAAGTAGGCCGCCCCATGCGTTTTTCCCTTCTCCCAAACGGATTGTTTCAGTTTGTCCAACAAAATAGCGTCCCTTTAATGATTGATATAAGGGATTCGGGATGCTGACCACTTTCGGAAAATCTTGTTTTGACATCATATCACTCCTTTTTTATCAGAGTATGCAGGGCAGCAAGGAGTGCTTGGACAATTAGTTAGGCCTGCCGTTTTCGAATAAATTTCTTCGAATAATTGCTCGTCCTGTCCCATATAACCTTAGAAACAAATCAATGAAGGATGGTGGCTTGGGGCATATTTGGGTAGTCGGGTTCATGTCGACTTGTTTGGGAATCGGTTTAGGCGGCGGGCTTGCATCTTTCATTCACCGCTTCAAGCGTAGTATTGGTACGGTATACGCGGTTTGTACGGGCCTGCTTCTTGGATTGGTCAGCATCGAGATTGTGCCCGAAGCGATAGAACTGGGAAATTGGACTATCTTTGCAGGGGGATTTGGTTTCGGTGTGCTTCTATTCTTTTGGATGCATCGTTGCCTTCCGAGCCATTCTCGAAAGGATCATGGCAGGAACACCGGAATCTTTCTTGCGTTGGTCATTTCCCTGCATAATTTTCCGATGGGGATCGTTCTGGGGACGAGCGAACATACGGATGTTGGCGTTGCTCTGTGGCAAGCGATGCTGTTGCATAATATTCCAGAAGGCATGGTTTTATTTACCCCGCTGTGCATCGCCGGTCTCCGCTTCTTTTCACTATTCATACTCTCCGTATTAATTGCCTTGCCAGTCGCCGCCGGGGCATATATCGGCCAGCTGATCGGTGCGCAACACCATATGGTTTGGGCGTTTCTCATCAGCTTGACTGTCGGCACGATTTATATGATTACGATGAAAGAGATTCTGCCTGAAGCTATTCGGCGATCCTCTCCTAAGTATACGGTTGTCGTTGCTTGCATTGCATTTGGACTAATGGCTTGCTATCTATCTTTATTGGAATGAAATGAAAGACATTTACCTCTGGCTGTTGTGTTCATCCTCGAACTTTTTGTACTATTAGAGTAGAAGGTGAATACATAGAGGAGTGGGAATGAATATGAGAACTTGTACAAAAGCATGTAGTTTGTTTCTTAGTTTGTTGGCAATCGTATTTGTGTTGACAGGCTGTGGCACAGCCAAGGAAAAGGAAGATACGACCAAGGACGCAAGTGAGGCAAAAGATTATCCGGCAGATGTGAAAGAAAATCCGATTGTAACCATTACGATGAGCAACGACGAAAAGATTGTGATTGAACTGGAGCCTGCAGTTGCTCCGAATACGGTAGCCAATTTTATTTCATTAATTAATGACGGCTTTTACGACGGTCTTATATTTCATCGTGTCATTCCTGGGTTTATGATTCAAGGAGGAGACCCTGCCGGAAACGGATCAGGCGGGCCCGACTATTCAATTGCTGGCGAGTTCACGAACAATGGATTTGAGAATAATTTGAAGCACGAACGAGGCGTCATCTCGATGGCACGGACGATGGAACCGGATACGGCTGGTTCCCAATTCTTTATCATGGTGGAAGACACACCAAGCCTGGATGGAGAGTATGCTTCGTTCGGAAAAGTGTTGGAGGGCATGGAAACTGTAGATGCGATCGTTGCTGCAGAGCGTGATGCAAACAATAAGCCGCTCGAAGACCAAAAAATAAAGACCATCACAGTGGATACGAAGGGCTATGATTATCCAGCACCTGACGTGCTAAAATAATCGAGCGTAAGCATCTGCTCATAATAATTAGTCCGAATAAAACACAGGCAAGCGGAAAAACAACTCCGTTTGCCTTTTTTATTAATAGTCCGTAAGTGTCTTCACCGGAAAAAAATTAAAAAATGTTTCGCGTGGAACAAAAACTTTTTTGAGGTAGAGGGGTCTAATGTATAAGTGGAGCAGTCGGGGGTGGGAAGTTGACGGAGATGGAACTTGCGAAGCAAGCGATAAGAGGAGACGATGAGGCTTTTTTGCAGTTGATGTTTTTGCATCAGGAAGCGCTTTTCCGGACGGCGCTCGCTTATTTGAAGAGTGAGGAAGAAGCACTGGAAGCCGTCCAGGAAGTGACGTTTCGTGCCTATGAGAAAATCAGTACATTGCGCATGCCGGAATATGCGAAGACGTGGCTCATACGGATTATGATGAATTACTGCCATGATGTCCTCCAGAAGAAGAAACGCTTTGTGTCCGATGAGGATGTCTTACAAGGTAAAGGAATCAGTGATGATTTCACCTATCTGGAAGTGGAGGAAGCGTTGAGCCATTTGTCCGAAAAAGATCGTCAATTGGTCCATATGAAGTATTTGCATGATATTAAAATCAAAGATATAGCGGATATGACAATGACGCCAGAAGGTACCGTAAAAACGAGATTGTATAAGGCGATAAAATCGCTGCGGGCATTTTTCGAAGAGAGGGGAGAGGGACGCCGTGCATGAGGATGAAAAGAACTTGGAAAAGTGGAAGGAAGCCATTGAGAAACAAGAGATTCCGAAGGCTCCGCTTGAAAATGCCATCTTGAAAGGATTTCAGCGGGCGAAAGAGAAACGAGCGACACGAAAGGTTCGGAAACGGGGGCTATGGACCATTGTGGCGGCAGCTGTCTTGATGCTGACATTCATCACTTCCATACGCGTCTCCCCGGTATTTGCGAATGCCATCGCTTCAATTCCCGGTATGTCTGCGATTGTCGATATGATTCAAGACAATAAAGGCTTGCAGATGGCAATTGAAAATGAACATTATCAGGCCATAGGCGCGAGCGGGGAATCTAAAAGTTTTAAAGTGACACTTGAAGGACTAATAACGGATGAAAATGGTTTGATAATATTTTCATCCGCCACACAGAAAAGTTCAAATCAAATACAAATCAGCAGTATTCAAGTATTAAATCAAAATGGTGTGCCAATTGCTAAAAATGGCTCTTACAGCTTCAATTATCCGGAATCAACTCATACAGCAGAACTCGAATTTGAAACAAAGATACCAACTGAAGAACTACTAATTGAATATACTTTTTCTAAGAATGAAGAAGAGAGCGAAACCATACAAATCCCTTTTCGAATCGAGTTAAAACCCATCAAGAAAGAACAGTACGTGATCAACGAGACAGTTGAAGTGCAAGGACAGAAAATCCATATTCGGTCCATTTCCATTGGGTCGCTCAAAACGGCGATAGAAGTGGAGTATGATGCCGAGAATACAATGAAAATCTTTGGCTTTGAAGATTTGCGCCTGGAGGATGAGAAGGGGGAAGTCTGGACTTCCATTCAAAATGGAGTAACTGCAAGAGGCTCGGATAATCCCAATGTAACTACTTATTACTTGCAAAGTAACTATTTTAGACAAACCGACCATCTGACCTTGAAGTTTAACAAGCTGATGGCGATGGATCGGGAGGATGCTTTTATTATCATTGATACGGATAAAAAGCAGATTATCCGCCAGCCGAAGGACAAAAGATTCAGCAATATGACAGTTCATGGAGGAGGCTATATAGAATTTGAATTAAAAGGGGAACAGGGGTATCACCACGATCCGTTCTCCACGATTATTGATGCCAAAGGAAAAGAACTTCACACGATGTCTGGTTATTTTTCTAAAAAAGAAGATGATTGGATTAGCATAGGATTTGATTTGCCCGACGAAGCTTATACAAATCCACTTAAGCTTCCATTAGCCGGGTATCCTTCTTACATTTCTGGCAATGTGAGTGTTGAAATCAAATAATGAAAAAAAGACAAGAAGGACATCATACATCCATCTTGTCTTTTGCTATTTCATTTACTTGCTTAGGTTCCTTGTTTGTCACATCCAGTATGTCAAGCAGGAAGACGAAAACAGGGATTCCGATGATCAGTCCCCACACGCCGAAGAAGTTTTGGGAAAAAATGAGCACGACGAATGTGTAGAAGACAGGCAGATCGGTTTTGGACGACATGAGCTTCGGATTCAAAATGTACGCTTCAATTGCATGGATGACCATAACGGCGATGAACAAATAAATGACTGTCAGGACGCCGCCGATTGTAAAGCCGATAATCGTCAAAGGAATTAAGGAAATGATGACTCCGGCGACGGGGATGAGCCCGAGGAAGAAAATCATGATCGCTAATCCGACGATTTGCGGGTAACCGAGAACCGTCAAAATAATGACGGACAAAAATGTATTGACGAGCGCAATGATGAACTGTGCTTCGATCACTTTTCCAAATGTCCGGGAAAACTTTTTCCCAAAGAATTCAATTTCATAATAGAAGGGTGCGATTTTGCTATGCTTAAATTTATTTGTAAACTCGATTAGACGCGGTTTTTCCAGCAGGAAGAACAAGCTTAAGAGCAATGCAATCATCACTTGAACACTGATTTTACTTATATCGGAGAAATACTTCACGACAAATGAAAACCCATTGGCGATATACGAATTGATCTTATCAATTGAAATAAAGGCTTCCAGATTACTGAGCAGCGGATGCCCTTGTGCGTGCGTAAAGAAAAACGTAATTTGGGTGACCAACTGACTAATTTCAAACGAAATGAGAGGAAAATATTTTAATATGGCCACGGTCAGAAGGCCGACGATGAATGTATAAATTAGAATGACAATCAGTTTATGATTCAGTCGGACACGGGCGGCCGTAAATTCGACGAGCCGGTTCAATAGAAATGTGAAAATGAAAGTCAGCAAAATGAGATTCATCATACTCCGAACACTGTAGAGCAGTATGATGATCATAATGAAAATGACGAAGCGCTTTACTTCTTTTTTTCGGAAAAGCTCAATGATCGTATCCATAGTTATGTATATCCCTCGTATCTCATAGTAATTTTCCACCTATGACACTGTTAGGTTCGTATCGTGGCGCATCCATTATAACGCCTCTCCTATCGTACTTTCATTTTACACCTATAAGTTACTAGCTATACAAACAAACGATCATTTGCCGGAGCCTTCTCCGTATAGGAATCAATTGATTTTCGATGACATAGTCACGTATATGCTGACGCTGCTCCTAGTGTATTGGTTTCTAGCTTTATTATAAGATATATCGACTTGCAGAGGAAATATGCCCCCTTGGAACCGGAAAAAGATTAAAACGGAACCCGATTCCCTGGTTAGCTTCATGCAAAAGGAATTGAGTTCCGCTCTCATTTTCACTTGTAAGGCTTATTTATGTTGCCCAGCTAACCAGCCTAATGCCACACTCGCATGCAAAGCCGCACCGTATTTAAAGATATCCTCGTTTTGCTTCATCCGAGGGTTATGAACCGGCGCTTCGCCTTCTTTGCCTGTCCCTAAGATAACAAATGCGGAAGGGACCGCTTGGGAGATGTACGAGAAATCTTCAGAGCCACTGAGAACCCCTAGATCCACCAGGTTTTCTGTTCCTACCACTTGCTCCAGGAACGGAGTGATAGCGTCCACGAATTCGGGGTCATTGTACGTCGTCGGCGTATGGAATTCCGTCGTGCTGTATTCACCGCGCCATGCTTTGACGACATGGTCGATCATTTCCGGAATGCGTACACAGAGGTGATCACGCGTCTTCTGATCATAGCTCCGCATATTGCCGCTAAGCACTGCCTTGTCCGGAATGACATTCGTCACAGTGCCGCCGCTCATGAAACCGACGGAGAACGTCACGCTGTGGCTCGGATCGGCTTCACGGGTCATCAATAAATTCAAGCTTGTATAAAGCTGGTTCATGATCATATTCGCATCAATCGTCTTATGCGGCTGCGAGCTGTGTCCGCCGTATCCTTGGATATCGACAATATACGTATCCATTGCTTGTGATAATGTTCCTTTGGTAACCGACAGTGTGCCGGCTTCCTGATCGGGCATGATGTGAATGCCGAATGCCGCATCCACTTTTGGATTTTCCAATGCACCGTCATCGATCATTAATTTCGAACCGTAGCCCCATTCTTCACCGGGCTGGAAGAATAATTTGACCGTTCCTTGCAGTTCAGCCTCATGGTTTTTCAGCAGCTGAGCCGCTCCGAGCAACATGGCAACGTGGGAGTCGTGACCGCAGGCATGCATCCGGCCATCCACTGCGGATTTAAATTCTGACTCCACTTCCTCATGGATTGGCAAAGCATCCATATCCGCACGGAGAAGAATGCAAGGGGAGCCTTGTCCAATCGTTGCGACGACACCTGTGCATTGTTCCTGATCCGCAAATCCAGCTCTGGCATATTTCTTTCGTACTTCAGGCGGCACTTTCCCGCACTGCTTATAGGCGATGCCCATTTCTTCAAGCCGTTGCTGGATATATTTTTGGGTATTCGGCAAATCAAATCCGATCTCAGGATGCTGATGCAAATAGCGGCGATCCTGAATGATTTGTTCTTCGTATGCCTTCGATTCTTCAAATAGATTGATCATGTCGACATCCCCTTATTTTTAGCTAATTCAATGAGCTAGTGATAGTAATTCGTTTGATTGGAGCCGCAAACGTTACGCTGGCCCGAGTCCGATATAATTCGCAATGATGATTAAAATAAACGCAGCGAAATGCAGCAATAGGAAGAGCTTCAATGAAAACTTCACCCAATCGGCGTAATTAACATTGGACATGCCGAGCGCTGCCATCAATCCGCCTGACGTCGGCCATAAGTAGTTCGTGAACCCGTCTCCGAATTGATACACAACGACCATTACTTGCTGATTGATGCCAAGGATTTTCCCTAGTGGCCCCATGATCGGCATTAAAATCATCGCCTTGCCGCTGCCCGATACGACAAAGAAATTGAAGAAGATAACGACGATGAAAAGGACGAGCAAGGTAATGATAGATCCTGTATTGCTTAGTAATCCTGACAAAGAATGGACGGCCGTGTCGATGATCTGTGCCTGATCCATCAAAATCATGACAGAGCGGGCAAACCCGATCGCGAGTCCTGTTGGAAGGAGCCTTGCCGCACCTGTTCCGAATGTTTCAGCCGCTTCACTCGGATTCAAACGCAAGATGATGACGAGGAAAACCGCATAGATGGCATAGACAGCAGACAGTTCCGGCATGCCCCAGCCAAGCTTGATGGCGCCAAATGCACTGCCGACAAGCACAGCGACCAATCCGAGCAAAGCAAGCTTTCTGGACCAAGTGAACTCTTCTTCTTCATACTCGGCTGTTTTCGTATTCTCCAATTGTGCTTTATATTCCTCAAAAACAATACTCTTCGTAGGATCTGCTTTGGTTTTATTCGCATAGCGCAAAATGTAAATGACTGAGATAGCTAGGAAAACGATCAATGAAATGATTCGGAAACCGAGACCCGAGTAGATCGGTAAGCCGACAATGGATTGGCTGACGCCCGTCGTATAGAAATTGACGACACCTGCTGTGAACCCGATGGCAAGACCAATAGTGGAGGTAGCGAATGCAGTGATTCGGTCATACCCCATTCCCATGACAACAGCCATCGCTAGTGGGATGAACGGAATGCCGCCTTCACCAAATCCAATTGTCCCCATAATGGTAAACAGCGTGAGTAAGGCAAAGATGATCAGCTTTTCTTTTCCGCCGGCAATGCGCAGTAATTTATGGATTCCGGCGGCAATCGCTCCGGATTTTTCAAGGATGTAAAGCGCGCCGCTCGCAAATAGCAGCATGACGATAATGTCAGCGGACTGGACGACCCCTTTATGCAAGGCGGCGAAAAAGTCCATGAAGCCGATCGGTTTTTCTGTATCGACATAGTTGAACACTTCTGTATTCAATTTCGTGATCCCTGTTTCAGGATCGACCACACGTTCATATTGGCCGCTTGGCACCATCCAAGAGAGAGCCACTACTAACAATATAACGAGTAGAAACATAATATAAACGTGCGGGAAATTGATCCCCTTTGGTTTGTCTTTCTTTGACATGTCATTTCCTCCCGATTCCTCTGTCTATATAATTTAGATTCCGACTAATCCTTTAAATAGTTCTACGCCCGTTTCAATCAGTTCATCTCTGAAGTCATATTCATGCGTATGGACATGTGGATAGTCCTCACCGTTGCCAATAAAGCAATAAGCACCTTTCGTCAACTTCGTAAAGTGGCCATAGTCTTCGGAACCGCGGAACGCTTCCTCCAACTCAAGTAATGCCATTCCTTTATCCGTTGCCGCTTGACGCATTTTGTCTGCGCTTTCTTTATGGTTTGCTGTTTCTGGGAACTCATCGTTATACGAGAAGCTGACCCGCAAGCCGTACTGCTCCGCTTGCTCCTTCGCAAACGTTTCCAAGTTCTCTTGGAGTCGATCCAATTCTTCCTCGTACAGCGCACGAATTGTCATGCGAAGATCGCCTTTCGAAGCCGCGATGCCGAATGCCTTCTCGCCAACATCAATTTGAACAATCGTGCAAAGGACAAGGCCTTTGTTTTTATCTTCAGCAATGAAATTCGGAATTTCATTCACAATTGCTGCAATGGCGAAGGATGGATTGATCCCTGTTTCAGGCTGGCTGGCATGGGCCGGTGTGCCCTCCATATGGATCGTCATGCCTTTGGATGCGCAAAATTGAGTGCCGTCCTTCAGAGCGACTGTTTTGTAAGGCAGGCCGCTCATATTGTGATAGGCGAAAATCTCATCAATTTGGTGATCCTTGATCAGGTCAACGCATTGAATTGCTCCGTCACCTGTTTCTTCCGCAGGCTGGAAAAGAAAGTAGATGTTTTTATCCGCGCCTAATTGATCGACTTCGAGCGCAAACCCTGCAAGTGTCGCAGAGTGGCCGTCATGACCGCACTTATGCGCTTTGCCCGGGAACTTGGATGCCCAAGGCACATCAATTACTTCATCCATTGGCAGGGCATCAAAATCAGCACGGAACGCAATATTCGGTTTATCTTCTCCCGCACGATAGATGGCATAAAACCAAGTACCTTTATCAATAATTTCAAGATTGGATGTATGCGTTTGCAAAAAATCTATTAAATGCTGCTTTGTCCAGACTTCTTCGTTAGACAGCTCAGGATGTTGGTGTAGTTCATGTCTTAGGTTAACGGCTAATTCATAATTTTGACTATTCAATTTATAATATCCCCTATGATCATTTATATTTCACAAGAGAAAAACTCCCTTGAGATGTATATTGTATATTGTACATTATATTTCTTGATTTTCAATAAAAAAATCGTTTCTGAAAAATGGTTTTTATTAGTTGATGAAAGATGAAATAGGGCCAGGTTTCGATACGTGGCAATAGGAATAGAAAAGCAAGCATCCAAGTGGCTTGGAGCTTGCTAGTAAGGGGTTTATTACATATTACAACGGGATGATTTCAGCTTTATCGACATTCCAATGGACTTCTTTCATGAACTGTTCCAATTCGGCTGTTTTACCTGCTCTGAACAGTTCGATCATTTTTCTATGCTCATTATTCGTCTCCGCGAGCCGTTGCTTCGTAAACTCTGGTTCTCCTAACCCATCCATATTTTTTAGAAATTTTCGCTCGAGCTGAAGCAGCAAGTTGACTAAACTTCGATTTGGGCAAAGTGATAAATATACATGATGGAACGCTTCCTGCATTTTTTGGTACATCGCGAAATTCTCCGTATTGATGGCCAAATCGATGCTTTGAATATAGAACTCCATCTCCTTATAATGCTTCTCGGTGAGAAAGGGGGCTGCCAAGGAACAAGCCAAGCCATCCAAGGCGCCAATGATAAAAAAAGTTTCCTTCGCTTCTTCCTTCGTCAGTTTCTTAATAATAAATCCTTTCCTCGGGACATTCTCCAGCAAACCGTCCGCTGAAAGCTGGATCAAAGCCTCGCGTACCGGCGTTCTGCTCACTTTTAGACTCTCACTGATGGCACTTTCATTCACCTTGCTTCCGGCGATCAGTTCACCGTTATTGATCTGTTCGACAATATAGTTGTAGACATGGTCCGTTAATAACAAGTATTTATTCATCTCAGGCAACCTCCAACTTCCATATGAGTGTAAAAATAGTTAGTATGTACAAGTTCAAGATGTCATTAGAAATCGTCTTGCCCAAAAGACGAATTTGGGTAGTTTGACAAATTTTTGAGCGATACGCTGTTTATTACAATGTACTATAGTTATAAAAAGAATAAAACAATAAACAAATGATATGTGGCTTGAAACCTAGAGGAATCTTTGATGCTTCAGGGTAATGGCCAAAATGAATTCTTGACTTATGTAGATGTAGGCTTAGATAAATGGCACAGTTCGAAAAGATCCTTCATACGATAAGGAGATGAATGCGAAGGAGGATCAGCGTGCAACAAATGGATTATTACCAAGGGTATGATAACGCGCAACAACAAGCTTATCAGAGATCCTTACAGTTAATGGCTGAGGCAGTCCAGGGCGAACGGGAAGACCAATTATTTTATGATTATCTTATTTCCAAAGCACCGAATGCGGAGCAAAAGGATATCATTACATCGATTCGGAACGATGAAATACGGCACAATCAATTGTACCGTCAAATGTATCAGCAGCTGACGGGGCAAGAAGTACCCATGGCGTCAGAGGAGGAGTTCGTTCCGCCCGCTTCCTATATTGAAGGAATTAAAAAGGCGTTATTCGGCGAATTGAAGGCAATGGAAAAGTATCGTATTATACGGGCTGGTCTACCATATCGCGAATATCGCGATGTTGTATTTGAAATATTGACCGATGAATTAAAACATGCCACGCTGTACAATTTCCTGTATACAGAGAATAGAACAAGTTCCCCAGCAGCGGTTCAACAACCACAGACACCAGACGAATGGGTCATGTATACGAATTATTTAGTTCAAGAAGGGCTGGAGGACGTAAGAAGAGGGGTTCCGGCCACTCATATCCTACAAGAATTCATCCTCATGGGCGTTCTCGTCGGGCAGGGCTATACACCTGAAGCCGCCTATCAAACTGTTGAGGAATGGGAGCGTACAGGACAATCGAAATTGCTGCAACAAAGCAAAAATAGGATGAACTGATTTTTGATCCGGGTACAATAGGGAGTATCTTTCTTGGTACGTAAGATACTCCTACTACTTTGCCCGGCCGTCAATAGAAGAGGAGGACCCGTATGGCCTGTGTACATGAGTTCGGCATTTTCCTGGAGGAGGACAAGCAAAAAAAGTATATCGAATATAATCCAAAACGGTATCATTGCATTATGGTTGATGACGATATAATGAGTGAACTGCTTGAATCATTAGCTGGTATGAAAACGTATTTTCATTCGTACGACCGACCGGAATATGGACTTGCCTATTGTGGCATTACTTTAATTCCAGAGGAGTCATTGCCTATATTCCGTGAAGTTGTCGTGAGTTCGGATTGTTTTCATCACTCGGACGAGCTTCAGACACTTGCCGCTTTGATTGACAAGGCAATCAGCGAACGGAAAGACTTCATTCATTTCGGTATATAATGATGACAAAATAGGAAGGAGTCGAAGGACTATGGGAAAAGTACTCCCTTTTTTAATGTTCCAAGAAGGCAAGGCAGAGGAGGCGATGACGTTTTATACATCGCTTGTGAAAAATTCGGAGATCGTGCGAATTGCCCGCTACGGGGCGGAGGGGCCTGGGGATGAAGGCACGGTGATGCAGGCGGTGTTTTCTTTGAATGGACAGGAGTTCATGTGCATCGACAGCCATGTGAAACATCAGTTCACGTTCACGCCTTCTTTCTCCATCTACCTCACTTGTGACACGGAGGAAGAGATCGTCCATCTTTATGAAAATCTGCTCGAAGGCGGACAAGCACTCATGCCGCTGGACAACTACGGTTTCAGCAAAAAGTTCGGCTGGGTAAACGACCGGTTTGGTGTTTCGTGGCAGATGGATTTGTTGAATTGATTGGACGATCAGCTTGTATAATGCAGCATTCTATTACTAATAAAGCCGATCCTGATCATGGGGATGGCGTTTCATTTTTTTGCCGGGAATCAAGAGGATTTCCGGTTTTTTCATTGTGCTTCATGTAGGCACTCGTAATTGCGCCTCTTAGCCGAATTCATAGTGGATTCAGCACACGCGTGACGATCGATAGCCGCCAACGATTTGAAATCAACCCAATCAATATGGAGCCGACTTCTTTCCAGCGGAAGCATTCATCGAAAAAATGAGGTTAGTCAAAACTTATCCTCTCGTCCATTGATGCATGAAGTAAAATGGATGTACATGGCCCGGAACAAACACTTTGAAAAGAGGAGATTCCTTTACATTTCGACTATAAAGAGAGACTTGTAAACAAAATGCATTTTATGGATTGACATGGAGTTCACTCCATCTTTTACAGTGGAAGATAGAAAGATGGGAGGGATTCTATTGGCAATAGCAGTGTATGGGATCATTGGATTATACGCGGTGCTGACAGGTGTAGCGGGGGTGCAAAAGTGGAAAGTACAAGGGTTTCAAATGCGAGCAGCCTTATTTATTGCGGTATCTCTCGGGATAATCGCAACGTTATTTATTTCAAGCAAAGGGGTGGTCCTATGGATGCTGCTTGTGGCATTTGGGCTATTGCATTTACTGGCCTTGGCAGAAGGCATAGGGAATGGAAGAATTCGATACGGCCATCATCTGTTTCGGCTGCTTTTTCACTGCGTCCTCTTGTTTATGGTCTACCAATATGTAAGATAGGCAGGTGAGACAATGAAAATCGGTGAATTTGCAGCTTGTACAGGCTGCAGCAAGGATACGATTCGGTACTATGAAAAAATGGGTTTATTGCAGCCGAACATAGTAAACAAACAGCGAGATTATAATGAGGAGCATGTTGAATTGCTGGATGCGATCCGGAAATTAAAACAAGCAGGCTTTACACTCCAAGAAATCAAACTGTTATTTGAATGGTTAGGTAACTTGGAGCACGATACTCGTCTGACAGAAGAGGAGATCCAAAATCTTCAGCAGGTCAGGGCGTTATTTCAGCGAAAGCAGGAGTTCATGATCCAAAGGGAAAAAGAAATCCAGCAAATTCAACAAGTCTTGCTCCGTGCGGATCGAAAAATGGAACAGCTATTGAAAAAGAATAAGCAAGTCTAGTGGGTTGCAAGCCTGCCTTTCAGCCAATCATTGATATAATAGAGGGAGTGTCACAAGAGCAAGAATATCTTGGGATACTCCTTTTTACTATGAATTTCTTACCTATTAGGGAGTTGGATAATATGAACAAGAAAGATATTGCAGATATTCGAAAACATTTTAAGTTAGGCACGGATTTGTTGACGATCCGGGACATTTACAATGTATACATCAAACAGGAGAGCAACGAAATTTACCATGAGGCGAGCCAAGCTTTCTCCTTGCTCGATCGGGAACAGCAGGAGTTGTTTTTGACGAACTTTAAAAAAGTACTCGGCGGGAAACTGGATGAAAAGCTGTTCGAAGTGAAGTTCAAACGGGAGGAAGAGGAACGGGAAGATCATACTCAAACCATACTGTATGAAGCGCTTCAAGTCGATGACGTGGCGGATTGGAAAGAAGGGATGCTGCAAATCGCCAAGAAGATGGTGCAGGATGTCCAATATGATAAAGACATTGTCATCACCTTTATAAGAGGGAGTTACTTTAAGCCGACAAAGCGGGAGCCGGATGAGACGGAGGCCGATGTGCGGGACGAAGTATACACGACGCCTTTTATTCTGTGCAGCATGAATCAGACGGAGCAGCCGAAACGGTCTCTCGTATTTGATTTCGTCGGAAAAGAATTTAAATCAAGCTTTATGGCCGACCCGATTATCAATTTGACGTCTCCAATCGGAGGCTTTCTGTTCCCGACCTTTACGAACAACGCAGCAGACGTCAACCATATTTTGTATGCGGCAGGGAAAGCGAATAAGCCCAACTACCATTTCATCGAAACCGTGTTGGACGGCGAGGAAATCATGACAGCCCAGGAAGATAAGGCGGTCTTTGAAGAGATTGTGAAAGAAGTGATCGGGCATGAGGTAAATACGCGCACCCTTGCCAATCTGTACGATGAAATCAATCGGATGGTGGAAGTAGACGAAGAAGAGGAAGAACCCGAAAACATCCCGACATTGGACACAAGAGAGCTGGAACGCGTGTTAAAAGTGAGCGGCGTGGAAGACATCGACTCGGATAAAGTGGAACGGGCATTCCTTACCGTAATTGATGACGAATCGTACGAACTGAAAGCAACCCATATCGTACCGAAATACACATCGAAGTCTATCAAGATTGAAACAAAAGTAGCCAACATCTCCATCAGTCCACAAGATTTAAAATACGTGAAACAAGTAACAGTCGGCGGCAAGCGTTGCCTGTTGATTGAAGTGGAGGAAGATACGATTATTGATGGTTTTACCATTATACCGGAAGAGTTGTTGAAGTAAGGGCCGTTGTTTAACTGGCGTTGGTATCGTTAATCTGGCGTTCAGATTGATATTCTGGCGTTGGTATCGTTAATCTGGCGTTCGGATTGATATTCTGGCGTTGGCATCGTTAATCTGGCGTTCAGATTGATATTCTGGCGTTGAGATCATTAATCTGGCGTTCGGCCAGACTAATTGCCGTTCAACTCGATAAGCAACTGTCCTCATATTCTATAGAAGAATAATTTATTTCTCGGGAAATCCAACTGATTGGATAAAATGGAATGAGCAATCATCTATTGTTTTTATCTGTTTGTAATGGATGAAACAATTTGTTTAGTTATAAACATTTTACGAACATAATTATTGATAATGAAATATTTTAGCGATAAACTAAATATGTAAGAGAAAGGATTTACTTATGGCAATGAAGACAACTATTTTCGATCTGATCCGCCAAGCGGAGCTGCTCAATAATGAAACGATGCTTTATTTTTTAAAGAACTTCAACCGGAACATTGGGATTTCTCAAATTCTGGTTCTTGCGGAGTTACGGGAAAAAGGGCCTCAAATGCAATCCGTTCTGGCGAAGAAACTTGGTTATACGCCTGGCGGCATGACAAGCATTGCGAACAAGCTGATTCAGGAAGGATATGCAGAGCGCCAGTATGATGAGACGGATCGCCGGATTGTCCGGATTTCGATTACCGAAAAAGGGTTTGACATTTTGACTGATGCGCAAAAAGAAGGGCAAACTATGTGGCAAGGAATTTATTCCGTTCTCACGGATGAAGAGATTGAGCAAATGATTTCGATCCAAAAAAAGCTATTTGAGCACGTCATGAAGGATCAGTGAGGATAGTGAAAAACTAATAAAGGTGGTAAATGCAATGGCAAGAGTGGAAGGAAAAGTGGCCCTCGTCACAGGCGGTGCTTCAGGAATTGGATTATCCAGTGCAAAGCTTCTGGCAAAAGAAGGAGCGAAGGTCGTCATTGGTGACTTTAATATCGAGGGTGCTCAAGAAGCGGTAAAGGAAATTGAAAAGGAAGGCGGCATTGCTTCTGCTATTTTCCTCGACGCGTCTGTGGAAGAATCAATTAAAGCAGCGGTCGATTTTACGGTCGATACGTATGGCAAAATTGATGTTCTTTTTAATAATGTTGGCTTGACGAACCTTCAAAAAGACCTTGATGTCGTAAATATGGATTTAGATGAATGGGATCGCCTTATGACAGTTAACACGAAAAGCGTTTTGTTAGGAAGCCGGTATGCGATTCCGCATATGCAAAAAGTGGGTGGAGGCTCAATCATTAATACTACGTCTATGGCTGCATTTGCTTCTGATGCGATTAGATCAGCGTACGGTGCTTCTAAAGCGGCGGTTGCTCATTTGACTAAGTATATTGCAACTCAATACGGCAAGGACCGGATTCGCTGTAATGCAGTAGCGCCAGGTCTTATTCTAACGCCGGCAGCTGAGAAGAACTTGCCGAAAGAAGTGCAAGATATCTTCTTGAAATTCAATGCGCTTCCATACAACGGGGAGCCTGACGACATCGGCTATACCGTGCTGTTTTTAGCATCAGATGAATCAAAATACATTACCGGCCAAACGATTAAAGTAGAAGGCGGCCATTACATTGGAAATCCATCCATTGCCGACTTCAATACGTTCATGAGTAACATGCAATCTAAATAAGATTGTCCTCGTTTTAATTGCATGATGGAAGCAGGTTGTAGAACCATACTAACGAATGAGGTGTTCATATGAGATTGGAAGGTAAAGTTGGAATTGTTACAGGCAGCGCTTCCGGGATCGGACGCGGCATCGCGCTTGCTATGGCAAAAGAAGGCGCCCATATTGCGATCGTGGATATCAATGAGGAAAAAGGGCATAAGACGCTTGAAGAAATCTCTCAATATACGGAAGGGATGTTGTTCATACGCGATATTTCCAAGCCCGAAAACATTGAAGCGATTATCAATGAAGTAGTAGCCAAGTTTGGTAAATTGGATATTCTCGTCAACAATGCGCATGCTTCGAAACAAGCACCGTTTGTGGAGACGACAATGGACATGTTCGATCTATCCTTTAACACAGGATTCTATCCGACATTCCACTTCATGAAAGCAGCCTATCCTGAATTGAAGAAAGCAAAAGGGAAAGTGATCAACTTTGCTTCCGGCGCTGGTATTTCAGGCCAGCCGACACAAGCTTCCTATGCGGCTGCCAAAGAAGCGATTCGTGCGATTACCCGTGTAGCGGCCAACGAATGGGGCCCTGATGGCATCAATGTTAACCTAATTGCGCCAATTGCCCTCACAGAAGGGGTACAAGCTTGGAGCCAATCAGCACCTGAACTCTATGAGAAAATGGTCAACAACATTCCGCTTCGCCGGCTTGGCGATCCAGAAGGCGACATCGGCCGCACTGCTGTATTCCTAGCCAGCCATGACTCGGATTATATTACAGGACAAACGATCATGGTCGATGGCGGATCCATCAAAATCTACTGACGAATACGACTTAAAAAGGCTGAAATCATCCGGGTTTCAGCCTTTTTTTAAGTGTTACGGACTCTGCTGGTTGACGGGGGAAAAATCTTGGTTTCTTCTTCTGAATAAAATGAAAAGGCGAAGAAGCTGTTCATATTTAACTTTACCAACGATTGTGCTATACTATTATAGGTTTACACTGATACAGAAAAGGTTCATAGGTCACGTCTTGGCCTGTTGCATCATTAGGCGTGAGGACCCATGTCTTTTTCTGAAAATCTTAACATATAAGGATATGGTAAAAATGAGCAACAGAGAAACCAATAAAGACGTCATTTTAATCGGTGCAGGAATTATGAGCGCGACTTTGGGGACCTTGCTTAAAGAATTAAAGCCAGAATGGAATATCACTGTGTTCGAGAAGCTTGCAGAAGCAGGCGTAGAGAGCTCGAATGAGTGGAATAATGCCGGGACAGGACATTCGGCATTATGTGAGCTTAACTACACAGTTGAGAAATCCGATGGCTCCATGGATATTAGCAAAGCGATTAATGTAAACGAGCAATTTCAGCTTTCCAGACAGTTCTGGTCGTATCTCGTGAATCGTGAACTAATCCGCAACCCAAAAGACTTCATCATGCCGCTGCCTCATATCAGCTATGTACATGGCGAAGATAATGTAAAGTTTTTGAAGAAGCGTTTTGAAGCGCTATCCAATAATCCACTGTTCAAGGGGATGGAATTCTCTGATCAGCCGGAAACATTGGCGGAGTGGATGCCGCTTATGATGAAAGACCGGAAGATCACAGAACCGCTTGCAGCAACCAAAATCGATTCAGGGACTGACGTCAATTTTGGTTCGTTGACACGCATGTTGTTTGATCATCTGAAGGACAATCAAGTCGATATTCATTACAATCATAGCGTCACAAGCCTAAAGCGCACAGCTGACGGACGTTGGGAATTGAAAGTGAAGAACTTGAACAGCGGGGCAGTTGAACGCCACACAGCCAAGTTCGTATTTATCGGTGCTGGCGGAGGAAGCTTGCATCTCCTTCAAAAATCCGGCATTCCAGAAGGAAAACATATCGGAGGCTTCCCAGTCAGCGGTATCTTCATGGTTTGTAAAAATCCGGAGGTTGTGGAGCAGCATCACGCGAAAGTGTACGGCAAAGCGTCTGTTGGCGCACCGCCAATGTCCGTTCCGCATCTGGATACACGTTACATCGATAATAAAAAATCATTGCTGTTTGGACCGTTTGCAGGCTTCTCACCAAAATTCTTGAAGACAGGTTCTAATTTGGATTTGATCACTTCCGTGAAACCAAATAACCTCTTCACGATGTTAGCTGCAGGCGCGAAGGAAATGGCGCTTACGAAATATTTGATTCAACAATTGATGTTGTCAAAAGAACAGCGTATGGAAGAATTGCGTGAGTTCGTTCCGGACGCCAAGAGCGAAGATTGGGACCTTGTCGTTGCAGGCCAACGGGTTCAGGTCATCAAGGATACGGAAGCTGGCGGTAAGGGAACTCTTCAATTTGGTACGGAAGTTGTAAGTGCAGCAGACGGCTCTATCGCTGCATTGCTCGGTGCATCACCGGGTGCGTCGACAGCGGTTCACGTCATGTTGCAGGTCATTAAAAAATGCTTCCCGCAACACGTGAAAGAGTGGGAACCGAAGATCAAAGAAATGATCCCATCCTACGGCATCTCGCTTGTTGATCATCCAGAGCTTTTCGATGAGCTTCTCGATTCTACCGCAAAAGTTCTTGGCTTGAGCGAAGACAAGCCTGAACCGGAAATTGCAAACCCGCAAGAGGTAGAAGAACAGCTTGAAGAATTGTCGGAGCATCAAGAAGTTGAGATAATCGAAGAAAATTAATCCTTTTTAAATAAAACGCAAAGAACCTTCTCCCGGGTGGATGAAGGTTCTTTGTCATTTCGTCCTTTATTTAATTTGTCCGTAATTAGGCTTGATTGGCGGATTAAAAGGAAGGAGACAATATCCTCTTCCTTATTCCTTACTTTTCTATTGGAACTATAATCGGCTCAATTTCGTACGGTTCTTGTATCAGAGATACGTCACTGATGTCTTCATTGCCCTCTTTTTCGTAGATGTTGACAATCGGTGTTATATAGAGGGATGTCGCTCGCTCATCAAGAAGTGACATTGTGATCCTCGGCGTACTCACCAGTTTCCGATGATTGAAGTCAGAACTATGCCCAGTGCCGTGAGAGGTGATGAAGTTATATTCATTCCCTACATCGTCTGTTATTTTATAGTCAAATAATAATCCGCGCCATTCGGTATCCTGCTTTGTTACAGTTGGAATGTCGACTCTCTCTGACAGATAGAGCGTTGTAGATATCGGTGTAGAAGTCATTTTTGTAAGTGTAACATTGATCCCCTCATTTTCAGATAGTAATCCGGAACCAATATAATCTTTTGATTGAGCCTCCAATTTATTTAACTTAAACTCATAAGACCACTCTCCGGAATGGGCATTTGATACTTTATTATAGTCGAATACTTGGTCGCCTTTCCATGTCACGTGAATCTCTTCCGGTTTCGGACCTTTAATTAATTGGTAGATAAATAAACCAGCGTACTCATGTTCACTTATTTTTTTGGAAATGTACTTTGGAAAATAGCCAAATTCTTTAGTGTAATCACTGAGCTCTGCAGCATCCAAAAGTCCCTTTAGTACGGGCCGTTCCCCCAAATCTTTATCACTCACCAGACTATAGGCAATAGAGATGCTTTCGCCATCGTAGACAGCATTCTCGACAGTTATCGAAATGCCATTGCTTTCTTTTGTCACTCCTATGTCTGTTGCGTATGTCTCATATTCTTCAAATACATAGTTTTCCTCGTCAGAGAATGTATCAAAGAGATTGCCGATGATTGGCAGCTTTGCTGCAAAAGTAGGAAACGCAAAACCACATGCAACTGTCGTTGCCAAGATAAGGGCAGCGGCTGCTGAGATCAGTTTAGGGGCACGATATTTCTTTTTCTTTCGCAGCACCTTTCCTTTAATGCGGTTCTTTTCTGCCTCACTAATATCCATCGGTTTCATTTCAACATCAATCTTCAACTCGTTTAACTGGCGATACAAATTCTTCATGTCAGTACTCCTCCCATGCGAAACTGCTGCAAGCGCTTTTTACCCCGATATAAGCGATTATCAACGGAAGCCTTCGTCACGCCTAACTGTTTGGCAATTTCATCGTTTCTCATATTTAAAAAGTATTTCATCGTAAAAATATCGCGGTCCATTTGAGGCAGCTTGGCCATCATGGACAGAAGTTCTTCCGTGGAGGATTGAATTAGGAATTCATCCTCAGCGGATTTTACTTCCAGCTGCTGCTCATCAATAACGGCGGCCACAGGAGTTTTGGCAAGGGATCGCTGTTTATCAATTGCTTTGAACTTTGCAATGGTGCAAATCCATTTTCGGAAGTCTTCTGGATCGCCGTTGAATTGTTTAGCGTTTTCAAAGGCGCCCATGAACGTATCGCTGATTCCTTCTTCAATCAGATGCGGGTCGTTGTACGACTGAAGTGCATTGTAGACAATCGCTTTTACGAGCCCCGCATACTCGTCGATGACGTACTCCAATGCGTCTTCCTTGCCCCTTTTGAAACGTTTTATGAAATTTTCTTTTGTCACTCGCATGTACATTTCTCCTTCTTGTGTAAAGGCCCTTACACTACATACATCGGTTCGTGTGAAATTAATTCTCAACATTACGGAAATTATTTTTTATCATGGTAAAATGGAGGCAACGAATCTAGTAGTTAAGGGGGCGGACATGAGTATTTTATTTTTCATAACGATCGTCATGGCAGCCTCTGTCCTCCAAACTAGCACGGGTTTCGGTTTCTCGATTGTGGCAACGCCTTTTCTTCTCTTGCTCTTTGAGCCGGCAGATGCGATTCAAATTAACCTGTTGTTATCTATTGTCATTTCGGGGTGTTTGCTTACGACGATTGCCAAAGATGTGGACACCGGGGTATTAAAACGCTTTATCGCTGGAAGCATCTTCGGACTTCCGATTGGCGCAGTGATTTTCTTGCTACTCGATATGACCAAATTGAAATTTGGAATCAGCGTCCTAATTATTGTTTTGACCCTTCTGCTTATCTTCCAGTTTCGCATACGGCAGAGTAAAAAGGGAGATGCCCTCGTTGGCGGAATTTCCGGTTCCTTGACCTCAAGCGTCGGAATGCCGGGTCCGCCCCTGTTGCTCTATTTCGCGGGGACAGGCACTCAAAAAGCGACACTGCGTGCAACGACGCTCGCCTTTTACCTGTTCATCTATGTAGTCAGTCTGCTGATTCAATGGGCTGTCGCCGGTGTGAGCCGAACAGTATGGACATCAAGTGGCATCGCCTTGCCTTTCGTTGTAATCGGTCTTTTCGCCGGACAGCTTTTATTTAAAAGGATTAACGAAAATACCTTCCGCGTTGTAACGTATATTATTTTATTAGGGACGGGGTTGTATTTGCTGGTGGATAGTTTGCTTGATTTACTCGACATACGATAAAAGCACATCAGGTGAGCGGCTGATGTGCTTTTTCTTCAATCGATGGTGGGCAAGTATCTGTTGGAACTTGGGCCCGTGAAACTTTTACTATTTTGCTCCCAATAAATAAATTGAGTGAAGTAATTAGAATGCCAAAAGCACCGCCACTGATCTTTAAATAAACCAGCATATGCCCATAACTATCTATTCCATAAGAATTCAATAACCAGGCTTTAAGAGAGTTCTGAACGATTCCGCGTATTACAAGGAGCAGTGTTACAAGCTGGAACCATTTAAATAGCTCTTTTGAAAAGAATAGCTTCTTGCTTGGTTCACGGGGATTCCCGAGCATGTAAGCAAAATCGACCCCAAAATATAGCCCTATAGGTTTCTTGAGGAGGATGGAAATCAGATACAGTAAGGCATAGCCATAGCCAAGATAGACTTGATTCCAAAGCATGCGCTCTGCAGAACCCGATAGAAGATTCACCAACGTGTCTAGTAAGAGGGAGGTAAGTATGAAGGTCCCTGTTATGTTGAATTGACGTTCGTTAATGAAACGGAACAGTGTATAAATCAAGCCAGGCACTGTTGAAAGCAGGAGGGCTGCATAATCGCCTAAAGGTTCCCGACCATAATTCCAGATGAAGTAAGGGACGGCCATGTAAATAAGCAAATCATAAACAATCACTTTTTTCATGTTACTTGCCCTTCTATTTGCGACTCATAATAATAGGCGATGGCTTGTTCAATGAAGTCAGCTATCCTTGGTTCGAAATAATAAAATCCCGATACTTCCTGGTGTTTGCTCATATCCCAGACCTTGTTGGCAAGTTCTAAATTTCCTTGATACGACTGCTCGACAAAATCGATCCACCGTTTAGCCAACTGCTGTGCCACCGGGCTCTTCGGACATTCGTCTGCATGGAGGCGTGTCTCTCTAAACAAATCGAGTGCTATTATTGCTGCCTCGCTTTTGTCCCCTAAGCCCGGAAGTTCTTTCAAAATATCCTTCTCTTCTGACGTGAAATGCTGATTCCATAACCGATCAATGGCTTCCTGCTTGGAGGGATACGAATAAAAGGAGCTGAATACAGATTTCCAATCCGTCGGTTGTTCTAGCTCCACTAAGGTAAGGAGTGCATGAATGGAAGCCTCCATCTTCTTTAACTTTTCTTGCTCCATTTGAATCATTTGAAGCCGCATCCCTAGAACATCTTGAACTTTCATGTGCCGATCTACCATAGCCTGTTGTATTGTATCGAGCGGCAATCCGATATTACGAAGCGTTAATATATAATGAAGCCTGGAGATATCTTCTTCCTTGTAAAGCCGATGGCCGGCTGAATTCTTCTGAGCAGGCGGCAATAAACCAATTTCATCATAATAGCGGAGTGTCCTTACAGTTACATTACTCATGTCCGCTAATTCCCCAATTGTATACATCTCTGTACCTCATCCCCATAGTTTTCTACACTTATTATAGAACCTTCCGCAACGTAAGATGCAAGAGTTTTTAGAAAGTAAATTGATTTCAATTCTTTTATTATGCTAGGATTGGACAAGAATAGGGGGATGATAGAATGGACACTAAAATAGAAGAATCTAAACCAAAAGTAATGTTGGTCGGCATGTTTCATATGGGGGATACACCGGATTTATATAAAACCGAGACAGATGATCTTTTATCTTCGGCAAGACAGCGTGAAATCGTTGAGGTCGTCGAAAGATTGGGTGCGTTCAAACCGACAAAGGTTGCAGTAGAAATGGAGAAGAAACATAACGAATGGCTGAATGACAAATATAAGTTGTACCTTGAGGGAACATACGAATTGGAGGTCAACGAAATCGACCAGCTCGGCTTCCGGCTGGCGAAAGAAGCGGGTCATCCTAAAATCTATGCAATTGACTGGATGGAGCAGGGGTCTCTTCGTAAGGACTTCGGAGAAGTTTATGAATGGGCAAAGGAACACGAGCCGGCATTGTTTCAAGAACTTTTTAGTTGGCTGGAAGAGACTCCAGTCACCAGAGGCTTAGGAAGTAAAAGTGTGCTGGAAATGCTGCAAGAAATTAATGAAGAAGAATTTACCCGGCGGATTCATCAAACATACTTGAACATGTCCCGATTAAAATCAGAAGAAGAATACGTCGGAATGCATTGGTTGAACTGGTGGTATGAAAGAAATTTGATCCTTTATTCCAACTTGCTTGATTTGGCGGCTTCGTCTGAAGAGCGGATTCTTTTCCTCGTTGGAGGGAGCCATGTTGAAATCGTTTCAAACTTCCTGCGTGAAAGCGGAAAGGTTGTTGTAGAACCAGCCTTGCCGTATTTAATATGAAAGAAAAAAAGGGTGAGGGAGGATATGCCTTCTTCACCCTCTTCGCATTTTCCAAACCAAAACAACAGCTGCCCCATAAGCGAGTAATGGAAGGATGAGTGAGATTTGAATTTGTACAGGCAAGGTAATAAATCCACTGCCAACACGTAGGATCCTTATCACCACAAATAAGATAGGAAGCAATAAGAAATACACCCAAGGGCTGTACCCGGTTTTCGCGATTTTCCATACGACGATCCAGCTGCCTAATATTATGACAAGCGGCAGTAGAATGAGCAAAACCACCATAGAATAGTCTGAGGAATAAAACGAATGCGGGACAATCTGTATAACGTCCAGCACAAAGAGGAGAGTCGCCCATAGGGTCGGAATAAATACCAAGATGAGTACGGTTTCCTCTTTCTTGCTGCGTTTCGGTCGTGTGGTAAGATCGTTGGACTCCTTTGTTTTCTGCGGATCGTGTACGGCCAATAGGATTGTCCCAGTTAAATACAGCATCGGAATGAGTAAGAGAATAGGCAATCCTGCGCTAAGCAGCGATATGAGCACAATCCAAATAATGAAGAAGGAAAGCCATAGTTTGTTTGACCGAAACGCTACAAAATAAAAGGCAACCCATTGGAGAACGACGGCTAATCCGGCTGCTAGAAGGATAATCGTGCCTTGAGGTTCTGGTGCACGGGAAAAGCCGAATAGCATGGCTAAAATGAAATAGAACAGCCCCATGGATCCCAAGTTGGCTATGAATAACAGGGCCACCCCGATTTTTTGCTTCATGTCCATATCCTTTCTCAATCTAGTGATGTACCGGTAGTATAGCATACAATCATTTGGAACTAAGAATTGAGCTACGAAGAGAAAAACAGAGGATAGGGGACCATTCGCCTGCCCCTCTACGTCCTGCTATAATGATAAGAAAAGGGGGATGCGGCGTGAAACTATTTGGTAGAATTGCATCTCTGGCAGGTTTCACATTGCTTGTGTCATTTTTTGCAGTGCCTATCGGATTAACTCTCTTGTTTGGCGGGCATGCAGAATGGATGCCCATCCTGATCGGAGGGTTCATCGGTTTTATCGTAATTGTTGGCATGTCCATCTTTCATGTTAAACGGCGTGCGGTGTTTTATGGCGTTCCCATTGCTATCGTTTTGATTGGATGTGTTGTGGCAGTTCCTGCTCTCTATAAACTAACAAAGCCGGTCGTTGCGACAAGCGATGTCGACTTGTATGACTATGCGCCAAACAAGCCAAGAACGAAAGCGGTAGAGCTCGGCCGGCCGGCTTCCTTCCACATCGAGCAAGATGTTCCGATAATAGACGGAGCTACCGCCCTCTATCCAGTCTATGCAGCGTTTGCCCAAGCAGTCTATCCGAAGCAGGATTACGATCCATACAATAGCGCCGTCATGTCGAACCGAACGGGAAGTGCATATGAAAACTTATTGGCAGGAGATGTTGACATCATCTTTGCGCTTGGTCCGTCTGAAGCGCAGCGAGCGCGTGCAAGTGAACTAGGAAAAGAGCTGGTTCTCACACCAATCGGAAAAGAAGCTTTCGTCTTCTTCGTCAATAAGGAGAATCCGGTCAAAGGACTGACACAGGCGGAGCTGCGCGACATTTATTCAGGCAAGTTGACGAATTGGAAAGAGGTCGGAGGAAACCGGTCAAAAATTAGAGCGTTTCAACGTCCTGCGGATAGTGGCAGCCAGACGGCACTGGAGGAGTTCATGGGCGATGTGCCTATTATGAAGGCGCCGACAGAGGAAGTTGCCGATTTGATGAGCGGCATTATCAAATATGTGGCGGACTATCGCAATTACAACGGTGCCATTGGTTATACATTTCGATTTTATTCGGAATCCATGATCGGCAACAATAATATTCGGCTGCTGGCGGTGGATGGCGTAGAGCCTACTGTTGAAACAATTCGGTCAGGTGCATACCCGATTACACGAGAATTGTATGCGATTACGGCAGGTTCGATTAATCCAAATGTTGATGCCTTTATCGACTGGATTTTGTCGGAGGAAGGACAGGAACTGGTGGAGAAGACGGGTTATGTCGGTATCAACAGTGCAACACAATGATGAAAAGATAATTATGAGAGGAGGGTATCCAACCGTGGCATTTGAGAAAGATGATGGACAGAAGAAGCCCGTGGTAGTCGTTGATCATGTATATTCGCCGGTCGTTGAGGCACTTTCCCTTATAGGGGTTTTCATGGGAGCAACGAAGAATAAATTTGCTGAAGCGGACAGCGACAAAGTCTGGGCAGAATTATCGACTGAAGCAAAGGAATTTATCGCGACATGGCCCAAATCAATTAATTTAGGATTCTCCCCGTTGCTCAATTTTCTATTGCCATGCCCGTATTTTCACGATGTCGAAGCCTTTGTGGAGGGCGTGGATCAATTAAGCGATGCCGACTATGTATATGATTTCTTTTCAGAATACATCCCTTTGCCTCAAGTAGAAGAATTGCTGAAGGCTCCCGCATCCTTGCCGGGTTACGAGGAAACCATTTTGTGGGACACAGATGAAAAACGGGAAGGCGTCATGGACTTCCTGTCTAACTTAAAGACGTACCGACGTGGGTTCTGCTCCTTGGTATTGGAGATTGACGACTCAATCGAGTTCCAGCAGGCTTTGGAGGCCAAGAAGGAAATGGCGGAAACGAAGATGCAGGAAGTCCAATCGATTTCGATGGAACCATTGGCGCTTGCACAATACGTCATGGGGAAGTCCTTCAGGCGGACGAGCCAGTACAAAATGTTTTATTTCATTCCGTCATATTATAGTTCGCCGGGACGTATCCGACTTTTTAATAAGGAAGTCTGCATTGTCATCTACGGATGTGCCGTTCCGTTGTCGGATGTCCGAGATGCGAGCAAAGAACTGGAGTCGCAGCTGAAAGTGTTGGCGGACCGGAACCGTCTGCTCATGCTACGGCTGCTGTCAGGCCAACGTGAATATGGAGCCAAAATCGCTGAATACTTAGGGATCACGACGGCAACGGTTTCCCATCATCTTGAACTATTGAAGAAGGCCGGATTGGTGCAGGAAGAGAAAGTCGGCAATATTAAATACTTCTCTAGTGATAAGGAGAAGGTAGAGCAGGTATTGGCTGAAATAAGAAATTTTATTTAAGTAATCTAAGGTAAGGCTTCATTTTATCTCATAAAACAAATACCTCGTAATTCTTCTGGAATTATGAGGCCTTTTTACATATGGAAGTGTAAAAGTAAAACAAGGGGTGGTGTGAGTTTTGGCGTTTATCATTGAAAGGGCTCAATTAAGTGATGCAAAATCACTTGCGGAATTATATTGGGATGCGTATTCGGAAAATGAGAAGTTAGGACTTCCGGCAAGTGCTTCAAGTGTTTCAGTTCAAGAAGTGAAACAGTGGATTAACGATACCATTTTGTTTGTTGCCAAACAACCAAACTCACCTATTATTATGGGTACTGTCCGTCTAAAGTTTAACAAGGATTGGAACTGCTTCGTACTCAGCAGACTAGCGGTAAAATCAGAGCTAAAGGGACAGGGATTGTCTAAGCAATTAATGAAATCAGCAGAAAAAGAATTAACAGATAGAAAAGAGAACGTCATTCGATTAACTGTGGCGCAAAAGCATCCTTATTTACCTGCAATGTATAAGCGAAGAGGATACAACATAGTGGGTGAGCGTATTTTGAATGAGCTCTCATACAATGAATTCATTTTGGAAAAGTTGTTGTGTTGAATAACAAAGCGTAGCAATCGCAGCTGTGCTTGAGCAGGCCAGCGAAAAAAGAATTTAAAAACCTTTCCGAAGAGATGGCGGTTGGAAATGATATAATTTATGAATATGGAAAAGTCCTTAAAGACGATGAGGAAACCTATAGAATTATGCACGAGTTTATCAAAGCCCGCCTTATCAAATCTGATATTGTTCTGGAACTTGATTTGGATAAAGGGACTCATAACGGTGAATCATTATCCAATATGAGAAATGAGTTATTCGATAGGTTATTTATGGCCATCAAGGAACAAGATTTAGATCACTTCACATTTGTTTTTTCAGGGGCAGCCATCCATGAGCTGTGGGGGAAGCACCTCTCTTCTATTAATTTTTTAAATTTTGCAATATTACTTGTCTTCTCAAATGTCTTAACGTAAAATATTTAGAATATTGATATAAGAAAGGAATGATTTTTTGGTTGGCACTAAAAATATGTTTAGCTTTAGAGATAAGAATTCGAGGAAATTTATAATCGCCCCGATTATAGTATTACTTGCTATTTATTTTTTGAGTTATTTTTTTAATATTTATCCTGGTGGTTATTCTGTGGATTTTACTGGAAATGAAGTGAAACTACAAAAGGGAACAATTTTTAAAAGTTGTATTAATAAGTTCTCCTCTAGCCATAAAACAATTCATCCCTTCTTTATTTGATTTTGTCGCGACGATTAAGAATGGGGATTTTTAAGTAAAATAACAACCACATTTTAAAGATAATTTTAGACGTTTGAATAAATTTATTATTTAGATTTTATCTAAAAATTATAGTTGTATCTTTTTGTATGTAAAGCCTTTATTTATAAAGGCTCAGAGCGTAGACAAAAGCATATTAATTTGTTGTCTCGTATAAAAATAATAAACAACTGTTACTCACATAAGATTCCTAGTAAAGTTGATTTCCGCTTCTGGCGGTCGCTTTCCGGGGGGCGGGCGGTGAGCCTCCTCGTCCGCTGCGCTTCCTGTGGGGTCTCACCTGTCCCGCTCATCCCCCAGGAGTCGCCGCCTTCCGCTCCAATCAACGGATGTTCTGCTAACAAGTTATGTTAGTAATAATAAAATTGATGAACCTTGTATATAGGAAGTTAAAAGAACTTTCATATTTACTTAAACATAAAGAAATTATATCAAAGGCAGGGAGCGCAACGTAGACTCCTATGGGAATAGCTTGAGCTGAAGACCCCGCAGGAACGAAGTGACGAGGAGGCTGAAGCCAAGCCCATGGAAAGCGAAGTTGCGCTCCCTGCCGGTTGGTTTATGCATTTCTATTCATCTCGAAGTGACTTTGTCTACAGTCTGAGAGGAGCAGCCCAATAAGGGCTACTCCTCTAATAATGCGTTAAAAGCGCGTACATGTATTTTTTGGTCACTGGCGTACTTGATCGGCTGCGGGGTGTCGCGTCCGATCCAGACGGCTGTCGTAAACCGGTCAGTGAAGCCGGCTACCCAAATATCTTTGTAGTGATTGGTCGTACCGGTCTTTGCCCCTGTGTAGGCTGTTGTCGCACGAATGCCTTTCCCCGTACCGTTGCGCACGACATCATTCATCATCGACCGCATGGTGGCGGTTGTGGAAGAGCTCCAGACGGTTTCCCGCTGGTCGTTCCATTGGTATAATGCTTCACCGTCATAGCTGCTAACAGCACGTATGGCATGCGCTGGCTGGTACGTGCCATCAATAAAGCTGGAGTAGGCGGATGCCAGTTCTAATGGCGTCACACCTTTTGAAAATCCCCCAAGTGCGGCAGAATAAGTTTTGTCTTCTTCTGTCACCATCTTGAAATGAAAAGGCGTTAGCGAATCAAATGCACGATCCAGTCCGACAGTCAGGAGCAAGCGGACGGCTGCTGTATTATGGCTATACCGGAAGGCTTCGCCCAGTGTTGTGATGCCATAACGGTATCCACCGATGTTTGTCGGACAATAGGAGCCCACGCAAATATTGCTGCTATCGATCGGCGTTCGTTCTGAATAGGGCCCACTTTCAAGATAGGGGCCATATACCAGCAACGGTTTAATGGCAGATCCCGGCTGCCGATAGGCTTGGTAGGCGCGGTTGAAATCCGCTTTACGGTAGCCTTTGCCAGCATAAATGCTGACAATCTCTCTCGTGTCATTGTCTATGACAACCGCACCGGCTTGCAGACCGTTTTCCGGAAGCAATGCATCCAGCGCCTTTTCGTCATGCAGCTGCTTGTTTGGTAACAGTGCGGTGTCAATGACAATTCCGCTTTGGGCTATCTCGGTTGTTCTTGTTTGTAAGTTTCTTTCCCATGCCTCTTTCTCCTCAGGGGTAGCGGCACTTTGAATCTTGTCTTCGAATCCTTCCGCTTGGGCAACCAGTTCTTCCAGCTCAGCAAGAACATAAGAACTGTATGCATCATATCCACGCGCTTTCTTTTTTAAGCTCAGCTGGATCGGATATTTTTTATACGTTTCGCATTCCTCATCAGTAATAACGCCTTCTTGTGCCAATAGATTAAGCAGCAGCTCCTGCCTCTTTTTCGTCTTGTCGAAATGACGCACCGGATCGTAGAGGGAGGGATTGTTTGGAATGGCGGAGATGAAAGCCATCTCTGCCTCATTCAGCTGTTCGAGAGGACGGCTGAAAAAGTACGTGGAAGCGGCACCGATGCCGTACACCCGGTGTCCGAAGTACATTTCATTCAAATACATTTCCAAAATGTCGTCCTTCGACGTCTGTTTTTCCATTTCGGCCGCATAGAGCAGTTCACGGAATTTCCTTTCGTACGTTTTCTCCGTCGTTAAGAAATTCATTCGGACAACTTGTTGCGTAATCGTGGAACCTCCCTGTTTTCTGTCATCGGCTGCGGCATTCACAGCGAACGCCCTTGCGATGGCCGAGACGTCATACCCACGGTGTTCATAAAAGCCCCTGTCTTCACTGGTAATAAACAGCTGCTGGATAAAGAGGGGGATAGAGGACAGTTCGAGAGGATGTCTCCATTCTGCGTATTGTTCGGCAACAATAATACCGTTGCGGTCTTTGATGATAATGGGTAGACTATTTTGCCGTTCAGTTAGTTCAAGCGAATCTTGTAACTCGTTATGAGCTGATTGTGCTTTCGTTACCTCAGAAGCGATTGAATGCTGGACGCCCCATAACAGCGGGATGCAAAGAAAGATGAATCCCAATCCGATTAACTGCTTCAAATATGAGCCTCCATTCCAAATTATGCATATAAAAAATATAGCACACTTCGAAAGTCGAAGTGTGCTCATTTTACGGAAATGTCTATTAAACTTTTGCCCGCTGTTTCTCTCCATCTGCAAGAAAATCCTCAAAGTCCTGAACCGGTTTGCGTTTGGCATAATATAAAAATGCAAAACCAAGCAAAAACAAGACGCCTGTCAGGATAAAGACAGAGGAGATGCCGATGAATCCGCTCACGATACCGCCGAACATTGGCCCGATAATATTTCCGAGGAACCGGAAGCTCGTGTTATAGCCCATCACTTCCCCTTGAATATTAATCGGTGCTTCCCGCCGGACCAAAGCCGTTGTAATTGGAATCATGCCACCCATGGAAATCCCGAATAACAGCCGGCAAATGATTAATTGCCAGATATTCGTTACAAACGCCTGCGGAATGATGAACAGGAACGATAACAATAATAAGGTGCCAAGCACTTTTTCATATCCGATATCGTCTCCGAGCTTACCCCATCGCCGTGCAAATAAAAGATTGCCTACACCGGCCGCACTAAAGGTGATTCCCGCTAAGAACGCTACATTTGTCGCATGGCTTAAATCTGCGACATACAAAGAAAGAAGCGGTTGAATGCTAAAGTTCCCGATTTGGATTAACGCGGTAACGATCATGACATTCAGCATGAGCCGATGATGGAGCAGACCGCTTAAAATCGTTTTGCGGGAGTAATGGGCGCTTTTCGCGTCCTTTACTCTTTTCTCTTCTTTTATGCCGATCAATACAATAATTGCGGCCACGACGACCGAAAAGGAAGTAATGATAAATGTGTACTTGAAGCCGAATGCGTCTGCCAGCAATCCGCCGAGCACGGGGCCAAACAAGGTCCCGGTGACGCTTCCCATTTGCAAGGTGCCGAGCCTCTTTCCGGCTTCTTCCCGAGCGGTCTGGGAGGAGACAAACGCAAGAGAAGTCGGAATGAATCCAGTTACGACACCATTCAGAAGACGAAGAAGGAAAAATGCTTCGACGGAATGGACGAAGCCCATGAGGAAAACAGAGGTCGCAATCCCGAAACCGTTAATTAACAGAATCGGCTTATAGCCGTATTTATCAGCAACACGGCCCCAGATTGGCGACATGATCAATGCGGTAATGAAGGTAGCACCGAATATGAGCCCGGCCCATTTTTGTACATAAGCTTCCGAATGATCTCCGAATGTCTCAATGTATAAGGAGAGGAAAGGCATGATCATCGTCATCGTGCCGGCCACCAGGAAGTTAGCAAACCATATAATAATAAAATTCCGTTTTTGTACTGTCATTTGGAAACCCGCTTTCTTCGCATGCAAAATGCGCTAATGCCTGGAAAGTTCCAATCAAAAAAAGGATTCCCTTTACATGTTGGAACTAAACTTTACCTACTGACATGCAATAGTATAAAACAATTCGATTACCGAAGGAAATAACATGCTTAATAAATCGAAAAACAGAAATGAATATGGTAAACTTGGACAGGGTGAGCAGAAGTGAAGAAAATGACCATCATTGTGATGATCATGTTAATGATTTTATTAACGGCTTGCGGTCAAAGTGAACTCAAGCCAGAAGAACCACTAGAGGAAGAAACAACTTCTTCCGTAAACCAAACAGTTTCAAATTCAGAGGAGGCTACTGCCATGTATCCACAATTAACAAACGAAGTTGCTGCAAATGAAGCACTAGTTGTGATGAACACAACATTAGGGCCGATCAAAATCAAGATGTTCCCTGAAAAAGCGCCAAAAACGGTCGGAAACTTTTTGACTCATGCAGAAAACGGCTATTATGATGGCATTATTTTTCACCGTGTTATCAATGATTTTATGATCCAAGGCGGAGACCCTACCGGCACTGGAATGGGCGGCGAAAGCATTTACGGAGATTCATTCGAAGATGAATTCACAATGGATCTTTTCAATATTAGGGGAGCCCTTTCCATGGCAAATGCGGGCCCGAATACAAACGGAAGCCAGTTCTTCATCGTTCAGGCGAACCGTGCACCAGGTTCTGCTGATCAATTGAAAAAAGGCGGCTGGCCGGACGAAATCGCTGAAGCATACGCTGAGCGTGGCGGCACTCCTCACTTGGATCAAAAACATACCGTTTTCGGCCAAGTCATTGAAGGAATGGACGTTGTAGATAAAATCGCTCAAGTAGAAACTGGCCGTCAAGACAAGCCGGTTGAAGATGTTTCGATTCAATCCATTGAAATCATTCAAAAATAATGTAAACTCAACAAAAAAGGAAGTGTCGTAATTGAACGCGATCCTAATGCCGTTCCTTTACTTTCCGGAAGATAAGACCGAGTATATTCCGGCCGCTATCTCATTTTCATTTTTCATGGTCCTTCTTATTCTCACATTCATGTGGATTCGCCGTAATTCGAAAAAGCAGGAAGAAGAGACGAGGGAATTGGAAGAGCGGATTTTACGAGAGCGCCGCGAAGCAAGAGAAAAACAGCATCCTCATCTTTGAGGATGCTGTTTTTTTTTACGCCATCTTTTTCAAGCCAATGCGCGGATGAACCGTTCCACGCCATCTTCCACAACAGAACGTGGAGTTGCTACGTTCATGCGGAGGAAGCCTCTTCCGGATTCGCCGTATTTAGTGCCGGGCTCCAGCGCGAGTTTACCTACATTCAATAGCTTTTCCATCATGTCTTTCTCGTCTAACCCAGTTCCCCGGTAGTCGATCCACAGCAGGTAGGTTGCTTCCGGCTTGGCGATCTTGATGCCAGGTACTTTCGCTTCAAGTTCTTGTTTAACGTAATCCATGTTGCTAGAGATGACTTCCAACAGTTCATCTAGCCACGGACCGCCTTCCTTATAAGCAGCAGTTAGTGCGGAAGCGGCAAATGCGTTTAATTCCATTTGTCCGTGCGCTAACGCATTTTGGGCGAGCGCCGCGTAAAGATCTTCGTCCTCGGCAATCATGACGGCAGCTTGCACGCCGGCGAGGTTAAAAGTTTTGGTCGGAGCGACACATGTAATGACACGACCGCCTTCGGTTTCGGCAATCTTCGCCAACGGAATGTGACGGCTCCCCTCGAATACGAGGTCGGCATGGATTTCATCTGATAAGACGAGCACATCATATTTTTTGCAGAGTCGAAGGATTTCCTTCAGCTCGTCCTCTTTCCATACGATGCCACCTGGATTATGCGGGTTGCAGAAGATGAATAACTTCACATTCTGTTTTAAAGAGTTTTCGAATTCTGAAAAATCGATCGAGTAACGTCCCTCTTCTTCTTTCATTACACACTCGACAAGATTGCGTTTCTGATGGCCTGGTACATTGAAGAACGGCGGGTAGACAGGAGGCGTAATTAAAATGTTGTCGCCTTCCTTTGTAAATGTTTCCACAACTGTGGCAATAGCCGGAACGACACCGTGATGGAATAACATCCACTCGTTTTTCGTCTCCCATCCATGACGGGAAGAAAGCCATTCACGGACAGCATCCTTACAGCCCTTGCATATGTATGAATAACCGAAAACCCCATGATCCAAGCGTTCCCGCATAGCATCAATCACGGGTGCAGGGGCTGCGAAATCCATATCAGCAATCCACATTGGCAAGATCTCGGATGCATCTTCCACACCATATACGGCCTCCATATTTCCCCATTTGACGGAGCGGGTATTTCGGCGATCGATCACATGTTCAAATGCTTTCAATGAAAATCCCTCTTTCCTTTTTTCTTTGACTATACTATGCTATCATAAATAGGAGAAAAGAAAAATAAGGTGACCTGTCGTGCAAACAATTGAGATGAATAAAAGAGCAGTGGCGCTTCTTGAAGAATGGGATCCATTCGATGCCGGTACACATGCATATGACTTGGAGATTACGGAGGTAGTCGCGGAACTTCAAGTGCTTGATCATCCGACAGATTTGGCTAAACGGATCCGTGAGATTTACGAACACTCATATGAATTATGGATTCCGCTTGAGCATTGTATGCAAATTGCCTACAAATTGCTGGCCATCAAATATGAAGCGAAATGTATAGTCTAATATAAAAACCATTCACATCGCATCTGTCCACTGGGCAGATGCTTTTTTTATTTCATTTGAAACAATTCAACGATTGCCGTCGTATCATCTGCAATAGAGAGAACGGGGGAAGAGAAATGGATGAGTCCGAACTGATAGCCAAGGCCCAGGCTGGGGATCATGCGGCTTACGGCGAATTAATGGCGAATTATTATCGAACGGTGGAGAAATTTGCATACCAATGCGGCGTGCGACTGGATGATATCGGCGATGTGACGCAAGAAGTGTTCATCAAGTTATATCGCTTTCTCCCCCAATTTAACCAGCAGCGTTTTACGACGTGGCTCTATAAAATCACGTTAAATGCAACAAGGGATTATTACCGGAAGGAAGGACGAGAAAAAGAGAAGCGAGAAAAGTTCGTCACCAATCGGTTTGATTCCAGCGAACCTTCAGCCGAGGACCAAGTCTTCCTTTTTGAAGAAGACCGTGAATTGCATGAAGCGATGGTCCGTCTGGATGAAAAATATCGCATTCCGCTCATCCTCTTTTATTTTCAAGATGTGAGTTACCAACAAATTGCAGATATTTTGAATATGACCATGCCAGCCGTCAAGACGAGGATCTTCAGAGCGAAGGAATTGCTCAAAAAAGAAATGATCTCGCAAGCAGGAGGTGCTTCAAATGGACAATGAGCGTTTTGAGAAACGGATGGAATTGCTGAAAAAATCGTATGAGCGGGTTCCTTCTACATTTGATCCAAGCAAGGTGCTCCAGAAACTTGAAGCGGAAACCAAACCAGCTGAAATGCCGGTGGTACGGAGGAAGAAGATCAACCAGCAAGTCATGGTATGGGTCGTTGGCATCGCAAGCATTCTGATCATCAGTCTTATTTCGGGATTATATGTGGCGGATCAAAAAAATACAGATGAAGAGCCGGTTGCTTTGGAAGAACTCGATCAGTTTATTAAGAAATTGAAAAAGGATTATGAGGCGGAGAGAGAGAAGCGAAGAGCTATGTTGAAGTTGGAGAAGGAGGACTTTGATAAGTATGATGCGTTCGATCCTTTTTGGTTACTGAGGGATGATTCCTATAGGTTTTCCTTACTGCAAGATGGTGATCCGAAAGGAAGGTTAATGCAATTTTACAATCAAGGCGTGGAAAATATAAAAACACCATCTGAAATGGTGGAGGATCTTAAATCAAATCCATTAACAGAAGATAAAGAGGGCAGCCTTGAATTTATCTATGCTTATAAAGAAAAAGTGGAGAGCCTCACTGCGATTTATGATGAAATCCTTAAGGAAAATAACGACGTTTTGCAAGCGTATGAGGTCGATCCGTCCCTTGATAAAGCGTATATGATTGGAATGAGTAAGGGGGCGTTTCCGGAACGTCTACAAAATATCCTGGATACGATGAAGGAACAGTCGATTCAATTGCAATCTGACGTGGATTCGTATGGCGAAGAGTTTTTCACTAAGTACTATTCTTCCAAAATACATGAACAAATTGTTCCACTTCTGAACCCCGACACGCGGGCGTATATCGATATGATGACAGAAGCTCCTTATATTGTGGCAGGTGAGCTGGTGTATCCGTTGGAGGAATCCGTCGAAATGTTGAGAGGCATGGAATATTCTTTGACAAATGTAGAGGACAATTCGGCTCTTTATCAACTCCTGGAAACGTATTACGTCACTATGTTCAACACGATCTTGCGGGGCACAGAGAAATCACCTGTCTTTGATGAGCAAGGTAAGGTGAAGCTGGAATACAGAGAAGCGTGGGAAAACATGGCGTCTGGTTCGGATGCAACTCCTTTGCGTTATGTCATGATGCCTATTGTGGAAGAGATGAAAGCATCAGGTTGGACTGCATCCGAAACGTTGAACAGGATTGGATACGATGCGCTCAAAGATGCCTTAGTCGTGCAAAGGGCAGGGCAATTAGAAATGTATATGTACGGGGAACAACCAGTTTTTCTAGACGAAGACATCAAGTTGCCGGATACTGCATTTGATCAAAAACTTGAAGAATTATACGGTTCATTTAAAAAACAATATGATCTGGCGGTATTAGAAGGGCGGTCTCCAGTCGAAATTGTCGCGCTATATGATCTGGCGAATGAGAAAAATGATCCTGAAATGATGTACCACTTGCATCATGAAAACGTCTGGAAGTACTCCGAAAGAGGATACGAGATGTCATTGGATGAGTATAAGGCATCGTGGCAAAAGGCGTTGTCCTTATTATCGCACAGCGATGAAATCAATTTCTCCGGGGAAGATGTTTTTCGGAACGATAACCTCTTGTATGGCACTGTCAATTTATCCAGGCAGGGGAATGTACGATATGCACTTAACGTCATACATGACAATGGGATTTGGTTCATTGGAGATGTGACATTGCAGAAATTACCTTCTTACGAAGAGCAGCCTCTTACTGAAATCACTGAAGATACGATGAAGAATATCGTCCGGCTTTACAATCAAGTGTCGGAGGACCAAAATGGGGAAGCGCTTCTAGGGATAGAGCCGATGTCAATTGTAGCACTCTATTACTATGCCGGCTTCCGCAATGACCTCGACACGTTATATAAACTTTATTATAAAGGTCCGGGGAGTGACCTCGTGGGGAAGGAAGAATTCATGAAGACCATGAAGCCGTCATGGCCACGCTTCAATGAGTTGTTCACATCTATGTCGTTCAACGGAATGGAACAGGACAAAGAAGGAAACTGGCCGGGCGTTGCTACCCTCCATGTGAATACAGAGCAGTTCCCTGATTATGAAAAGACCGTGGAACTCCGGATGATCTGGACGGAAGATGGATGGCGTGTGAAATACGAACCGAAGTAAGGAAATGTCTATGAGCTGCTGCCTCTACGGGTGGCAGCTTTTTGTATGTTTGTCCAGAACTAGATAACTTGATAAGATAGAGGGACAGAGATTGGAGAGAGTGGGAGATGATTCCATGGGGGAACGAACAGAACGCCTGATGCAACTGGCGAGACAGGTGGAGCAATTGGCCATCCAATTTGGTGTGTCGCCAGAAGCTGCTGGAGAATGGACCGAAACATTTTTTCAAGAATATCATGCCCAAAATGGCATACAGGCGGATTTGGAACAGGCCCATGTTTTTCGCGACGTATATGAGCGGCTTTCCGAGAATATCCCCTCTCCAACCACAGGATTTTTGATATTTGAGGAAGATAACGAACTCTTTGAAAGATTGACAGACTTGCCAGTTGAAATGAAAAGCGTGCTACTTTTTTCACGGTTACACATGTTGCCGGTGGACGAAATTGCCCTTATTACAGGCGTGCCCGAGGGAACGATAGTCGAGCTGGAGAGGGAAGGATTAGCCAGTTTCAACGATCCGCTTATTGAAAAGAAGCTATCCTTGTTACATAAATCACTTGAGAGGATTCGGCCAACTTTCCGTTATGACCGGCTATACCAAGCGCAATCTATCATAAAGCCTGTCATACAAAAGAAGCCTGTCAGACCTAAAAAAACGATCTACCTCTGGGTGGCCGGCCTGCTGTCTCTCGCCGTTATCTCGTATTTCTGGGTCATTTCAAGCGATGAATATAAGGCGGCATCATCTGCTAAACTCATTGCGAAGCTCGAAACGTCTTTTGAAAAGGAATTCCAAGACAGGCTCGATCAAAGCGGACTTGCTCCGTTGATCGAGAAAGACCCGATGATGATTAATTATCTTTATAACAGAGATATACGTAAAGAATTTGAAATGTATATTTTCAATTTAAACTATACTCTGGAGAAAAAAGGCGTCATTGATAAGAAAGAAGCGCTCAAACAGTACGATGAATTTATTGATGAGATTAAGTTGCCCTCCGAGATAGCAGAGGAGCTGTTTGCGCATCCGGTGACGAAAAATCTTGAAGAAAGTGAGCGGTTTTTGGAGCGCTACTTAATTAAACTTATGCAGATGCAAGGGGGCTATACGTACTTATTATCCACCACTGAATTTCCGGAATTGATGGAAATGGATGAACTACAAGACGGTGAAGTTTATATGCCACAGGAGGACACCATATCTGAAGAGTTGAAGAACGTGCTAAGGGGGATGGAGTCGCAAAATATCTACTTGACCTCCATTAACGGTGCGTATCCAACTCCCTTACTTGGGACAAATGAGTATAGTGACCTCATCGCTGGATTCCTTCACCCTGATTGTGTTGTATATTTAAAATTGCCTCAATATGACTTTAACAAGGCATTGCACTATCCTGATCGGTCATTAGATAAGTTGGTGAATTATCTCGAAGAAATGGAAAACCTGCTGCTGAAAACAGAACGCAAGAAAGAAGCCTCGGAATATCTGTATGGAGCTTATACGTGGGTATTCATCAGCATTTTGGGAGAAGGGGGTCATAATGCAGTTGGCGCAGATTCCCGTGTGAAAAAAGAGTACCGGGTAGCATGGCAGCGAATCGCATCGTTAGGTTCTGATTCTCCATCTGCTTCTATCATGACCCGTATTGTTCAAGAGATGGAGGAAGATGGATGGTTTTATTCCCAGTATTATGAAGAGCTCAAAGCAAACGGTATTTACCGGTCATTGGACCAAGCGGTGAGCCAATTTTCCAAACGTCCCGAATAGTGTTTGAAACTTGTCAATTTTTTGCTCATCATTTCATTACATGGTATAATTGCGGATGGCCGTATAGGCAGAATCGATACCAAAAAGATTGGGAGCTGTTTCAACATGGCAAGAAAATATGAAGTGGGGGAAGAACTTTCTGGCAAAGTGACGGGAATTCAACCGTATGGTGCATTTGTCGCGCTGGACGAGGAAACGCAAGGTCTCGTTCATATTTCGGAAATCACATACGGGTTCGTTCGCGATATAAACGATTACCTCGCCATTGGACAAGAAGTAAACGTAAAAGTATTGGAAGTGGATGAAGAGGCGGGGAAAATCAGCCTATCTATCCGTGCCTTGCAGGAAACGACAGATGCCGCAAAGAAGAACAAGACGGCGAAAAATCGTAAATCATTGCAAGATCGTGTGAAAGAGCATGATGCGGACGGTTTTAATTCACTTAAAGACAAATTGAAAGACTGGATCGAACGATCAGGTTATCAATGAAAAAATGAAGGGAATGGCTCGAGTTGCCGTTCCCTTCATTTTTTTATTTTCCGTAATCGATATTGAAGATTCTGGCGGCTCATTCCTAGCGCATTGGCCGTTTTTGTGATGTTGTCATCATGAAGTTTCAACGCTTTCAGCAAATAATATTCCTCTGCCTCACGCAAAAATTGATCGAGGGGCATTAAATCTTTATTTGGTTGTACAATAAAGTCGACAGCTTGAACAGGCTTGTTCATCATGTCGTCCGTTTTGATTCTGAAATGGAGAGGCAGCATTTCATATGTGATGACGGTGTCCATTGTAGCCAAGGAAGAGATTTCATCCAGCAAAAACTCCAACTCCCGTAAATTGCCTGGCCAGTCGTAAAGAAGAAACAGCTGTTCCACTTCTTCGGATACCCCTTCAAGTGAATAGCCGAAACGTTCCTTACGCTTCGTCAGGTACGCATCAATAAAAGGCAAAATGTCTTCTTTCCGTTTCCTAACAGGTGGAATCCGGATAGTGAAGGATGCGAAGAAATAATAAAGATCCTTCAACAAGGTGCCGCGTGAAATCAATTCCACGGGATCTTCCCCGATGCTCGCAATGAACTGCCGCCCGTCCTTCTCCGCATCGCTTAAAATGGAAAGAAGCTTTTGCTGCAGTCCCATCGACAGGAGGTCGATCCGTTCGCAAAACAAGGTAAACTGCTCTGCTTCATCGAATTCGTGCGCAAGTTTTTCGATCATTTCCGAATCGGTACTATGGCAAAACAGCGTGTAGAAGGGAGTATCTGTTGACGAAGATTCGTTATGAATGCTTTCAGCTAATAAATCCTTTCCTGTTCCCGTTTCGCCGATGAGGAGAATCGGCAGCTTTGCCCTGCACGCTTTTCTTGCGGTCGTAATGACAGCTTTCATCGCATCCGAATTGGCTACTATTTGATTGAACGTGACAGGTGTACTGTTCTTCCGGAGCGGGTGGAAAATAAATTTCTCCAGGGCGGTTACATCTCTGGCAATTTCAACTGCGCCGATTAAAGTTCCCTCTGAGAAAATAGGAAAGGTATCGTTGATAGTCGTGATTTCATTCCCGTTCCTGTTCCAATAGGTCTGTTTGACATTCAGTTGTTCTTTTCCACTTTGAAGCACTTTCAACAGCGTACTTTCTTCCTGTTCAAAACTGAAGAGCTCCAGTATGGAACGGTCTCCTACATCATCTAGGTCGAGCCCTTCAATCTCTTTCATCTTGTCATTATAAATGATCGTCCTGCCGGTTTGGTCGATGGCATGGATGCCGACACCCGCATGATTGACCGCAAATTGATAAAATGGAAAGTAAGGATTGTCGTAATGAACCAACTTTAACACCATCCAGTGAAAATTTTATAACAAATTTAAGAGAAAAGACTTGAAATATGCAATAATCTCTTGCATTATTATAGTTGTAATCAAAGAATAAATGCAAATAATTTTTGCGTTTGGATAATTGAAGGAGGAGTATCATGATTCCGTACAAACACGAACCATTTACAGACTTTTCTCAAGAGGAAAATAAAAAAGCTTTCCAAGAGGCATTAAAATTGGTGGAAGGCTACCTTGGTCAAGATTATCCATTAATCATTGGTGGAGAGCGGATTATGACGGAAGACAAGCTTGTCTCCACAAATCCGGCAAACAAAGAAGAAGTAATCGGCCGCGTTTCCAAAGCGAGCAGAGAACTTGCTGAAAAAGCGATGAAAACAGCAGATGAAACTTTCAATACATGGAGAAAAGTGAAGCCTGAATTCCGTGCAGACGTACTATTCAAAGCAGCAGCGATTATTCGCCGCCGCAAGCATGAATTTTCTGCTTTGCTAACAAAAGAGGCAGGCAAGCCTTGGAACGAAGCGGATGCTGATACAGCAGAAGCAATCGATTTCTTAGAGTATTATGGCCGTCAAATGCTTACATTAAAAGATGGCATGCCTGTTGAAAGCCGTCCTGGCGAATTCAACCGTTTCGATTACATCCCTCTAGGTGTAGGTGTCGTCATCTCTCCTTGGAACTTTGCGCTTGCAATCATGGCAGGTACGACAGTTGCAGCCCTAGTGACTGGGAATACAGTTTTATTGAAACCTGCTTCTACGACTCCGGTTGTTGCATATAAATTTATTGAAGTACTAGAAGAAGCAGGTATGCCTGCAGGCGTAGTCAACTATATCCCAGGCTCCGGTGCTGAAGTGGGCGACTACCTTGTCGATCACCCAAGAACTCGTTTCATCTCTTTCACAGGTTCACGTGAAGTTGGTACACGCATCTACGAACGTGCTGGCAAAGTGAACGAAGGCCAAATTTGGTTAAAACGCGTTATCGCTGAAATGGGCGGTAAAGATACGATTGTGGTGGATAGTGAAGCGGATCTTGAATTGGCTGCACAATCTATCGTTAAGTCGGCATTCGGCTTCAGCGGTCAAAAATGTTCAGCATGTTCACGTGCTGTCATCCTTGAAGATGTTTATGATCAAGTCGTTTCCCGCGTTGAGGAATTGACAAAAGCATTAACATACGGTGATCCAACTGACCAATCTAACTTTGCTGGTCCGGTTATCGATCAAGGTTCATTTGATAAAATCATGAGCTATATCGAAATCGGTAAAGAAGAAGGACGTCTCGTCGCAGGTGGAGAAGGAGACAGCTCAAAAGGTTACTTCATCGCACCAACTGTATTTGCTGACGTCGCTCCTGATGCGCGCGTTATGCAAGAAGAAATCTTTGGACCAGTTGTCGCAATTACAAAAGCGAAAAGCTTTGACGAAGCGATTGAAATTGCAAACAACACAGATTACGGTTTGACTGGCGCGGTCATTTCGAACAACCGTCACCACATCGAACAGGCTCGTGAAGATTTCCACGTTGGAAACTTGTACTTCAACCGCGGCTGCACAGGCGCGATTGTAGGTTACCAGCCATTTGGCGGATTCAATATGTCCGGTACAGACTCCAAAGCAGGCGGACCAGATTACTTGCAGCTTCACATGCAAGGCAAGACAACATCTGAAACACTGTAAGTTTCCATTGCGAAAACCATGGAGCAGGCGGCATTTGCCTGGCCTGCTCCATACATAATTGAAGGAGGGTTTCATATGACAGTATCAGAAAAAGTGATTTCACAAACCGAAAAGTACGGAGCGAACAACTATCATCCACTTCCGATTGTAATTTCTGAAGCGGAAGGTGTTTGGGTTAAGGATCCGGAAGGTAATAAGTATATGGATATGCTTTCTGCATATTCTGCTGTGAACCAAGGTCATAGACACCCGAAGATCATTCAAGCACTTAAAGATCAAGCGGATCGCGTGACATTAACTTCCCGTGCTTTCCATAGCGATCAACTTGGCCCGTGGTATGAAATGGTTAGCCAGATTTCGGGCAAAGATATGGTTCTTCCGATGAACACAGGTGCGGAAGCTGTTGAAACTGCTATCAAGGCTGCTCGTCGTTGGTCCTATGATGTGAAGGGCATTGAAGAGGATAAAGCTGAAATCATCGGTTGTGAAGGCAACTTCCATGGTCGTACGATGACTGCTGTTTCCTTATCGTCCGATCCGGAATACAAGCGTGGATTTGGTCCAATGCTTCCAGGCATCAAGCTTGTCCCATATGGCGATATTGAAGCGTTGGAAAAAGCGATTACACCAAACACAGCTGCATTCATCATCGAGCCGATCCAAGGGGAAGCCGGCATTATCATTCCACCTGCAGGCTATATGAAAGCTGCTTATGAACTATGTAAAAAGAACAATGTTCTATTCATCGCAGACGAAATCCAAGCAGGTCTTTGCCGTACAGGTAAAATGTTCGCTACTGAATGGGAAGGCTTTGAGCCGGATATGTATATCCTAGGAAAAGCATTAGGTGGCGGTGTGTTCCCGATTTCTTGCGTCGTAGCAAATAAAGATATCCTAGGTGTTTTCAATCCTGGTTCTCACGGATCTACATTCGGTGGAAATCCGATGGCATGTGCAGTATCCATTGCATCCCTTGAAGTTCTGCAAGATGAGAAGCTTGCTGATAAATCATTGGAACTTGGTAACTACTTCATTGAGCAATTGAAGAAAATCCAGCATCCTTCTATTAAAGAAGTACGTGGCCGCGGACTCTTCATCGGTGTTGAATTGACCGAAGAAGCTCGTCCTTACTGTGAAAAGCTGAAAGAGCTTGGCTTGCTGTGCAAAGAAACACATGACACGGTTATCCGTTTCGCTCCTCCATTAATTATCTCGAAAGAGGAATTGGATTGGGCGATCGAACGAATCAATAAAGTTTTTGAAAGTTAATCATTAATTTCTACAAAAGGCATTTAGACTATGGTACAATATGGGCGTTGTAAAACAATTATGAATCAAAGAGGCGAACTTTTACATGACTGAAAACCTGAATCTGTTCACGTCTACACAAGTTGTCATCAAAGAAGCACTTGACAAACTAGGCTACGATGAAGGAATGTACGAACTACTAAAAGAACCAATCCGTATGACAGAGGTCCGGATTCCAGTGAAAATGGATGATGGAAAAGTGAAAGTATTCACAGGATATCGCGGCCAGCACAACGATGCAGTCGGTCCGACAAAAGGCGGAGTCCGTTTCCACCCGGAAGTCACTGCAGACGAAGTGCGAGCTCTATCTATGTGGATGACATTGAAAGCGGGTATTGTCGACCTTCCTTATGGCGGAGGGAAAGGCGGTATCATCTGTGATCCACGAGAAATGTCAATGGGCGAGCTAGAGCGCTTAAGCCGTGGATATGTACGCGCGCTTAGCCAAGTGATGGGTCCTACGAAGGATATTCCTGCTCCGGACGTTTTCACTAATGCTCAAATCATGGCGTGGATGATGGATGAATACAGCCGCATCGATGAATTCAACTCACCAGGATTCATTACAGGAAAACCGATCGTCCTCGGCGGTTCCCAAGGCCGTGACCGTGCGACTGCGGAAGGCGTAACAATCATCATCAATGAAGCGGCAAAACGCCGTGGAATAGATATGAAAGGTGCGCGTGTCGTCATCCAAGGATTCGGTAACGCAGGAAGCTTCCTATCGAAGTTCCTCCACGATGCAGGCGCAAAAGTAATCGGTATTTCCGATGCGTATGGTGCTTTGCACGATCCGAACGGATTGGATATCGACTATCTGCTAGATCGTCGCGACAGCTTTGGAACAGTAACTACTTTGTTCGACAATACGATCTCCAACCAAGAACTTTTGGAATTGGATTGCGATATTTTAGTTCCGGCTGCTATCGAAAACCAGATCACTGAAAAGAACGCTCATAATATTAAAGCGACGATTGTTGTTGAAGCCGCAAATGGACCGACAACATCTGAAGCGACTAAAATTCTTACTGAACGCGGCATCCTTCTTGTACCTGACGTGCTTGCAAGTGCAGGCGGCGTAACAGTATCGTACTTCGAATGGGTTCAAAATAACATGGGTTATTACTGGACAGAAGAAGAAGTTCGCGACAGAATGACTGAAAAAATGGTAACTGCATTTGAAAACGTATATAACGTTTCCACAACTCGTAATATTGACATGCGCTTAGCGGCGTACATGATCGGTATTCGTAAAACTGCTGAAGCGTCACGCTTCCGTGGCTGGGCGTAATATGCGACAATCAAGACATCCTCTTCAATAGAGGATGTCTTTTTTGCCCTAAATTGATATATATATGATGGGAGAGGATTGCATGAATGGATTCGTTTTTCAAAATCCGGTGAAACTCATTTTCGGGAAAAACAAAATCGCTTCCCTGGCGGAAGAAATCAGGCCGTATGGGAATAAGGTGCTTGTCGTGTATGGTGGCGGAAGCATTAAGCGCAATGGTCTCTATGAGGAAGTGATGGAGATATTAAATGCTAACGGCATGGAAGTGCATGAGCTGGCAGGAGTGGAACCGAATCCGCGAGTGACGACTGCAGCGCGCGGTGCCGAACTGTGTAAAACACATCAAATTGATTTTATTCTAGCGGTAGGCGGCGGTTCTGTCATCGACTGCACGAAATTAATTGCAACAGCGGCGAAATATGATGGGGATCCATGGGATTTCGTCGTGAAAAAGGCGAAACCTGCAGATGCATTGCCTTTCGGAACCATCTTAACTATCGCAGCAACGGGCTCGGAGATGAATGCGGGCTCAGTTATCACTAACGAAGAGACGGAAGAGAAATATGGGTGGGGAAGTCCATTCAGTTTTCCAAAGTTCTCAATTCTAGATCCAACGTATACACTATCCTTGCCGAAGGACCAAACGGTTTACGGCATAGTCGATATGATGTCGCATATCTTTGAGCAATACTTCCACGATGAAATAAACACGCCGCTTCAGGACGAGTTATGCGAAGGTGCCTTGCGTGCCATTATAGAGAATGGCAAGAAGCTTGTCGAACACTTGCAAAACTATGAGCTTCGGGAAACCATCCTGCTTTCTGGTACATGGGGTCTGAACGGTTTTCTTGGTATGGGCAATAACGGAGGGGACTGGGGAACGCATACAATCGAACATGCTGTTTCCGCGGTATATGATATACCTCATGCCGGCGGTCTCGCCATCTTATTCCCGCACTGGATGGAGCAATCTGTCCACTTAAATCCAGGCCGATTTGCAAGATTGGCTGTCAATGTGTTTGGTGTCAGCCCAGATGGGAAGTCTGAAGAAGCCGTTGCGCTCGAGGGGATTGCGCGTCTTCGTGAGTATTGGTCTTCGATTGGTGCGCCTTCTCGTTTGCATGACTACGGAATTGATGATTCGAAAATTGACGTCATGGCGGAAAAGGCGATGGCAGGAGGGCCGGTTGGCAATTTTGCTAAATTGAATAAGGAGCAAGTAGCTTCTATTCTGACAGCCTCCTTGTAAAAGTTCGAGCTTATGTAAGGGGATAACCCAAGTGCAAATATAATGGCGGGGAGCGTATAGCCACCCCGCCATTTAAACATTATTTGTTTGGTTTAGGCAGTTTTGTACTGATGTCGTGGATTTTCTCGGGCTGATTGACACCTTTCCACGTTTTAACCCCATCATCTTCATCGAATGAAATAATTGCTTCCCGTACGCCTTTTTGCTTCAGGATTAGAAGCATGAGCCGGTCCCGGATGTCATCGACGAACGCAACTGTTTTAGTAGGATCTACTTCTGCCACGACTTCCACGTGAAGAAATTCCCCTTCTTTTATTACTTCGACTTTTTGGATATCTTTAATATCCGGATCCTCAGCTACAAGAAAAGCAATATGATTTAACATTTCCTCATCGGTTTCCCCTATAGCGCCTCTCGCATTTTCTAAAAAGATCTTTCCGACAACATAGAACATCATCAGCCCGATGATCATGGAGGCGATCCCTTCTGCTGCAAGGAAACCTGTAAAGTGAGCAAGGAGAACTGCCACGAAAGCGAGGATGCCTCCAATTGTGGCGACGAGATCTTCCATAAAGACTAATTTAGTTGCAGGTTTTGCACGCTTTAAATTTGAAAAACTGGACGCGAAGGCAGACAATCCTTTCTTATCAATACCCAGATCGTGCATAATTTCTTTGGATGCCTTCAATAATACTGCGAATTCAAGTAATGTTGCCAAGCCAAGTACAGAAAGGTTGATCCACAAACCAGTCGTTTCTACTGGATTTAACACATGATGCCATCCTTCTTTGATTGCTTCATATGACATGATGGCAACTACCATGACGGCACCGAGACAGACTAAATTGACTACGCGGCCGAAGCCGTTCGGAAATTTGGGGGTTGGTGCCTTTTTAGATAATGCGGACCCGATGAATACGAAAAATTGATTCGCTGCATCGCCGAGTGAGTGCATGGTTTCCGCGAACATGGCGACATTACCCGTGAAGAGGAAAGCGGCTCCTTTTATAATGGCGATGATCGCATTGACAATAGCTGCAAGCAAGGAGGATTTATTCCCCTGTTTCAGTAGATGAAGTAAATCGTTCACATGAATGGCCTCCAATTATGGGAAAATTTCTAGTTCGACTGATTCGATGTACGTTAGTTCAGTGAGTTCAAGATATAGTTCGGCAGTTTCTTTCTTTGTGAGCGCGGCTAAACGAAAGTCTAATTCATGAGCTTCCTGTTTTTTATCGTTCACAATTTTTTTGATACGAAGATTTTCGATCATCATGTTTTCGTTGTTAAGAAATTTAATCAGGTCATTAATTTTAGTCTTATCCGAAACAATGACAATAAATGCAGCCTCTTTAGAACGAATGCGTTTCGGACCGTACTTATCCAGAGCGGGAGCGACAATTTCAATAACGAACAAAACACAAACGACGGCAAACGCAGCTTCGATATAAAAGCCTGCGCCGACTGCAATCCCGATACTGGCTGCACCCCATATCATGGCGGCAGTCGTCAAGCCGGTGATATTATCATTATCACGGCGCAAAATAGCGCCAGCTCCTAAGAATCCAATCCCGCTGACGATTTGCGCAGCGAGTCGAAGCGGATCCATTTGGACATTAATATCTGCCCGTGAAGGAACTAAATACGCCGCTTCCATCGAAACGATTGTTAAGAGGCAGCTGAAAGTGGAGATGACTGCACTCGTTTTCAACCCTATCGGCTTTTTCTTTATTTCCCTCTCCACACCAATCACTAAACTTAATCCCAAGGCAAGGACGAGCTTAATCAACACCTCGGGGTACATGGCACTGTTTGCAATCCATTCCATAAGGATCCCCCCAATAAGAAAATTGAACTGTAACAAATAATATTTGCATGATATAATTCTCTTTGTTTCTATTGCCTGAACGACTGGCTTTATAACATAAACACCTAATGAAAGGGACGTGAACATCTTGGATCAGCCTAAAATACACCCTTACATCCCCATTATTGTCGGAGTAATCTCCGTAGCGCTTTCAGCGATCTTTGTAAAACTTTCGACAGCCGAATCTGGAGTGATTGCGTTTTATCGAATGTTTTTCTCAGTCATTCTTATGTTGCCGATATTTCTGTTGAAGTATCGAAAAGAGTTATTCCGCTTAAGCCGGAAGGATTGGACCTTTTCCGCGATAGCGGGTATTTTTTTGGCCTTCCACTTCATCCTGTGGTTTGAGTCGCTTAACTACACATCGGTTGCAAGTTCTACCGTCTTGGTTACGTTACAACCGATATTCGCATTAGCGGGAACGTATTTTTTCTTTAAAGAGAGATTGTCACTAAAAACAATTATCTCCGCTGGTATCGCAATTGCTGGGAGTATCATCATCAGCTGGAGCGATTTCAAATTGAGCGGCACAGCATTCTATGGTGACATGCTTGCACTGGCTGGATGTGCCTTAGTGACAGCCTACCTTTTATTTGGACAAGAAGTAAGGAAGAGATTGTCTCTCATTACTTATACGTTTGTCTTGTACTCAATCAGTACCATTACACTGTTTTTTTATGTCTTAATTAAAGGAGAGTCATTTGGACCGTATGACACTTCGAATTGGTTTTGGTTTTTCTTATTGGCTCTTATTCCAAACTTATTCGGGCATTCCCTTTTTAATTGGGCAGTGAAATGGGTTAGCACGAATGTCATTTCAATTGCTATATTATTTGAACCGGTAGGAGCAGCCATTCTTGCTTACTATATCTTTAACGAGACATTAAGCATCAGCCAAATTGCAGGCGGAATCGTTGTTATATCAGGGATTCTCCTCTTTATAGTCGACGGCAATAAAATTAGGCGAATATTTTTTTCGAAAAAAGCTTGATTTCTTAAATGACTATGTTGTATATTAGTACATGTCCTCTTGAGAGAGAGGGCATGACAAAAAAACAACTTAAAAAAAGTTGTTGACTTAAAGAAAACAACATGGTAAATTAGTAAAGTCGCTGAAAACAAACAGCGCAATGAACCTTGAAAACTGAACAGCAAAACGTCAACAATAAAGTCGGAACCCGACATCGTCGGGAACACGACAAACTCGAATCTTCGGATTCAAAATTGACATCTTAAATGATGCCAGCAGAAATCGAGCAACTCGAATTTCTTCAGAGTTCTTCTATTAAATAGTAGAACCCGCTGGCGACCGAGGT
>NZ_JBPVIR010000012.1:0-67883 GCF_057373025.1 Sporosarcina sp. AD_1
GTAGATACCGCAAGGTATCCTAAGAGATCTTGTAAGAAACATTCTTTTCTTTCATTCAAGTAAGAACCGATTGCGCGGCTTTGCCGCTTCCCTGTGATAATAGGACGTCGCCAGGATAAGACCTGAGAGATGTTTTGTTGTGTTTACATAGTCACTCTGGCTAAGGAAACTTGGAGAGTTATGGTGAGGATTGTTAATTGGCAAAGTTACAAATGGAGAATCCTCTGGTGTATTGCCATTTATAATATAATCATCTCTACTTAGAAGAAGATCATCCTTCCTCATGCTCCAAAAAGTCCCCATTAACTCGTCTATCACCGCCTAAACCCAAATGATCACCACTTGACTACAATTCAGCCGGAAAAATGTGTGTTCCTTCATAGTCAGACGTGGCACACCCGCCCCCGCCTATCAAAAATCCTCCCCCTCCCTTCCACCACACTACCGCAATATAAAAGATTATGTTGCGGGCGCTCTCTTTTTCATTCATCATAAGAAATAAGTAGAAATAGTTTAATAAAAGGAAGATGTCATGAAAAGCTTATCGATGATGTTGCTCACTTCCATTCGGCTTGTTACTTTGATGATCTTATGCATCTACTATATTCCAACCGACAAAGCGTCATGGACGGGATGGTCGTTTTATGTGCCTGTTGCAATGCTGGTATTTGTCCTGACTCATTTCATCCATATGTCGACTTCCCGGTCCATTGTGCGGATAATCTGCTCGTCTGTCGACTTTTTATTGGCCTTCGGATTTGGCATGATTTTTCCGGACAGCGGTTATTTGTATCTGATCTTTTTTGGGATTATTGCTACTACTGTTTTCATTGCCTATGATGCAAAACAAGTGGTGAGGGTGTTTCCAATTGCCTTTTTTGCTGCGTGGGGGATTGTGAGTTATCGCCAATATGTATTGAACGAATTTATGATTACCAGTAATTTAATCAATCTGACGTTTGTCATTTACTGTGCGTTGGTGGGGAGTTTGATTCGCCATATCCAGTTGGCGAAGGAAACGATTGCGGTGCAATATGAACAATTGAATGAGACGCATACAGCGCTGCAGGATGCGCACGGGCAGTTGGAGCGTTATGCAAATCAGGTGGAAGAGTTGACTGTGATCCGGGAGCGCAATGAAATTGCCCGGGAAATTCATGATACGGTTGGACATAAAATGACAGCACTGATAGTTCAGCTACAGTTGGCGAATGAAATGTCTGTCCGTGATCCGGATAAGACCAAAGCGATCATTGGGACGTGCGAACAGTTGGCGCGCGATTCGCTTCATGAGGTGCGGTTGTCTGTTCGAACCTTAAAAGAAGAGGATCATTTGCAGGTGTCCTTCTTGCATGTCTTAAAAGAACTAATGAAGGACTTTGCCGACTCCGCCCATATGCAAACTGAATTGGATGTACAGGGTGATTTGTCGTCGATACCCCTTTTCTTGCAGCCAACCTTGAAACGAATTGTCCAGGAGGCATTGACGAATGCCAAGCGCCACGGGGATGCAGATGTTTGTAAGGTTTCCATTCGGGTGCATCCGAAGGAATTGCGGCTGGAGATCCAGGATGACGGAAAGGGGGCCGGTCAGGTGGTCCCGAGTTTTGGTTTGTTGAATATGAAAGAACGGGTGGCCGAGCACGGAGGCATTTTGCAGATGGAGAGCGAAGAAGGAAACGGATTTACGATTCATGTGTCCTTTCCGCTGCAACGGGTGAGATGGTCATCGACAGGAGTGATTGCATGATAAATGTATTGATTGTAGATGATCAGCCGTTAATCCGGGAAGGGTTAAGTTCCTTGCTGAGCCTGCAGGAGGATATCCATATTGTCGGTACAGCAGTGGAAGGCTCCGACGCTTTAGCTCAAGCATCCCGGCTGGAGCCGGATATTGTCCTGATGGATATACGGATGCCGGGCGTCAATGGAGTGGAAGGTACGAGGCTGATCCGAGAAAAGCTGCCGCATATTAAGGTTTTGATCCTCACGACGTTTAATGACAGTGAATTAATTTTTGATGCATTGGAGGAAGGGGCCAGCGGCTATTTATTGAAAGACATGCCGACCGAGACGATTGCCAAAGCAATTAGCACGGTCTACCATGGGGGCGTCGTGCTACCAAAGGATTTTACGGCCCATCTTCTGGCGGAAGGACGGCTTAAGCAAGCGGAGAAGGCATTGGAAGGTGCATCGGAACCTCCGGAAGGCCTGTCTGAGCTGACGATCCGTGAGCGGGAAGTGTTGCAGTATTTGGGGCAGGGGCTGAACAATAAAGAGGTGGCGGAAGGGTTGTTCATTACAGAAGGCACAGTGAAGAATCATGTTTCGAACATCATCCATAAACTTGGCCTCCGAGATCGTACGCAAGCGGCCATTTTTGCGGTCCGTTATGGCATCACCACTTTTTAAATATGACATCTCGCATAAGCGACTATGAAAAACGGCATACGCATGCCGTTTTTTTTCATGGCCAAAAATCTATCGCGCGCCAGATGGAGAAATCTTCCCTTTCTCTTATGATAGGAAGTGAAGAAGGAGGCATTTGCATGTTAACGATGACGAATGTAAAAAAGCGCTTTGGTGAGAAAGAAGTAGTAAAGGGGATTACGTTGCATGTAGGAAAAGGTGAAGCATTTGGCTTGCTTGGACCGAATGGTGCAGGGAAATCGACTACCATTTCTATGATTTGCGGACTTGTTCCTTATGATGAAGGTGACATTCAAGTGGATGGTTTATCTGTAAGTCGGTCTCCTTATGAAATTAAAAAGAAAATCGGGGTTGTTCCGCAGGATATCGCCCTTTATCCAACTTTGTCGGCATTTGATAACTTAGTGTTTTGGGGGAAAATGTATGGCTTGAAGGGAAGGGAGGCAAAGGCCCGTGCCTTGGAAGTATTGGAGACGGTAGGGCTTTCAGAACGAGGAAAAGACCGGATTGAGACATTTTCTGGGGGAATGAAACGCCGCATCAATATCGGAGCTGCTTTGCTCCATCGGCCCGAGCTTCTTATTATGGATGAACCGACCGTTGGCATTGACCCACAATCGCGCCATCATATTTTAGAAACGGTGAAGCGCTTGAATGAACAGGGAATGACGATTATCTATACGAGTCACTACATGGAAGAGGTTGAATTTCTATGCAAACGGATCGCCATTATGGACCATGGGCAAGTGATTGCAACCGGGTCAACGCAGGAGCTTTGCAAACGATTGGCCGGGGGAAATCAGCTGCTATTGGATGTTGAGGAAGCGCGGCCTGCCTTTGTGGAGAAATTAAAACAGCTGGATGGGGTCGAGAAGGTAGTGAATCCGGAACCGTCTGAGATCCATTTGTATATGAAACAAGGGCAGGACATGATGGCTTCCATTGTTTCGATGGCTGCTGAAGAGGCTGTGAAACTTCGACAAATCAAACTGAAAGAAGCGGACCTGGAAACACTGTTTTTGCAAATGACGGGCCGTTCTTTGCGAGACTAAGGAGCGTTTAGTATGAAGAAAATGGTGTTGATTGCCCGAAAGGATATGGCCATCCAGCTGAAGGACCGAAAAGCTTTTTTGCTCCTATTGCTCATGCCCTTTTTGTTAACGGCCATATTGGGGTTTGCCTTAAAAGGGGTAATGGAAGGGGAATCACTCCCTGCCACGGTGATTGGGATCTATGCGGAAAAAGACGATCCTCTGGCTAAGGAATTCGTGGAGAATTATTTACAACAGGATTTGACCATGTTAACGGTGAAGGTTGCAGCAACTGATGGGCAATTGAAGGATTGGGTTAATCAGGGTGAAGTGGATGCAGGCATCGTCCTGCCAAATGAATGGGGAGAGCAGAAGAACCCGGCAACGATTTTAGCTGTGTCCGGTAAGGAATCCAGTGCCCTGTTCACCCAGCAACTGACGGATTCGTTTGCACAAACTGTATGGGCAATGTCTAATTCGACTGAAAAAATCATGACTAATCTTGCTGTAGCTGCTTCCTATCAAGATCCAGCCATAGAGCCGGGGAAAATCCAGGCGGAGCTGCTCAATGGAATGAAAGAAGTAGTGGAACGTAACGGGCAGTATGTAGAGGTGGCTTCAGTCGGGGAACGGGAGGTGTCCTCGATGCAATATTATGCTGCTGCAATGGCGGCGATGTTCCTTCTTTTTAATGCAGTTCGGGGAGGGAAGTCCCTTCATCAAGAACAACATTCGGCCACATTAGATCGGCTGCGGATGACACCGACGCGGGTGGATTTCATTTTAGGCGGCAAGTTTTTAGGGACGTGGTGTTTGGCCTTTGGTCAGTTCATTGTCTTCATGGCGGCTACACACTATCTATTAGGAGTAGATTGGGGCGAGAGTGCAGTTCAGACACTATTTATCGGTTTTGTCTATAGCTTTGCTGTGTCTGGTTTAGCCATTCTGATTGCGGCTTTCTCCGCAAATGAAAAGACGGCAGACATGGCAGGCGGCATCATGGTGCAAGTACTCGCGCTTTTGGGTGGTTCTATGCTGCCGTTATCCGCATTTCCAGAAGTCATGCGAAAAGTGGCGCTCGTCCTGCCGAATTCATGGGCACTGAATAGCTTTACATCCATCATGAACGGAGCGACGTGGGCGTCACTAGGGGCGGCGGCTCTTGTGTTGCTTGCCATAGGTGCCGCGTCTATCGTTATAGGCTCGGCTCGCATGCGGGACAGTGCGTTATCGGGAGGAAAATGAAGTGAGAAAAATAATAGCGATTTGTTCGTTGGAAATGAAACGCACCTTTAAAAGGCGCTCATCCTATTTCATCATGTTTGCCATGCCATTGATTTTCACCTTGCTGTTCGGCGGATTATTTGGAGAGAACGCCGGCTCGGCGATGCCCGTGGCAATTGTTGACGAGGATGGATCCGTATATTCGCACCATTTGATCGGCCAGCTGAAGGCCCATCCTTTTGTTGAGTATGAAGAGGTCGATGCAGCAACTGCGAAAGAGTTACTTTCCGAGAAGTCGGTGGAAGGCGTCATTACAATTAAAAAAGATTTCCTAGGCCATGTTGCTAAGGAAGAACCAGCTGTCATGCTACAGCATCCTCCTGGCACGGCGGCGGCACCCATGTTGGAGCAATTGTACAATCAGGCGCTCCGAACGCTCGACCTACAGTTGACAGCAGCCCAGATTGGCGCGTCCTATGAAAACAAGGAGTGGGATTTGGTTTTTAACCAGCTGATCGAGACGGAGAGCGGAACAGACGGGATCAGCGAGATCCATATGAACGATACGCAAGTGGAAAGCTGGAATAAGATGTCTTATAGCTCAGCAGGCTTCTCCATCATGTTTGTCATGATTGTTATGCTTTTCACTACAGGGACATTGATTGAAGCGCGTAGCATGGGCATTTGGTCAAGATTGTTAACTACACCGGCGACACGGATCCAATTGACACTGGGCTATGTCCTGTCCTTTTTCATCATCGGATTTGTGCAGTTCTCCATACTCATCGTGCTGACATCCCTGCTGTTTGGCGTTCAATGGGGAGATCCGCTTGGCTTGGCATTACTCGTTACGGTGTTGCTGTTCAGTGTAGTCGGATTGGGCATGGCCATTGCCACCCTCGTGAAAACGTCTGAGCAACAAAGTGCCGTCGGAATGCTTCTTATTATTTCGACGAGCATGCTGGGCGGCGTCTATTGGCCGTTGGATATCGTTCCGGAATTCATGCAGAAAATCGCTAATTTCGTTCCCCAGTCATGGGCGATTGAAGGATTCAAATCACTGGTGGACGGAGCGACTCTTGGAGACATCATGACGCCGATACTGGTTTTGCTTGGCTTTGCCATCGTCTTCTTATCTATCGGAATAGCAAGAGTGCGGTATCAATAAATCGAAAAGCGGCGAGAGGATCCACTTGGGTTCTCCTTCGCCGTTTTTATTTCAACCGATGCACTGTCCCTCTTTTTACACTTCCTCCTTCTTGCTTTATAATGAATACAAAGGAAGTGTAAACGTATTGAAGCGCGACATGGATCGTCCTGTTATTCAGGCATTGGATGAATTTCAAAAACAGCAACCTATCTCCTTTCACGTGCCGGGCCATAAAAATGGGTTATTGTCTACATTGCCGGAAGAGATCCGGTCAGCGCTGTCCTATGACGTGACCGAACTCAGCGGACTGGATGATTTGCATGAACCGGCGGGCATGATTAAGGAAGCAGAACAGCGACTCTCCGATTTGTATCACTCCGATAAAAGCTATTTCCTTGTGAATGGCTCCACGGTCGGTAACTTGGCGATGATGTTTGCAGTGTGTTCGCCAGGAGACACGGTGATTGTGCAGCGGAATGCCCATAAATCGATCTTTCACGCTATTGAACTGACGGGGGCCCGTCCCGTGTTCGTTTCCCCTGAGTGGGATGAAAAGACGCAAACAATCGGGACGGTTCGTGCCTTGCAAATAAAAAAAGCGATCGAGGCGGCACCTGACACGAAAGCCGTTGTCCTGACGTATCCTACGTATTACGGGATTACAGGGAACGAGATGGCAGCCATCATTAAACAATGTCATGAGCAATGCATCCCGGTGCTGGTGGACGAAGCGCATGGCGCTCATTTTGTCGCAAGCGGTGCTTTTCCACCGTCCGCATTGTCACTCGGAGCGGATGTCGTTGTTCATTCGGCCCATAAAACATTGCCCGCGATGACCATGGCTTCTTTTCTGCATGTCCGTTCTTCATTAATTGATCCGCAGAGGGTGGCCCATTATTTAAAAATGCTTCAATCGAGCAGTCCATCCTATTTGCTTATGGCATCCCTTGATGATGCTAGAAGCTATGCCGCCTCCTACACCTCCCAAGACCAGGAAGCATTCTTGCAGGAGCGGTCGGCTTTCATTCGCAGCTTGCGTGAGCTGTCTTCTGTCGAGGTTGTAGAAGTGGATGATCCCTTGAAGCTGCTTTTGCGGGTGGAAGGCTATACTGGCTTCGACTTGCTTGATCAGCTGGAGGCGGAAGGCATATTTGCAGAGCTGGCGGATCCTTTTCAAGTCTTAATGATCCTGCCGTTATTGAAAAAGGACACTTATTTTCCGTTTAAGGAAAGCCTGGTAAGAATAAAGAAGGCTATAATACGATTGAAATCGGAAGCTTTGTCCGATGCTGCAAAGCCTTCCGCATTTACGATAGGCGAGGAGATCAGCATGCTGGCTATTTCTCCAACCGAGTTACGTAAGATGGAAACGGAGTGGGTTCCCATCGAATCGGCGATAGAACGTGTAGCGGCTGGCTCGATTATTCCTTATCCTCCAGGTGTCCCGCTAGTGCTAGGTGGAGAAAGGATCAATGAAAAGCATGCCGAATGGCTGACGCAATATATAATGATGAACGCGAAGTTCCAAGGTGCAATCCGGACGGAACAAAGGAAAATTTTAGTCGCGATTGAATGATGGAGGCTTACTATGTTAAAAAAAGGGGTATTTATTACCTTTGAGGGACCTGAAGGAGCAGGGAAGACAACCGTTCTGGAGGAAGTGGCGAATAAACTAAGACTGGATGGCCATGATGTATTGACGACCCGGGAGCCTGGGGGTATCCGCATTGCAGAAAAGATACGATCGATCATTCTGGATAACACTCACCAGGAGATGGATGGAAGAACCGAGGCGTTATTGTACGCGGCCGCCAGAAGACAGCATTTAGTCGAGAAGATTATTCCGGCGCTGACAGAAGGCAAAGTTGTTCTTTGCGACCGTTTTATTGACAGTTCCCTTGCATATCAAGGCTATGCCCGAGGGCTTGGCATGGAAGATGTCCTGTCTATTAACCGATTTGCCATCGGGGATACGATGCCCGATTTGACGATCTTTTTTAATATCAGCCCGGAGGAAGGCTTGGAACGAATCAACCAAAATGGCGAGAGGGAACAAAATCGGCTTGATCAGGAGAGCATTCAATTCCATTCGCTCGTCTACGAAGGGTATCAAAAATTGCTGGAGCAGTATCCTGACCGGATTACAACCATCGATGCTTCATGCGAATTAAAAACAGTAACTGAAAATGTTTGGAAAATTGTAAGTTCTCAACTCATTTCTGAATGAGTTTCGTGATATAATGAATAGAACGATACAAAAAAAGGAGTGATAGGCGTGAAATTGATAGTAGCGGTAGTCCAAGACCAAGATAGCAACCGGTTGTCTGCAGCTTTGACGAAAAACGACTTCCGGGCAACAAAATTAGCGAGTACAGGTGGTTTTCTACGATCAGGAAATACGACATTCCTCATCGGTACAGATGACAGTCTTGTACCCAAAGCGCTTGAGTTGATCCGTGAAAATTGTCGTTCGCGCGATCAAATGGTCGCTCCGGTATCTCCGATGGGCGGCAACGCAGATTCCTATATTCCATATCCTGTGGAAGTGGAAGTGGGAGGCGCTACCGTATTTGTTCTGCCAATTGAGCAATTCCATCATTTTTAATTCAGATAACAGTTGTTTTTGTACCTCTTTGCTTGGTATAAATGAGGTGAACTTTTTTGAAGGTAAATAGTGATTACCGTGCCGGGCTCGATAAAATGAGAAACGATCCATCGCGATCAGCTCAGACGGGCAACCGGTTTGGACAAATGGTTCTGACGCAGCAAGAGCGTCTTCACGGTGAACAATTGACTAGGCTCCTCGGGGACATTTCTGCTGCCGGGGACCGACTGGCGCGTTCCCGGAATTTACGTGAAATGGCGAAGTTCAAAATGCTTGTCAAACGGTTCCTGAAAGAGGCAGTTGAGTCGGGCCTGGACGTAAAGCAATCGCATACGTGGAACCAGTACGGTGAAGGCCGCCGGTTGAAGATTGTCCAGACAATCGATGAAAAACTGATTGAATTGGCGGAAGCTTTGCTGAGCGAAGAACAGAATTCTGTTGAATTACTTGGGAAAATAGGAGAAATCAAAGGACTTCTCATTAACCTATATATGTAATCCCGTGTTCACGAAAAACACGGGGTTTTTTGCAACGAAAGAGGTGGGGCCTATGAAACAATCAATTGTAGAACGTCAACAGCCGGTGATTGAAAGACTGAAGACTTCTTTTGTAAATAAACGAATTGGCCACGCTTATTTATTTGATGGAGAACGGGGAACGGGAAAAGAAGAAGCTGCTCTTTTCTTTTCGAAACTTCTGCTTTGCGGTAATCCAGTAGATGGCGTTCCATGTGGAACATGCAGCGCTTGTCGAAGAGTCGATTCCGGTAACCATCCGAACATTACAATGATACGACCCGATGGACAAGATATTAAAAAGGATCAAATGTCTGCTTTGATCATGAAAATGACGAAGAAGGGTTTTGAGCCTGGCAGAAAGATTTATATTATCGTCCAGGCAGACCGGATGAATGTGTCAGCTGCCAATACGCTGCTAAAGTATTTGGAGGAGCCGGAGGGCGAGGTAACGGCTATCCTTCTCACAGAAGCTTACCAGACCATTTTGCAAACAATACGATCTCGTTGCCAACGGATCTCTTTCCTCCCGCCGTCCAAAGAAGAATTGATCGCAGAAGTGGTAAAGCATGATATTCATCCTTCCATGGCAGCAACCGTGGCGACGGTAACCGCTAATATGGAGGAAGCCATCTCGCTTGCGAGAGATGAGCAGTTTGCACAGATTCGAAAAACAGTGTTAAAATTGATTGAAGCATCTGACCGCAACGTTAATGAGGCGCTTCTTTTCATACAGACCGATTGGACAGTTTCAATCAAGGAGAAAGAGGATGCGGAACGCGGATTGGACTTGCTTCTATACGCCTACCGTGATATTGTTTCGTTGAAAGCGGGGCTGACGTCGACGTTGACGTTTCCCGATCAGCAGCAATTTTTCAGCAGTCTCTCCATGAAGCTGACGTACAGTCAATTATCGGCCATGATGGAAGCGGTCTTACAGGCGAAAAAGAAGTTGTATAGCAATATGAACCGTACACTTCTAATGGAACAGCTGGTGCTCAATTTGCAGGAGGGGTTAATGCTTGTATAAAATAGTAGGTGTCCGCTTCAAAAAAGCGGGTAAAATATATTATTTCGATCCTCTGGATTATCATCTCGAAATTGGTGATTATGTCATTGTAGAAACGACAAGAGGTATCGAATATGGCAAAGTTGCAAGCCGGGTCAGGGATGTCGAGGAGAATGATGTTGTTTTGCCATTGAAAAAGATCATCAGGGTTGCGCAGCCTGATGACATAGAGCAAGTCGAAGAAAACCGTCAAGAGGCGGAGCGGGCGTTCGGTACGTGTATGGAAAAGATACGGGAACACCAGCTCGATATGAAACTTGTTGACGTGGAATACACATTTGATCGAAATAAAATCGTCTTTTATTTCACCGCGGAAGGACGGGTCGATTTTCGAAATCTCGTTAAAGATTTGGCCGCTATTTTCCGCACACGCATCGAGCTTCGGCAAATCGGAGTGCGCGATGAGGCGAAAATGCTTGGCGGGATTGGTCCTTGCGGCAGGATGTTATGCTGCTCTACCTTCTTAGGGGATTTTGAGCCGGTTTCCATTAAAATGGCGAAAGACCAGAACTTATCGCTGAATCCTTCCAAAATTTCAGGTCTATGCGGCCGTCTGATGTGCTGCTTGAAATATGAAAACGATGAATACGAAGAAGCAAAAGCATTAATGCCGGATATCGGTGAACGGATCAAAACTCCTGAAGGTGCGGGAAAAGTGGTCGGTTTGAATCTTCTTGAACGGGTTGTGCAAGTGAATTTGTCCGAACAGGAGCAAGTGCTTGAGTATTCTTGGGAAGAGCTGGAAGGTAGACAAGATACGGTACCCCAATTGATGAAATAATGAGGTGGAACAGTTGAAAGAAGGGAACTTTCTCGACAGAGTAATGGAATTCGAACAGCAACTCGAGTCCATGCATGAGCAATTCCGGGAATTGATAGGATTTGTAGCAAAGATGACGGAAGAGAACCACTCACTTCAACTAGAAAACCATCATTTGCGTGCACGACTTGAGGAACTGAATGAACCGAAGCAGTCGTCCGATCCAAAACGGAATCCGGAAAAAGTGAAAAAGGTTGATATTGGTGAAGGGGTCGATAATCTGGCCCGCATCTACAATGAAGGATATCATGTATGCAATGTTCATTACGGCAGCAGCCGTAAAGGAGAGGATTGTCTGTTCTGCCTCTCCTTCTTAAGCAAACAAAATGCGTAAGAGGAGCCGATCCTATCGTAGGTATCGGCTCTTTCTTTATGAAGAGGTGTGAAACATGGATCAGATTTTACAAGGTGATGAAAGGCTGGATTATTTATTGGCGGAAAATTTGAGGATCATCCAGAGCCCTTCTGTCTTTTCTTTTTCCCTCGATGCCGTATTGTTGGCGAAATTTGCTTATGTGCCGATACGGTCGGGGAAAATTGTGGACTTATGCACGGGAAATGGCGCCATCCCTCTCTTATTAAGCGCCCGTACGAAAGCCCAGATCATCGGGATCGAATTACAGGAACGATTGGCCGATATGGCGAAGCGCAGCGTGGCGTATAATCAACTGGAAAATCAGATTGAGATTCTACAGAACAATGTCATTGATATTGCAGATGTCATCGGATATGAAAAATACGACACGATCACTTGCAATCCTCCCTATTTTCCCGCGATTGACGCGAGCGAAAAAAATATCCGGGAACACGTCGCAATTGCCAGACATGAAATTCATCTGACATTGGAGCAAGCGGTGCGTTCAGCGAGCGAACTTGCAAAACAAGGAGGAAAAGTGGCCTTTGTCCATCGTCCTGGCCGATTATTGGACATTGTGACCGCGATGCGGGCGAATCGGCTGGAGCCGAAACGAATTCGTTTCGTCTACCCGAAGGAAGGAAAAGAAGCGAACACCTTGCTGATCGAAGGAATTAAAGATGGAAAACCAGATCTAAAAGTATTGCCGCCTCTTTATGTATACGGCGCCGACGGGGAATATACCGAGGAAGTGAGGCAGATGCTATATGGAGAAGGAAAATGATCATATTTTCTACGTATTGGAATGCAAGGACGGATCCTATTACGCGGGGTATACGAATGACTTAGACCGCCGAATTCAGGCACATAATGAAGGTAAAGGCGCAAAATATACCCGTGCGAAGCGCCCGGTGCAGTGCGTTTACTCCGAAACCTTCGACAATAAAAGAGAAGCGATGCAGGCGGAATACCGGTTCAAGCAATTGTCCCGGCTGGAAAAGGAACGATATATGAAGGAAGGAGCGGCAACATGAAATCTCAAAAAAGTGCTGAAGCAGGGAGGGCCAAGCTCTACCTAGTCGGGACCCCGATCGGTAATCTCGATGATATGACGTTTCGTGCCATCCGGATTTTACAGGAAGCGGATATGATTGCGGCAGAGGATACGAGAAACACCATCAAACTATGCAATCACTTTGATATTAAGACGCCGTTAATGAGTTATCATGAGCATAACCTGATGGTGGGCGGCGAGAAAATCCTATCGCTGCTCGAAGAGGGGAAGTCAGTGGCGCTTGTCAGTGATGCCGGCATGCCCTGTATTTCCGATCCAGGAGCGGATATTGCTAAAAAAGCGATTGAAGAAGGCTTCGACGTAGTGCCCGTACCGGGAGCAAATGCGGCGATTGCTGCGCTGGTCGCGTCGGGTCTTGAGACACAGCCATTCTATTTCTTTGGTTTCCTATCCCGTCAAAAAAAGGAACGGACTAACCAGCTGAAGGATTTACAGTTCCGGCGGGAATCCATTCTTTTATATGAAGCACCTCATCGATTAAAAGAAACGTTGCGGGCAATGAAAGAGGTGCTCGGTGAAACACGCCGTATTACACTCGCAAGGGAATTAACAAAGCGGTATGAGGAATTTCTTCGCGGAACATTGGAAGAAGCCATTCACTGGGCAGAGTCAACTGAACTAAGAGGCGAATTTTGTCTAGTCATTGAAGGATTTCAAGGTGAATTGTCTGAGGAAAGTACTGCATGGTGGGAAGGACTGTCTGTGTCTGAACATGTGGAGGCTTTGATGGAGAAAGAAGGAATTTCTTCGAAAGAGGCTATTAAAAAGGTGGCAGCAGACAGAGGGTTGAACCGTAAAGACGTCTACCGGGAATATCATGTCGATAATTGAATAGGTGTTAATACAAAATCCAGAACAACCAGTGTCCTGGATTTTCTATTATATTATCCACCTAATACTATTAATTCATTTTGTCTTCGATTTCTTTGATAAGCTGTTTTGCGCCTTCTTGGCTTAAAATTAATTTGCCATCGATCAGACGAAGGTTGTCATCAGACACTTCACCTGTAATGGAGCATGTCATATTTGGCATGTATTTCTTCAAAATGATCTTATCGTCGTCGACATAAATTTCTAGAGCATCTTTTTGAGCAATACCGAGAGTGCGGCGTAGTTCGATCGGGATCACGACACGCCCTAGTTCATCAACTTTTCTTACGATACCTGTAGATTTCATGACAAGAATTCCTCCTAAGCAAATAAATTTTTCGTCAAATTTCGACATAATTCTCTTGTCTACATATCATCATACCAAGTCTTCCAATTAACGTCAATAAAACTCGCTTAAAAATGTAGACAAAATAATAGTTTTATGGAAGTACTGGGCAACAGGGTAAAAAGTCTAGTTTTTGCTTGCTGTTTGCATTAAAAAAGAATCACCGATTCATAACAAAATAATTAAATAATATTATTTCCGACTAAATAATTTTAAAAAAATGATAGTGTTTGACAACTAACCATATAAATAGGAATCAAGAAATAGGATAGAAGAAGCCCACCCGTTTTTAACATATAGTAATCCTGGGTGGGCAAATAACGAGATGAAGTTGATAGGGACATAGACGTGGAAATCATGCCCACGTTTCGTCCAACCTATCCGAATAGAATGAAATCGCTCTATTATAATTCTGGATTCCTTCATCGGATGAAGTTTCGGCAATACATTTCAGCAGGTATTCCATCGCTTTCTTGTGTTCGTCGACATTGTACAAAGTCATTGCAAAGAATACACGGAGGGCTTGATGGGAGGGGAATCGTTCTATCGCTTCCTGAAAAACGTCTTTCGATCTTTCATACTCCCCGAGAGTTCGTAATGTGCTTCCAAGCCCTAAAAAAGCGTTCACCAAATCAGATTCCTCCAGCCCCCCTTGAATGGCCTTCTCGTAATAGGGCACCGCTTTTGACTCTTCTCCTAAACAGTCAAAACTCCAGGCACATTGATAGTGGTAATACGCATTCTCGGGATGCAACTGAACCAATTCCAGTAAAAGCTCATTCGACTCTTTTAGCTTTTTTTCGTTTCTAAGTTCGATTGCTTTTTGCAATCGGCTCTCTTCATTGTTCATTTTAACCTCCTTCCATATGTCGGAAAAGTTATAATATTCCCCTTTATCATACCTTTGCGGCCCGTATTAATCAAAATAATTTTTTGCAGATAGCTCAGAGAAATCCTCTATTTAATAAAACTCCAACTGTCGTCATGGCACAAATGTTGAACTTCCGATAAAATGGGTAGTATAGATTGAAATACTGGAGGAAATTGTTGTGGCAGATAATAAAAATACTTTCTATATTACCACCCCGATCTACTATCCGAGTGGAAAGTTCCATATCGGAACAGCGTATACGACAGTGGCATCCGATGCGATGGCACGATACAAAAGACTTCGTGGCTATGATGTCCGATTCCTGACTGGTTTGGATGAACACGGCCAAAAAATTCAGGAGAAGGCGGAAGAAGAGGGATTAGCTCCTCAAACCTATGTAGATGGCATTGCGGACATTGCGAAAAATCTTTGGAAGCTGATGGATATCTCCTATGACGATTTGATCCGCACGACAGAGGAACGCCATAAATCTGCAGTCGAGAAGATTTTCCAAAAGTTCCTCGATAACGGTGATATTTACAAAGGCGAGTACGAAGGATGGAAATGCGTTCCATGCGAATCATACTTCACGGAAGCGCAGCTAGTCGAGGGCAACTGCCCGGATTGCAATCGGCCTGTTCAACGCGTCAAAGAGGAATCGTATTTCTTTAATATGAAGAAATATGCGGACCGGCTGCTTCAATATTATGAAGAAAACCCGACATTTATTGAGCCGGAATCACGAAAAAATGAAATGATCAACAATTTCATTAAACCAGGGTTAGAGGATCTTTCGGTCTCCCGTATGTCATTCGACTGGGGCATTAAAGTGCCTGGCGACCCGAAACATGTGATTTACGTCTGGGTGGATGCCTTGACGAACTATATTACGGCGCTTGGGTACGGAACGGATGATGATTCCCTGTTCCAGAAGTATTGGCCGGCAGATGTACATGTGGTCGGTAAGGATATTGTCCGATTCCATACGATTTATTGGCCGATCTTCTTGATGGCTCTTGATTTGCCGTTGCCGAAGAAAGTATTCGCCCATGGATTCATCATGATGAAAGATGGAAAAATGTCGAAATCCAAAGGAAACGTTGTCTACCCAGAAATGCTGGTGGAACGATTCGGCTTGGATGCGACGCGCTACTTCTTATTAAGAGAGCTGCCGTTTGGACAAGATGGTACATTCTCACCGGAATCGTTTGTGGAACGCACGAATTATGATTTGGCAAATGACCTCGGGAACTTGTTAAATCGTACCGTATCTATGATTAATAAATACTTCGACGGAGCGGTTCCGACAGAAGGATTAGAAGATACAGGATTTGACGAAGAATTACGGAATTTCATGACAGAAACAGTGAAAAAATATGAAATTTCTATGGAAAAAATGCAGTTCAGTGTCGTCCTTTCGGATTTATGGGCACTTATTTCCCGGACGAATAAATATATAGATGAAACAACGCCGTGGGTGCTCGCAAAAGATGAAGCAGACAGAGGGAAATTGGCGTCAGCGATGGCCCATTTAGTCGTCTCTTTACGCCATATTGCGACGTTGCTCCAGCCATTCATGACAAAATCTCCTATTAAGATTATGGAACAGCTTGGATTGAATGAAAGATTATTGGCATGGGAAACACTTGGTGATTTCAGCTTGCCAGCGGGAACAAAAGTCGTTGAAAAAGGTGTGCCGATCTTTCCGCGTCTTGATCCAGAAGTGGAAATTGTATACATTCGTGACCAAATGTCTGTTTCTGCACCAAAGCAGGCAGAGGTGAAAGAAGAAAAGAAAGAGGAGACATTCTCTGAAGAAATTACGATTGACGATTTCATGAAAGTAGACTTGCGTGTTGCAACTGTCACTGCATGTGAGCGGATTCCGAAGGCGGATAAATTATTGAAATTGCAAGTGGATCTAGGGTACGAGCAGCGTCAAGTTGTTTCCGGCATCGCCGAGCATTATGAACCGGAGCAATTAGTCGGACAAAAGGTCATTGTCGTTGCCAATCTGAAACCTGTCAAATTGCGCGGCGAGTTATCACAAGGAATGATCTTGGCGGGTCAATCAGGCGGCACATTGAAGCTGGCAACAGTCGATCCACAATTGGAAAATGGCGCTAAAGTAAAGTAAGACGATGAAAATGTAACAATGACGGCGTTTTGTTAAACGCCGTCTTCATTTTTTAATTGTTCTGTAATTGATTTGTTACGATAGAAATATAACTTTTTAATAGAATAAAGCTATTGTGAGGCGAAAAATATGTTTATCGATACCCATGTGCACTTAAATGCGGATCAGTACGAGGAAGATTTGGAAGCAGTGATTCAACGGGCATTGGATGCCAACGTGACAAAAATGGTAGTCATCGGCTTTGATCGGAAAACAATTGAAAAAGCGATGGAGCTGACAGAGGCTTATCCATTTATTTACGCAGTAGTTGGCTGGCACCCGGTTGATGCGATTGATTGCACGGAGGAAGATTTGCAGTGGATTGAATCTCTTGCCAAGCACCCAAAGGTAGTGGGCATCGGAGAAATCGGGCTCGATTATTATTGGGACAAGTCGCCGAAGGATGTTCAGCAGGAATTGTTCCGCAAACAGATTCACCTGGCGAAGAAAGTGGAATTGCCGATCATTATTCATAATCGGGATGCCACGGCGGATGTTGTACAGATATTGAAAGAAGAGGGAGCCCGTGAAGTGGGTGGCATCATGCATTGTTTCAGCGGAAGCGTGGAAACGGCCAGAGAATGCATTGACATGAACTTCATGATCTCACTCGGAGGCCCGGTGACATTCAAAAATGCCAAAACACCTAAGCAGGTGGCGACAGAAATTCCTCTTGAGCACTTGTTGATTGAGACGGATGCACCTTATCTGGCACCCCATCCAAATCGGGGAAAACGCAACGAACCGGCATTTGTGACGTTGGTGGCAGAGGAAATTGCACACCTGAAAAATATGCCAGTGGAAGAAGTGGCAGAGGCGACGACCCGGAATGCTTTGAAGTTATTTAATATTTCTGATTGAAAGTTTAATGTGCATGTGTTTAAGCGCTAAATTTCTAGGATTGCAGTGAATGAATGCGATCATTTGTTCTTGTTTTTGAGTGAGAGAAAGTTCTAAGAGGTTGACAGCCCAGATTATAGCCTTTATAATTTGCCGAGTGATGAAGGAGGGGTTTTTTCATGCCAAAAGGAAACATGAAAAATCTGTTCTTTAGGTCATTGAGGAGTCAACAAATAGCTGCGACCATTCTAGCAATCGCATTATTTGTGACAGTTATTTCACTAGTCCTGAACGAAGGGGCAAAGAAATCCGTCACGCTGCAAGCGAACGGAGAGCAAATCGAAGTTAAAACACATGCACATACAGTTGGCCATCTACTTTCCGAACAGGAAATTGATGTGTCAGAGAAAGATTTAGTAGTACCCTCAGTGAATACACCGATTGAAGAAGGTTTGTCAATCAGGTGGGAACAGGCAAAAAAAATTACAATAGATGACGGTAAAAACAAAACAGCCGTCTGGACAACCGATCGACAGGTTGACGACATTTTAGCGGAAGCGAAAGTCGACGTTTCAGAACACGACAAGATTTCTCCAGCACTCTCACAACGAGTGGGAGACGATAACAAAATCTCAATCGAACGGGCATTTACAGTTACGTTGAATGACGGGGGAAAAGAGAAGGAAGTATGGTCAACTTCGACTACGGTCGCTGACTTTTTAAAGAGAGAAAACATTCAAATGAATGAACATGATAAGCTCAATCGGAAAGCGGATGGTTTGGTTAAACCGGGTTCCATTGTGGAAATCGTTCGAGTGGAAAAGGTCACCGATGTAGTGGAAGAACCAACGAACTTCACAGTCGTTACACAAAAGGATTCCAAATTGCTGAAAGGACGCGAAAAAGTAGTCCACCCAGGCAAGAAAGGAAAAGTGGAGCGGAAGTTCGAAATCGTCAAGGAAAATGGGAAAGAAGTGTCAAGAAAGCTAGTTGCTGAAACGGTACTTTCCAAACCGCAGGATAAAGTGGTCTCGGTTGGTACACGAGTGCTTGTAGCGAGTGCCGGCCCATCGAAGGGAGTCGGGGTTTCCCGGAATAACGGCTCTTCAGGCGGCAAGGAATTTTACGTCACTGCGACAGCCTATACGGCGTATTGTAATGGGTGTACAGGAAAAACGGCGACAGGTCTCGATTTACGGGCCAATCCAAATTTAAAAGTCATTGCGGTCGACCCGAGTGTCATTCCACTTGGTTCAAAAGTATGGGTGGAAGGCTACGGATATGCCGTAGCAGGTGATACTGGCGGTGCCATTAAAGGCAATCGCATCGACTTGCATGTGCCGACTAAATCGGATGCTTATAATTTTGGAAGACGCAAAGTGAAAATCAAGGTAATTGATTAAGTAAGTTCAACGTATTCAGTACACAAAGGTCAACCAACCTGAGTCTTATGAATAGATCGTTCCGCAGGGCTTCTTACAGGCCCTGCGGTTTTTCCGTTCAGTAAAGTGGATGGGATTGTTATAAGCAGCAGGGGAACCGGCCTGTTTCTACGTGACGGATGCTTGTCTATAATGCTGTACAGAATGAATATTGAGAAGTAAGATGAAATGAAATCAAGTAGGAAAGAGGATGTTGTGTGAACATCAGAGAAATTATCGTGGTGGAAGGAAAATCTGACACGATTGCGGTTAATCGAGCAACTGGTGCGGAGACGATTGAGACCAACGGGTCCGCTGTCAGTGAAACGACACTCTTGCAAATCAAACATGCACAAGAAACAAGGGGAGTCATCGTCTTTACCGATCCGGATTATCCAGGCAGACGGATCCGTGCGATTATCGAAGAGCGAGTGCCAGGTGTGAAGCACGCGTTTCTGCATAAAAAGAAATCCATTGCAAAAAACGGGAAAAAAGTTGGCATAGAGCATGCTGCCGATGACGATATCCGGGAAGCGCTGCAGCAAGTGTATACAACCGACACGGAGTGCAACACAGAGATTCCGTTGTCATTTTTATATGAGGAGCGGTTGATTGGCCATCCAGATGCCAAACAGCGTCGTGATCGATTAGCTACATTGTTGAATATAGGCCAGGTGAATGGCAAAGGTTTAAAGAAGAGGCTTGAAATGTTCCGGATTGAAGTGGAACAAGTGAAGCGGGCTTTAGAGGCTATAGAGGAGGCGCAAGGATGAAAGACATTGCTACACCCAATCGAACGAAAGAAATTTTGGAGACGTATGGGTTTTCATTTAAGAAAAGTTTAGGCCAGAATTTCTTGATCGACGTCAATATTTTGAAGAATATCGTGTATCACGCCGGACTGACAAAACGGACGGGTGTTATTGAAGTCGGACCTGGCATTGGCGCCCTTACTGAACAAATTGCAAGGGAAGCAGGACAAGTCGTGTCTTTTGAAATTGATGGGCGGCTGCTACCTGTGCTTGAGGATACGTTATCGCCTTATCCGAATGTGAAGATTATCCACCAAGACATTCTGGAGGCGGATTTAAACGCTGTCATGGAGCAGTATTTTACAGATGTGGACGAAGTAGTGGTCGTCGCCAACCTTCCCTATTATGTGACAACACCAATTATATTAAAGTTCCTCATGAGCAAGGTGCCAATTGAACGGCTTGTTATTATGATGCAAAAAGAAGTAGCTGATCGGATTACGGCTTCTCCTGGAACGAAAGCATATGGTTCATTGTCCATTGCCATTCAATATTACATGGATGCGGAAGTCGCTATGATTGTGCCAAAAACGGTGTTCATGCCACAGCCGAACGTGGAGTCTGCTGTGATTCGTTTATCGAGAAAGACAGAAGCGCCTGTCGAGGTAATTGATGAGGACTTCCTATTCGAGGTGTCCAGAGGTTCCTTTGTGCAAAGGAGAAAGACGATTTTAAATAACTTGCAATCGTCACTTCCAAGCGGCAAGGAGAAGAAGGATGCGATATTGGATGCATTCGAGAAAGTGGGAATCGATCCGGGCCGAAGGGGAGAGACGCTGACGATCGAAGAGTTTGGCCGATTGGCGAACGCCCTTTATCCTGATTTCCATAGACCTCAGAAGTGACAAATTTGGTACGTCGAAATGTCAAAAGTGTCGAAAAAAGCGAAAAAACGATTGACAAAAGTAAGCATCTACTGATAAAATTCTAATTTTAATTGACAGAACTTTTTAAAAGTGTTATGCTTATACACAGTGAGGTGTAAGCGACGTGCCAAAAACATTAGCGGACATTAAGAAGTCATTGGATGCTCACTTAGGAAAACGTTTGTATGTAAGAGCAAACGGCGGCCGGAAGAAGACGATTGAACGGGCCGGAGTCCTTCGAGAGACGTATCGGGCAGTTTTTGTAGTGGAACTGGACCAGGACGAAAATTCTTTTGAAAGGGTGTCTTACAGCTACGCGGATATTTTGACCGAAGCGGTCGAAATAACAGTTCTAGCAGACGGTGACGCAACTGCGTTTGTCGTCAAATAATTCGTTTTGCCATCATGGTTTGATTTATTTTTTTCATCTCATTTTGCCTCGTCCTCCTATTTGGGAGGATGAGCGCGGAATGTTTTTAAAGATTACGTTTGGACATCTATTTCCTTTTATCTATAGAAGGAATAGGTGTTTTTTTATGGTTTGGACTCATACTACGGTTGTCAGTCGCAAAGGAGGAAAACCGAATGGCGAGAAAACGAGTAATGTCTGAGCGCTTGAAGGAAGAAATTGCGAAAGAACTTGGATTTTACGATGTTGTCCAGCGAGAAGGTTGGGGAGGAATCAAATCACGCGACGCAGGAAATATGGTGAAGCGAGCGATTGAAATGGCGGAACAAGGTATGGCCCAAAAGAAATAACCGCTTAACACCTTTCAACTCATAAACGACTGACACGGGAAGGGCTGCGAGGAAGAGAAATCTGTTCCAAGCAGCCCTTTTCCATCCCATATGCCGTTTTGCAAATGAAAGTACCGCAAACGGCTTGGCCTATGGTAAAATAGGGAACAATGAGTAGCGGAATGAATGGAGGGAGCTGGATGTTATATGAAAAAGCACCGGCCAAAATTAATCTGACGCTTGATGTGCTGTATAAACGTCCAGACGGGTATCACGAGGTCGAAATGATTATGACCACTGTGGATCTGGCGGATCGCGTTTGGCTCAAGCCGACAGACGATGGGAAAATTACAATAAAAGCATCAGAACGGTTCGTGCCGAGCGATCGGAAAAACTTGGCCTACCAAGCCGCCGATCTGCTTCGGAAAGAGTATGGCATACATAAAGGTGTCGAAATCACGCTCGACAAAAATATCCCCGTTGCGGCTGGCCTGGCAGGCGGAAGTTCGGATGCGGCGGCTGCACTCCGAGGGCTGAACCGTCTTTGGGGTTTACAGCTCAGCGCGGACAAGCTTGCTGAACTGGGTGCCCGCATCGGTTCGGATGTGTCGTTTTGTGTCTACGGCGGGACTGCATTGGCTACAGGACGCGGAGAAAAGATTCAGCATCTGGCGGCACCGCCGAATTGTTGGGTCATTCTAGCGAAGCCATCCATTTCAGTCTCGACAGCGGACATTTATCGCAATTTGGACATCTCATCTATTCAACATCCAGATACAAAACAGATGATGGATGCTTTAGCTTCGAACGATTATCAGCAGATGTGCCGTTCACTCGGCAATGTACTGGAGCCGGTTACGATGAAACTGTATCCTCAGGTGGTTGTTTTGAAAGAAAAAATGGAGCAGTTTGGCGCAGATGCTGTGTTAATGAGCGGAAGCGGCCCTACGGTGTTTGGCCTGGTCAAACACGAATCACGGGTCTCGCGTATTTATAATGGATTAAAGGGCTTTTGCACCGAAGTGCATGCAGTCCGGATGACAGGGGAACGGTTTCCTCTTGTATAAAGACGTACATTTATGTTAAGTTGCAAGTAAATATTCGGTTTTAGGGGGTGTTCAAATGAAATGGAAAAGAAGTGAGAGGTTGGTTGATATGACACGCCACCTTTTGGAAAATCCCCATTTATTAATTCCTCTTACGTACTTTTCAGACCGGTACCAGGCGGCAAAATCATCGATCAGTGAAGACTTGACGATCGTGAAAGAAACCTTTGAAGAAAACGGAACCGGCAAATTGGTTACTGTTTCAGGTGCTGCTGGCGGTGTTAAATATATTCCGAAAGTGACGGAATCAGAAGTCCGGGAAGTGATGGCCATGTTAAAGGAAAACTTGGGCCGATCCGACCGTCTGCTTCCAGGCGGCTACTTGTACATGACCGATTTTCTTGGAAATCCAAAGATGATGGACCGCATTGGCAAGGTATTTGCCTCCGCTTTTGCCGAAACGGAAATTGATGTGATCATGACCGTTGCGACAAAAGGCATTTCTATCGCGCATGCCATTGCGCGCCATTTGAATGTTCCTGTCGTTGTTGTCCGCCGGGATAGCAAAGTGACCGAGGGATCTACCGTCAGCATTAATTACGTATCAGGCTCTACACGGAGAATTCAAACAATGGTATTATCGAAAAGAAGTATGCAAAGCGGACAGCGTGTCCTTCTCACAGATGACTTCATGAAGGCGGGCGGAACAATGGCCGGCATGAAGAATCTGCTCGAGGAGTTCGGTTGCGAGCTTGCCGGCATTGCAGTATTAGTGGAAGCGGAACATACCGAGGAAGTGCTCGTCCAAGACTTCTTGTCATTGGTCAAACTGAAAGCGGTGAATGAAAAAGACCGCACCATCGAACTGCAGGAAGGCAACTATTTTAAGAAGGGTGGAACGATGTCATGAACTATGTAGCGACAAAAGATGCACCACAAGCGATTGGACCCTATGCACAAGCGGTGAAAGCAAACGGATTTGTGTACACATCCGGCCAGCTTCCAATGACACCAGACGGCCAACTGCTGGAAGGAACCATTCAAGAACAAACACACCAAGTATTCGCCAACTTGAAAGCTGTACTAGAAGAGGCTGGCACAAGCCTTGATAAAGTCATCAAAGCAACTGTCTTCATTAAAGACATGAACCAGTTTGCGGCATTGAACGAAGTGTACGCTGAACACTTCGGCTCCCACACACCTGCCCGCTCTACAGTGGAAGTGGCTAGACTGCCAAAAGATGCAGCGGTTGAGATTGAAGTCATCGCGGTAATCTAATGATCGATCAGGAAGAGAACACAGATTGTGTATCTCTTCCTGATTTTTTATTGTTTTTTTTCTGGTAGCCACATTTGATGAAGCGCTTGATGAACACCTCTCGCATATAGTAGCTGGTGACGTCGCTTGATGATGTGCTCGAAAATTAAAGCGACCGCTCGATTCTTCCCGCTAACCGCTCGTATAATCGCAAGACCTCTCATATATATAGTTTACCGCTCGTATATCACTGTGAACGCTCGTATGCAATTTCCTGTTTTTCTTGCATATCCGTATACCGACAACTAAGAAGCTGAAATCAAACTATGAGAGAGACTTCGCATTTGATTAATCGTAAAGCCTGCTATATAATTAAGTTGTCTAAACTATAAAGGTGGTTAGAACATTGAACAAAGAGTTAATTCAGACGGTCAAGGACTTGAACCGGACGGTTTATGAGATCAATTTAGCCTTAATGGAGAAATATGAATCCCAAATAGACAATGAAATTACGTCCAAACAAGCAGTCTTGCTTGAGGTCTTAAATAAACACAAGCGATTGACAGTCAGTGAGCTTGCCGACTTGATGAAGGTTTCATCCAGCGCTGTAAGCCAGATCATAAGCAAGCTGGATAAGAAGAATTATGTGCGGCGGGAGATTAATACGAATAATAGACGGGAAATCATCGTTTTATTAGGGGAAGCAGGCATAAAATATTTTGAAGCGAGAGACCGTATTGACCAAATCATTATAGAAAAGTACTACGCACAACTGGATTTTACTGATGTAGAGAACGTGAAAAAAATGTTTCAACAATTAAAGACAATCATTGAGGAAGATATAAATCAGCCGGAAAATTAATTTTTGGTTGATTTATTAAGGGTAAATAAATGGTCAATATTTAAGTAACCTTAATAATTAAGCTTAATGAAAGGAGATAGCAGGTTGAAAGATAAAATCAAGGTGAAGGGATATGCAAACTATGACAGCGACATATCAACTGACACTTTCACAAGTATTGGGCAATGCATCCTACAATCAATCCATACGAATGAATTTAGAAATTCAGGTGCGTGCAAAGTAAAAGGCAATTGTACCACTACATTAATGACCAATACGGGCAGTGCAACTTTGAATAGCTTGGTGGCAGATCAAGTCGATTCCTCAGGTTCTCTTCGAGTTGAAACGCAGGTTACATCAAGAACATTTCATGCAAAAGGACATGTGATGATTAAGGGGGTACTGGAAGCGCAATTCGTCACACTTCTCATGACTTCCACGTGCCATATCTCCAACATCAAAGGAGCGCAAGAAATAACAGTAAGTAGTCATGCCATCTCGTATATCAACTTTTTGGGTATTGGAAAGAAAACATTAAGAAGCGAGAGAATCGAAGGGAGGGTCATACGGTTGGAGCATACCGTTGCGGATTTGGTAATTGGTGAATGTGTTTATATCGGGAAAGGCTGCGAGATCAAAGAAATTCGCTATGCAAAGACGTTGGATATTCATCCGGATTCAACAGTGAATTTATCTTATAGGAGGGAGGGAAATGAAAATGAAAAATATTTATAAAGCGCTGCTATTTATGTTTGCCTGTCCCGTGCTGGGTGTCTTATCAGTTGGTTTAGCTGTGTGTTCCATCGTTTCACTCATTGGAGGGATTGCAAGAACATTTGGCGTTGGTTTTCGCATGGATATTTGGGATTACGGTTCCGTTCCAACCCTATTAAGTATCCCGGTTGCCGCCTTGTTCAGCCTCCTTTTATTGTTCATTGCCTTCCTGGCATGGAAATTACTTAAGCAATCCGTCGGCTTTGTGAAATCTTGAGGAAGAAGAGGCTCTTCAGTTCCAAAATTCTCTTTATTGAGGATGGAAAGCAACGCTCCTTTTTAATTCTTTATACTATTCACTCCCAACAGATAACCACTTTTCAAAATCGTGTAAATATTTTAGAACAAAAGAAGGGTTCTCATTGCTTTTGTAGAATATAGAAAGTGAAACGCATTTGAAAAGGGAGTGGGGTAAAAAATGGAAGTTACAGATGTGAGATTACGTAAGGTAGATACGGATGGCAGAATGAGAGCGATCGCTTCCATCACATTGGATAGCGAGTTTGTCATCCACGATATCCGGGTCATTGAGGGGAATGACGGGTTGTTTGTGGCCATGCCAAGCAAACGAACGCCGGAAGGGGAATTCCGCGATGTGGCCCATCCAATTAATTCGGGAGCGCGTACAAAAATACAAGACGCAGTGCTGGAAGCGTACCATCAGGTAGCAGAGCGCGGCGTACTGGAAGAAGCAGGCGCGTAACCCTGTACCACAATTTCATACAACTGCAAAAGACCAACGCGACAGATAGAGTTGGTCTTTTATTTTGTGCAAGAGAGTGAGAAATACATGGATGGAAAGTCAGTTTATACATAGAAAAAAACAAGCAAATAATACTAAAAGAAAAAGAAGCTGTTGTCAAGAGGGGATAGTTGAAAAAATGCTGAAATTCATATATAGTCAATAATGAAATTATGGATGGAGGACAGCACATGACGAATACATATGCCATCGTCCTTGCTGCAGGACAAGGTACGCGGATGAAGTCCGATCTATATAAAGTAATGCATCCTGTCTGTGGAAAACCGATGGTCGAGCACGTAGTCGACCATATTAAAGGTCTTGGCGCCGATAAGATTGTTACCGTTGTCGGACACGGGGCTGAAAAAGTGCAGGACTTGCTCGGGGAATCCTGTTCTTATGCATTTCAGGAGGAACAGCTCGGGACAGCCCATGCGGTGAAACAGGCAGAAGAGTTACTCGGTGGTTTGGAAGGTACGACGATTGTGGTTTGCGGCGATACCCCGCTGATCAAATCGGAAACAATGGAAGCGCTCGTCGCCCATCATCGCGAAATGGGTGCGAAAGCGACCATCTTAACAGCCATCGCAGAAGATCCGACTGGGTACGGACGGATTATCCGGGATGAAAACGGAAATGTCATCCGTAATGTCGAGCACAAGGACGCCAACCAGGAGGAGCAACAGGTTACTGAAATCAACACAGGTACCTATTGCTTCGACAATAAAGCCCTTTTTGCCTCTTTGGAAAAAGTGAAAAACGACAATGCCCAAGGCGAATACTATCTTCCAGATGTGATCGGCATCTTGCAATCGGAGCAAGAGACGATCGCCGCTTATGTAACAGATGATTTCAGCGAAACAATTGGTGTAAACGATCGGGTAGTGCTCGCGCAGGCGGAAGCGGCTATGCGGAAACGCATTGCGGAAAAGCATATGCGCAATGGCGTGACGATCATTAATCCTGAGCAAACCTACATCAGTGTGGATGCTGAAATTGGCCGTGATACAATCTTGCAGCCAGGCGTCATGATTGAAGGGCGCACGATTATCGGTGAGAGATGTACAATCGGTCCAAACAGCCATATAGACAATAGCATAATCGGCAATGAAACAACGATTCATTCGTCAGTCGTGCGAGATAGCAAAATCGGTTCCCACACAACAGTCGGGCCGTTTGCTCATATCCGTCCGGATTCCAATCTCAGCGACAATGTTAAAATTGGCAATTTCGTCGAAGTGAAAAAATCGACACTCGGTGAAGGCAGCAAAGTATCCCACTTAAGTTATATCGGCGATGCGCAAGTTGGTTCCCATGTAAATGTTGGCTGCGGGTCGATCACAGTCAATTACGATGGAAAAAACAAGTTCCAAACGATAATTGAAGATGATGCTTTTATCGGCTGCAATTCAAATTTGGTTGCGCCCGTTACCATTGGAAAAGGCTCATTTATCGCGGCTGGATCGACGATTACAAAAAATGTACCAGAATCTTCACTTGCAATTGCACGCACTCGACAGGAGAATAAAGAAGGCTACATCTCTAAATTAAATCTTAAAAAACCATAGGGGGACCATGATGGCTAATCATTATCCTAATGATAAACTCAAAATCTTTTCGTTAAATTCCAACCAATCGCTTGCGCAACAGGTAGCGGATGAAATCGGGCGTCCGCTCGGTAAATGTTCTGTAAAACGATTCAGCGACGGAGAAATTCAAATCAATATTGAAGAGAGCATCCGGGGATGTGATGTATTCGTAATTCAATCTACATCCAACCCTGTAAACGATAATCTCATGGAACTTCTCATTATGATTGACGCGCTTCGACGTGCATCAGCTCGGACAATTAATGTCGTTATGCCTTACTACGGTTACGCACGCCAAGATCGTAAAGCTCGTTCCCGCGAACCGATTACGGCTAAGCTAGTTGCAAATATTTTGGAGACGGCAGGTGCGAATCGTGTGATCGGTCTCGATCTACACGCACCACAAATCCAAGGTTTCTTCGATATTCCAATCGATCACCTTGTCGCAGAACCGATTTTAACAGAGTACTTCAAGAGCAAAGGGTTGGAAGGTGATGATCTTGTCATCGTATCTCCTGACCATGGTGGAGTGACACGTGCCCGCAAAATGGCAGATCGCATGAAAGCGCCGATTGCGATCATTGATAAACGCCGTCCGCGTCCGAACGTGGCGGAAGTCATGAACATCGTCGGTAAAGTAAGAGGGAAAACGGCTATCCTAATCGATGATATTATCGATACAGCCGGTACAATTACAATTGCTGCCAACGCAATTATCGAAAGTGGAGCGAAGGAAGTGTATGCTTGCTGTACACACCCTGTCCTATCCGGTCCTGCAATTGAACGGATCGACAATTCACAAATCAAAGAATTGGTTGTTACCAATTCGATCGACTTGCCTGAATCTAAAAAATCACCTAAGATCAAACAATTATCGATTGCGAAGCTGCTTGGAGATGCAATTATCCGGGTATTTGAAGAGAAATCGGTCAGCACATTGTTTGAGTAAAAATCCTTATCCGCAAAGTTAAGGGAAATGTTTCTGTTTAATGTCGTCTGATGTTGGGTATTTCAATAGTTAGAATACTTTTTTTCAGGAAAGGTGACTACGCATATGAGTACAGCAATACAGTCGAAATTAAGAGAAGTTAAACCAAAATCTACATTAACCAAGCTTCGAAAAGATGGGTTCATCCCTTCCGTGGTATATGGATACCAAATCGAATCCATGCCAATCGCAGTGAAAGAAAAAGATCTGATGAGCACATTACGTGAGGTCGGCCGAAATGGCGTACTGAAAATAAACGTAGATGGAAAAGACCTGAATGTCGTATTGGAGGATTATCAGGAAGATGCGCTGAAAGGCGAGATCTATCATGCCGACTTCCTTGCGATTAATATGACAGAGGAATTGGAAGTTAACGTGACGGTACACCTTGTGGGAGAGGCGCCTGGTGAAAAAGAGGGCGGCGTTCTGCAACAGCCGATCCGGGAAGTAACTATCAAAGTAAAACCGTCCGACATTCCGGAATCATTTGATGTTGATATCTCGAACCTGCAAATCGGCGAGTCGATTACAGTTAAAGATATCCGGGAGTCTTCCAACTTTGAACTTCTCAACGACGATGAAGAAGCGCTTGTCGTCATCTCGGCTCCACGTGCTGAGACGGATGAGGATGCAGATGAATCGGAAGAAGCAGCTGCACCTGTAGAAGAAGTGAACGACGCGGAATAATGAACTGAGCAGGCATTGAATCCTTTCATGCTTCCCAGTTCCAAGGAATAAACAGAAAAGCTATAAGGCGTACGGTTGTTGCCGTGCGCCTCTTTTCTGCATTATGGGTTTGAAACGAGCTATAGGAGAGAACGTTTATGAAAATGATTGTGGGGCTCGGAAATCCGGGTAAACAATATGAACACACCCGACACAATATCGGATTTCTCGTTATCGATGAATTGGCACGTCGGTGGGATGCTCCTCCGGCCCAGTCGAAATTCAACGGGGCCTATTCGGTGATCCATCGTCCCGAAGGCAAGGTCATTCTGGTAAAACCGTTGACCTATATGAATCTTTCGGGTGAATGTGTCGGCCCGCTAATGGATTACTATGGCGTGGAAGACGATGAAATCGTTGTACTATACGATGATCTCGATCTGGCGCCAGGAAAACTCCGGCTCCGCCAAAAGGGAAGTGCGGGAGGCCATAACGGCATGAAATCGCTGATCGCCCATATGGGGACAGATCAGTTCAATCGGATCCGTATCGGCATCGGACGCCCAACAGGCGGCATGAAGGTACCCGACTATGTGTTATCCAATTTCGGCAAAGAGGAAATACCGGTCATGGAAGAAATGATCAAGAAAAGTGCAGACGCTTGCGAGGCCTGGCTCAAAGCGCCTTTCTTGGAAGTCATGAATGATTACAATGGATCCTAAGGAATAAACCCATGTGTTTCCGCCTATACTTTCATAAAAAGGGGCGGATCATCATGATGTTCGTACGATATACATGTAAGCATTGCAATACGGAAATTGGAAGTATTCCGTTCGATTCAGCAAGAGATGTTATTCGGCAGCTTCAGGAAAACGATGAGAAAGAGAAGGAACGATTTCTCGATACCGATGATAAAGGCTCGATGACGGTCCGTTGCATTTGTGAGCAATGCGAGCAATCACTGCGGATGTTCCCGGACTTATATCATCTTGAAAATTGGAAACAGTGACGATCTGCTTTGGCGTAGCATTACGCACAAAGCTTTTTGCACTTTACTACGTAGGAGGAGCTTGCCGTCTGTGCAAGCCCTCTTCCAGATGTTTAATTAGATTTATGAAAATGAAACCAAAGACTCGATGATGAGGTTATTATATAAAAAAGCGTACCTGATGCCTGAAACCGCGCAGAAAGGAAATGGATGAGTGGAAACACTAATAAAATTGCTTTTACAAGAAAAAGAGATTGCTAATGTGATGGAGGAGCTGAAGGGTGGACAGGACCGTCAATTGATCACGGGTCTTTCGGGTGGAGCAAAACCGCTGTTCTTCCATGCGCTGCAACGCTCCATCGATCAACCGATCATGATTGTAACCCCCAATATGCTTCAAGCGCAGCGTGCATATGATGATCTTGTGAAAATGGCCGAAGATCCATCCCTTGTCCATTTATATCCTGCGGAGGAGCTGATCGCAGCCGATTTTTCCGTATCCAGCTATGAATTGAGAGCATTGCGGATTGATACACTCGATCATATGGCAAGGGTCGGGAAGGGCATTTACATTACTCCGCTGGCCGGGATGAAAAAGCTGCTGCCCGCAAAGGAGAAGTGGAAATCCGCCACCCTCACGGCCCAAGTAGGTGACAGCATTCAAATCGAGGACTGGCTGAATCAGCTCGTTCTCATGGGATACTCGAGACAGGATATGGTAACAACGCCGGGCGATTTTGCATTGCGTGGCGGTATTTTTGATATTTATCCCCTGACGGAGGATGATCCGATCCGAATTGAGTTATTTGATACGGATATTGATTCCATCCGTACGTTCTCGGCAGAAGATCAAAGGTCGACCGGCAAATTGGACACGGTAACGATTTTGCCTGCGACAGAGTTTGTCTGGAGCCGCCTCGATCTCATGCAAGTTGCTGAGCATTTGGAAGTCGCACTTAGTACCAGCTTGAAGCGAATGAAGAATGATGAGGCGAAAGAGGCGCTAACAGCTTATATAAGCCAAGACATCGGGTTATTACGGGACGGCATTGTGCCGGAAGGAATGATGAAATACATTTCATTCTCCGAAGAGCCGCCATCGTTTCTCGGTGATTATTTTCCATCCAATGGACTCGTGCTGCTTGACGAAATCGGCAGAATCCATGAAGTGTCTACATCCCTCGAAGCAGAGGAGAAAGAATGGTTCCTTTCTTTGCTGGAGGAAGGCAAGATTGTCCACGATGCCAAAATTACCTTTTCTTTCGAAGAGGTGCAGGGCATGCTGGAGCAAAAAAGGGCGTATTTCTCCCTGTTCACAAGAGCAGTTCCAGGCATTACGTTAAAGAAAACCGTTTCGTTTTCCTGTAAGCCTATGCAGGAATTCCACGGCCAAATGAACGTGCTGAAGCATGAGATGGAACGCTGGAAGCAAGGGAATTTCGACGTCTTTGTCGTTGCGGACGGCGATGAAAGAATGAAGAAAGTGCAAGGTATATTGCAAGACTACGAGATAAGCGGAACCGTAAACGGCACGCCGAAGGGCAAGGGGAATGTCATCATTGTCGATGGCGATTTGTCCGCCGGATTTGAGCTGCCGTTCCAGCGTCTTGCAGTCATTACCGATGCCGAATTGTTCAAAGGGAAGGCCAAGCGGAAATCACGTGCGAAGAAGATGACGAATGCCGAGCGGATCAAGAGCTATTCGGAAATCAAACCAGGTGACTACATCGTCCACGTCCACCACGGAATCGGGAAGTATTATGGTGTTGTGACGCTCGAAGTGAACGGTGTCCATAAAGATTATTTGGATATTCGTTATCGAGCCGAGGATAAGCTGTTTGTTCCGGCAGATCAAATTGATTTGATTCAAAAATATGTGGCATCGGGTGAAAAAGAGCCGAAACTGCATAAACTAGGCGGAGCAGAATGGAAGAAGACCAAATCGAAGGTTTCCGCAGCCGTTAAAGATATCGCCGATGATCTGATCAAACTGTATGCCAAGCGTGAATCGGAAAAAGGATATGCTTTTTCTCCTGATGATGATCTGCAGCGTTCTTTTGAGAATGCGTTTCCTTACGATGAGACAGAAGACCAGCTGCGTTCAATCACCGAGGTGAAACAGGATATGGAACGGGAGCGGCCGATGGACCGGCTGCTTTGCGGGGATGTCGGTTATGGAAAAACTGAAGTTGCGATACGTGCAGCATTCAAAGCTGTCACGGACGGTAAACAAGTAGCCTTCCTCGTCCCGACGACCATCTTGGCCCAGCAGCATTATGAAACGATGAAGGAACGGTTCTCCGGCTTCCCTGTCGAGGTCTCCTTATTAAATCGTTTCCGTTCAAAGAAAGAGCAGACGGAAACATTGAAGGGCTTGAAGGCGGGGACGGTTGACGTTGTTGTCGGCACACATCGTCTTCTCTCGAAGGATGTTGTTTATAAAGATCTAGGGCTTTTAATTGTCGATGAAGAGCAGCGGTTCGGCGTGACGCATAAAGAGAAGATCAAGCAGCTGAAAACGAATGTGGACGTGTTGACGTTAACGGCGACACCAATTCCGCGGACATTGCATATGTCCATGCTCGGAGTCCGGGACTTGTCCGTCATTGAAACACCGCCGGCAAACCGTTTTCCTGTACAAACCTATGTGATGGAACATAATTTTGGACTCGTCAAAGAAGCGATTGAACGCGAGCTGGGACGTGGTGGCCAAGTATTTTACCTATACAATCGCGTGGAAGACATGACGAAAAAAGTGGAAGAGATCAAACAGCTTGTTCCAGAGGCGAGAGTGGCGTTTGCCCATGGACAAATGTCGGAATCGACGTTGGAGGCTGTCATCCTGAGCTTCTTGGAAGGCGAATACGATGTCCTCGTAACGACCACAATAATTGAAACGGGCATTGATATCCCGAATGTGAACACATTAATCGTTCATGATGCCGATCGGATGGGCTTGTCCCAGCTGTATCAGCTACGCGGGCGTGTTGGCCGTTCCAACCGGGTAGCCTATGGATATTTCCTGTACCAACGGGATAAGGTGCTCACGGAAGTGGCGGAAAACCGTTTGCAGGCAATCAAGGAGTTCACAGAATTAGGATCTGGTTTCAAAATCGCAATGCGTGACTTATCCATTCGCGGTGCGGGGAACTTGCTTGGTGCACAACAACATGGATTTATCGACTCGGTCGGTTTTGATTTGTACTCGCAGATGCTCCAAGATGCAATCGAGGAAAAACAAACGGGCATATCGAAGGCGGATCTTGTCGATGTGGAAATTTCATTGCCGATCAACGCCTACTTGCCGGACACATATATTAAAGACGGCTTCCAAAAGATTCAAATGTACAAACGAGTGAAAGCGATCGAATCGGAAGAGGATTATGCGGAACTGTTTGATGAGATGACCGACCGCTTCGGTGATTTGCCGCTGGAGGCTGATCTGTTGCTACGGGTGGGCCGCATTAAAGCGTGGGGCCGCCATGCGGGAGTCGAATCGATTAAGAAACAACGAAATGTTATCGAGATCCGCCTATCCAAAGAAGGAACCGAGAATATGGACGGCGCAAAAATTGTGGCAGACACAATGAAATTTGGCCGGGCCGTCGGTTTTACTATGGAGGACGGCCAGCTGATTCTAACTGTGGATGACCGCCATACCGGTAAAATGACTGAATTTGATGTGCTGGAACAAGTGATGGAACTGCTAAGCCAATCCGTAAAAGAAAAAGCACAAGTCGATGCCGGCTAAAGGTTCTATTGCATAAAATGTCCATCCATGATGCATACTAAGTCCGAACGGAAGACGGTTATCAATTTTGGAAAGTGAGGCATCATGGATGAAAGCAACAGGTATCGTGCGTAGAATTGACGATTTAGGCAGGGTCGTAATCCCGAAGGAAATCAGAAGAACGCTACGCATCCGCGAAGGAGATCCGCTAGAAATTTTCACAGATCGGGATGGGGAAGTCATCTTAAAGAAGTATTCCCCGATATCCGAATTAGGGCAGTTTGCAAAAGAGTATGCGGAAACGTTATACGAGACACTTGGCACCCCCGCCCTTATCAGCGATCGGGACGAAATGATCGCCGTATCCGGATTATCAAAAAAAGACTATTTGAACCGCCAGCTATCACCAGACGTCGAGGATGTTTTGGCAGGCCGTACGATGGTGATGGAAAAGATGGAGAAATCCGTCGAATGGGTTCCTGGACAAGTCGAGCAGGTGAAATCGTATTGCATTATGCCAATCGTGGCAGGCGGCGATACAATCGGCGCCGTCTATCTACTCTCTAAAGTCCATTTCCTCGGCGACGCCGAACAAAAAGCTGCCGAAACGGCCGCCCATTTCCTTGCGAAGCAAATGGAGCAATAAAAAACAGCCTACAAGTACCGGAAGTGACGGTGCGTGTGGGCTGTTTTGTTATATGTAGACATATTAAACATTAGGCATAGCTGCAATAAAATCAAAAGAATTCTAGAATCAAGACTTCACCCTTAAAGGACAATACGGACACATATCCGTGCCGGGCAATTCCTTATAAAGACAGCAAGTGGTCCGCTTGTAGTGCTGGGAAGCTTCCTCTACGGATTCGCCTTGCAAGTAACGTTGAAAAGGGGAGCGGCGCATCGCAGGCTTCCAGCTATCATCTTGAAACAGTAGGTTCAGATCGTCGTCTTTGTAGGGAGAGTCCAGATTGGCATACATCCAGATGACATAGCCCCAAACGTTTTCCCACAGTATCCATTTTGAAATCTTAGCCCGTTTGCTCAATGCTTCAACGAATGGATGGCCCCATTGGTCAAGGACGGACCGCAGGGCTTCCTCCCGATTAGTTACAGGATGGCTGGCTGTTTCGGGAATGGCGTAGTGAATGAGGCCATCTTTGAGGAAGATTCCTATTTCATCGATGCCTCGGCGCCACATGATTTGATGCTGGCTGATCGATAAAAACAGGCCAGCCATGAAAAAGCCATGCCGCCTCATGTAAACGGAAGCGGCGACCGCATCAGTAGGTGCTCCCGACAATTCCGTCGTCAGCTCCAGTATCCGATCGACCCCTGATCCCACGAGCAAATCGTCCAACAAGAGCAAGGGAGCCGTGTCGTTGTTTATATGAAGAGCAAAGCGTTCCAAGTCTTGCTGTTGTACGTCGGTTACCATCACGCGCCGGTCTCCGTCTTTAATTGCTGGATAATGCAGCGTCCCCGGCCGTACGGCACGCAAAACGGAGTTCCGAACAAAGGATCAGTCGTCACCTGGCATTCCATCCCGAAAACGTTGCGCACTACATCACAAGTGATGATATCTTCTGGTTTCCCTTGTGCGTACACAGCCCCGTCCTTAATGGCGACGATATTATGGGCATAGCGGGAGGCGAGATTCAGATCATGCAATACCATCACGATCGTTCTATTTTTTTGCTCGTTCAATTCAAACAACAAATCCAATATTTCAATTTGGTGGGTCATATCCAAATAGGTCGTAGGCTCATCCAGCAAAATGACATCTGTATCCTGAGCAAGTGTCATCGCAATCCACGCACGTTGTCGTTGCCCGCCTGACAATGAATCGATGGCTCGGTCGCGCAAGTCGCTGATCTTCGTCGCTTCCATCGCAGCTTCCGTCTTTTCCGTGTCTTCCTTCGTCCAGCGGGTAAGCCAGGAATGGTGTGGATAGCGCCCTTGTTTTACGAGGTCATGAACAGTCAATCCTTCTGGGGATACTGGACCTTGAGGCAGGATGCCCATCTTCTTTGCCACGTTGCGTGCTGACATGGAATGAATGTCTTTCCCTTCGAGGAGTATGCCGCCTTCAGAAGGTTTTAATAGACGGGCGATCGATCGCAATAATGTCGATTTACCACAGCCGTTGCTTCCGACAAACACAGTAATCTCTCCGCGAGGCAAAGATAGATGTAAATCCTCGAAAAGAATTCGGTCATCATAGCCGATCTTCAAACCGTCCGTCCTAATTACAGGTTGCATATCCATATGACTTCCTTTCTGCTCGTTCTCAGTTTTCGTTACCGCTAGCATACCATAGATACAATCAATTGAGAATGATAATCACTAATTTGCCAAAACGCTTTACAAACTATATAACTTACATATACACTACTAATTGATAATGATTATCAGTATTTAAGACGGAGGCATGCGAAATGAAGAAAACAATAAAACCACTTCTTATAGTTATGATGTTATTTGCAATCGTACTCGCAGGTTGCTCATCCAAGAAAGTGGATGATAACGCAGGTGGCGAGAAGGACAAGGCAAATAAGAGCATTACAATTACAGGTTCTAATGGGGACGTTACGTTAAAAGAACCGGCAAAGAAAGTAGTAGTTCTGGAATGGACGTATGCAGAAGACCTACTGGCACTTGGGATGCAACCAGCCGGAATGGCGGATATCCAAGAGTATCATAACTGGGTAAACATCGACGCGGAACTTAGCAAAGATGTGGCAGATGTCGGCGGTCGCCAAGAGCCGAACTTGGAGGCAATTGCGGCATTGGAACCAGATTTAATTATCGGCGTTAGCTTCAGGCACGACAATATGATCGCGGACCTTGAAAAAATCGCACCGACCGTCATTTTTAATCCATATCCAGAAGACGAATCGATTGATCTATACAAAGAAATGACAACAACATTCCATGAAATCGCGAAAGCAGTTGGTAAAACGGATAAAGCTGACGAAGTAATGAGCGACTTGGATAAAAAATATGAAGAAGCAAAGGCGAAAATCGACGGAGCTGACCTAAAGACGAAAGACGTCATTCTGACTCTTGCTTATTCAGGACCACAGGCACCGGAAATCCGCGTCTTTACACCGAACTCAATGGCCTCTCAAATCATTGAGAAAATCGGTTTGAAGAATGTCCATGTGCCAGATCAATTCGAAGTATTCGGCTCCAGCACATTCAATGTGGAAGGCTTGACGAAATATGAGGACGCGAATTACCTCTATATTGTACAAGACAATGACAATGTTTATGAAAAACAATTGAATGGAAATCCGGTTTGGCAAAACTTGAACTTTGTCAAAGAAGGACGCCTATACGAATTAGGCGGAGATACATGGCCTTATGGCGGTCCACTTTCCGCTGAAACGCTGCTCAATAAAATCGTGGACACTATGGTAGCCAAGTAATGCACGCCAATACGAAAGGAACAAGGTCGCTGATAGTCGCTATCGTCGGCCTTTTCCTATTACTTGTCCTATCATTTATTCATTTAACACAGGGCCAGGCGGACTATACAGTTTCTCAGCTGCTTGAAGAAGTGTGGTTTGAAGGCAGGGTGCAGGACATTGTGATGTCTCTTCGGTTGCCGCGCCTCGCCATCGGAATTATAGCAGGAGGAGCCTTGGCGGTTGCAGGGACGTTATTGCAGACATTGACAAAAAACCCGCTTGCATCAGCGAGCACACTCGGTATTAATGCCGGAGCCTACTTCTTTGTCGTACTGTCCATGATCTTTTTTCCATCTGTCCTCGGGCAATTTCCATTTTTCGTCGCACTCGCCGGGGCGATTCTCTCCTCGGCGCTCGTCGTGTTACTGGCAGGGAAGCAGATGGAGCCGGTTCGGGTTGCGCTGACAGGGATGATCATTTCGTTGCTGTTCTCCTCCATAACAGGGTCACTCCAGCTCCTTTTCGAAAACCAGACGAACGGACTGTTTCTCTGGGGAGCGGGAACCTTGGTCCAACTCAATTGGAATGGGGTCGCGTTTGCGGCACCGATGATTGTTGTTCTATTTATCGGCGCGATTTTTTTAGCCAAACCGATGGACGTCTTATCGTTAGGGGAAGATACAGCTTCCTCGCTTGGTCAAAATGTCCGCGTTGTTAAAATAGCTGCTTGGGCTGTGGCGATTTTGCTGGCGGCTACGACTGTCAGCGTCATAGGGCCGATTGGTTTTGTCGGCTTGATGGCCCCGCATATTGTTCGCATGCTCGGTATCCGGGGGCATCTGCAAGTCATCCTGCAATCATTCTTATGGGGGAGCGTCATTCTCATTGGAGCGGATGTGCTTGGGCGAATGATTGAGCCAGGACAGGAAGTTCCTGTCGGGGCGATGACCGCATTGATAGGCGGTCCGTGGCTCTTGTATCTGGCATGGAAAACAGCCAAAACCCATTCAAAAGGCGATCGGCAAATGGGCGGCGCCTTAAAGCCAAAAAAACTGCCCGTTGTCGTGCCTGTTGTACTCGCATTGATTGCGGTTGTCGTAGTGGTCGCCTTATCGTTTAACGGATCCGCATGGTCAATGGAATGGACGAAGCCCGTCATTTGGAATTTCCGCGTGCCGCGAGTATTGACCGCTTTTGTCATCGGCGTATTACTAGCGATTGCGGGGGTTTTATTGCAAGGCGTCCTGCGGAATCCGCTTGCAGATGCCAGTGTGCTCGGCGTTACCTCGATGGGCGGCGCTGGCGCTATGTTGCTGTTGGTCATGATTCCATCGATCCCGGCTGCCTATATGCCGCTCGGAGCGGTAGTGGGTTCGGCAATTGCGCTTGGGATCATTGTCGGAACGTCTTGGAAAAATAACTTCCAGCCCATGCTCGTCGCCTTAATGGGGATTGCCATATCGGCATTCGGCTCCGCAGCGACTCAGGTGTTCGTCGTTAAAGCGAAATTGGCGGTAGCTGCGGCACTCGTCTGGTTATCCGGCAGCACATACGCGAAAGGTTGGGATGATTTCCAACTGGCGGTCATTTTCTTCCTCATCTTGATCGGTCCCGCCGTCTATTTGACAAGAAGCCTGGACGCCTTGTCATTTGGCGACGATATCGCAGCGGGTCATGGAACGTCGGTCAAGTCTGTGCGTGTCTGGGCACTAATCATCGGTGTGGCTATCAGCACCGGGGCAGTCGCCATTGTCGGGACAATCGGCTTCATCGGCCTCGTCGCACCGCACATCGCCCGCCGTCTCGTCGGGTTCCGCCACTTGCCGTTACTGATCGTTTCCGGTCTACTTGGTGGTCTGCTGCTCATTACCGCCGATTTTGTGGGGCGAATTGTCATTGCTCCAAAGGATATTCCGAGTGGGCTGATTGTTGCGTTGATTGGTACGCCGTATTTGTTGTATTTATTGAGGAAGCTGAAGTAATTCAAAGCTAGCTTACCTTTTATGACCTCTTCTCTGTATATTGGGGAAGAGGTTTTTTAATTCGCGATAAAGTATAAGCGTATTGAAGTGAAATGTATTAAAGATGAGTCATAGTATATCTGCTTGACCTCTTTTGAGCTATCTCCATGTTAAAGCAAAAGCTCTCAAGCCATTCCGATTATAGATACGGACTGTGCCCCAAAGAATGAATATTACACTTGAGATAACGAAGAAAATGTAATAGAAATATCCATTTTGCATATAATCATACGTTTTATATTCCCACTCCACGTACCCATGATCCTTGTAATTTATTTTCATCATACGTGATTCCCCAATACCTTCTGTTCCCTGGCTTAATAATTTTCCAATCTTGCCCTCTGCCTCAGATTCCTTAATCAATGCGAAGTAACTAATATTATCAAACCACTTTGAATTCCGTTGAATTCCTTCTTGCAATGCAAGTTCATCTTCAAAAGTGAAGTCATCTTTCGTTAGGTATACTTGTCCCAAATGTTCCATTAAAGCTGTTGTTTCGCCGTACGATTTGTCCCTCATAAATAAGTTAGCTGCAAAAAATAAACCTACCAAAACTAATAGGATGGCGGAGCAAAGAAGCCATTTTGCAAATTGTTTTTGTAACTGAAACTTTTTTAATGAACCTTTGTTTTCCGCTTTAAACCTGTCTATAGCAAGCGTAAATGCTTCTTGCTCCGATTTTCCTTCTTCTTTTAACTCTCGAACAGTCCCTAATAAATGTGAACGCATTTCTTGTTTCAGCTCTTTTGCTTCTTTCCTGCTCAAATGGGCAAATATCGAATTGCCAAGTTGCTCAATTTGCTTCATCACTGTATTCCTCCTTAGAAAAAAGAGTTACGAATCCGTTCGAACAACAAATAGATATCATAGTTAAAGACTGTAAGTTATTCCGGTATTTTCATTTAATAATAGCATTGTGAAGGTGGCGAGGCTACTGAACAGAAGGGGCTAATAATTTATTTACAGAAGATTAAGGGAAACGCATGTAACGATTCCTTTCCATACGTCGTCATATGTATAAGAAGGAATTGGAAATCGGAGAAATAAACACGCTTAAGAAGCAAAGGAAGGAAACAACATTGAAGAAACTGTTTGTTTTACTCAGCCTCTTGCTGCTGGTTGGATGTGATGATAAAGAAGATGTGGAGGATCCTCCATTTGCATTTAAAGACGAAATCCAAGCAATGACTGCAATCGGCCAAGGGACAGAAGCGGGGAATCCAGTAGAAGTGAAGAACGCCGAGGAGATTCATTTATTTGTAGACGCTATGCAAGATGCAGAAAGATATGAAGGTCCTTTGTCTGATGTCGGAGCGGAGTATGAACTTGAAGTAAATTATCAAGATAATTCAACAGAAACCATATATGTATGGTTCTTTTCCAATACGGCAGGGCGCTTTGAGGTAAACGATGTAATGTATCGTATGAATGAAAAAGTAATCCCTGAGTTAAGGGATCTCTTAGAAAAGCAGCTGGTTAAAGATGAGATGAAATGAGGGGGTTAAATGAGGAAGCTTGGGTATGTGACAATCCTTATTGTTGCTATTGTGATCTTCTTTTCACTGAAAGTTTTCAATGAGTACAGAGAGAGAAATCTGGTTGATGTTATGCGTTATAAATCATCTGATTTCTATGCGTTAGGAGTTATTAAAGATGTGAACGAGGTTCCAAAAGACAAAGGATATGAATGGTTTACAAAGGATAAGGAGCCTGTGAATGAATTAGTGGAATACCTAGGCAGCTATCGTGTGAAAAAAATAAAGGAAGAAGAATTCAAAGCAAGCCAAAACAAGGGCGAGAGATTTGAATTTACAATCACACATGCTAAATCCAATCCAAGCATCGTTTGGATTGGTGCGAACCATGTCCAGGTCCTTGTTGGCAACTATTATGAAGTGGTAAATGGACCGATTGATATGGAATGGATGGAAGAATTTAATGATAAGTATAAGGCGAGTTATCGTGAATAGTAGATATTCTTTCAATATCAGTATAGGGCTCTTTGGCATTCTTTGTATTCATTCTTAAAGCAAAGCTGCAGCAATCCGGTAGTATGTAAGAGTCTTTGGGGGTATTGATTATTGGGCAATTGCAACGAATTAATCGAGGCGGATTGTTAGAAAAGAGAGGAGAGAATTTTTAATAGGTAAATTTTAATCAAGGGGAAGGTGGTACATTACATTTTATTGAGGTGTTCAATTTGAATAATTTACTGATTAACGCTGATTTTAAAAATTTATGGTTTCATAATTTAACAAAAATCCTAAGTGAACGTTTTCGAGAGCTGCTGATCCCTATTATCGTACTGGGGCTTTCTGGGTCGCCACTTATGACATCCTTTGTCCTGATGGCTCAGAGAATTGGTTCCATATTATTCTCTATCCCAATTGGCACTTGGATAGAGAAAAAGAACCCAGTCTTGGTTTCTTCCATCTGTAATTGTATATATGCCATATTATTATTTTTGTTGGCGTATCTTTTAACAATCGACGTATCTAGCCTTTTTGTTATAGGTTCCATATTATTTCTGATGGGCTTGCTGGTGTTAATTTCCAATCTTACTCTATCCGCAATGGTTCCCAAAATTGTTGGGCGACAGCGTCTATTAAGTGCGAATAATTTATTTGAAGCTGCTGATGCAATTGTAACCTTTGTTGGCCCTGCCTTAGGTGGATTCATATTTGCAAAATATGGGCCAAGCAGTACTTTAATTATTTGTGGGATTTTAGTACTGATTTCTTCGTTATGTATTTCTCTTGTAAAATATCGCACGATACGTACGGAAACAATTGAACGCCCCAAGAAGGGAAACGAAAAACTGAAGAAATTCTTACAGGAATCCTTTGAAGGAGTAAAATACCTGTACGCGAATGATTCTCAAATAGCATCGACGATCTCAGCTTTAGCTCTGGGGTTTTCGACCACTTTTATTGTCCTAACTGTTATTATTCATTCAGAATCCACACTCCGCTTTTCCGAAGAGTTTATTGGAATCCTATTGTCCTGTGCCGGTATAGGAAATATTATTGGCGTCCTTATCATGAAAAGATTTAAAAAGACCAACTGGTTACATTTCCTTAGCACATTGATGATTATATCGTCACTAGGTATTTTATTGCTGACGTCCCATTCATTTATCGCCATGTGTGTAGGGATGATCATCTTTGATGGTGCATTATCAATGGCCTTTGTAGTTCAGATTACTGTGCAACAGGGAATTACCCCAGACCATCTGATTGCCAGAGTTCGAAGTGCCATATATGTCCTTGGCGGAATTGTAACCATGCTGGCAACCCTATTATCTGGTTTGATCTCTGAATGGGACTCTACGGTCGCACTCGTTTTCGGGGTAATGGTATTATTGGGTAGCGGTTTATTTATTGTTAAATATAAAAGACAAAGTGTGGCCATGGATAGAATAAGTCCGATTTATGCTTCACCCCAGAGTACCCGTAATTGATTGATTAACAGAAACAATAGGGTGTTTTGCTTAATAATTTTCATGATTAAAAGACCTTACATACACATCATTTTATACGTGGTCGGTATGTTAAAGGTCTTTTAATATGCAAAAATACAGGGATATTCCCGTATGAATTTAATGTCTTGATTTGCCAAGGAAGAGTCTGCTTGATACTGCCCTTCAAGCGACATCTGGGGAAATAAAATCAAGGAACGATACAGGAATTAACTTTGCTGACGGAATGTCGAATAAACTGCCAGTCGGTACAAAGATTTATTCAACGAAAGAAAAAGAAGGTCCTATTTTACTCGTGGAATTTGAAGGGGAAATCCTAAAATATTATGCATTGGTTGAGGGATAATGAACTCATCGATGTGCAGCTGAAGGACAGTCTGGGGGAAGTCATATGAGAATTAGAAATTCTGCTAAAGCTTTAATCATGAAAGATGGAAATCTGCTGGCCTTAAAAATGCAAGAGAATGGCGAAACGTACTACATTCTGCCGGGTGGCGGACAAAAACATGGGGAAACACTTCACCAAGCGTTGGAAAGGGAATGTTTAGAAGAGATCGGAGCAGAAGTGGAAATTGGTGAACTGCTTTTTGTCAGAGAATACATCGGTAAAAACCACGAACTGGCCGCTTACCACTCGCATGCCCATCAGATTGAATTTATGTTTCTATGCAAGGTGAATACAGAGACATTCTCGGAAGGGACCCAATTAGATAAGGGGCAGATCGGCACCGTATGGTTACCAATCCAAGAGTTGATGGAATATAACTTATTTCCTCGGGCCCTGCGTACTCATATTATTTCTTACTGTGATAATGGTAGGTCTCCAATTTATTTAGGGGATATCAATTAGTAATGAGGGATGCATAAGAAGTATAAACACAGGACTTGATTTGAAAATAGCGCTTAATAGGAAAATGTGAAGGCGGCAAAGCAAGTCAAACAGACATTTATGTTCAAAATGAAGGTAGCTAGGAGGATTATGGATGATTGTGTTTTATGTTATCAGTTTTTATCTAATGCCTATTTTAGCAATCATTTTTTGTTTGAATCTTGTGAGCATAATTAAAAAGGTGAAGAAAGACGAGTCCACTTCGATGAACACCTTTTGGTTAACGGTATCCTTTGCTTTAATCGTTTGGAGTATTGCAATTACAGCAATGACAGGAGGTGCCGGTTGAGAGTTTTTTTAGAGGGGACTGTTGGATTTATTTCATATATAGTCAGGAGCAATAGTTGAACAAAGAATTACAAACGATACGGGAGATCCTTCTCGTGTCATTTTTTATTGGGTGGTTTTTTCATCAAATGACAATTGCAATTATATTTTAGTGTCTTGCTGACTTCACTATGTGTACTCTATTTTTTGTGTTTCAGTGCCCCGCTGCAGGGCTTGTTTTTCTAAAACACATGCCTTAATAATGCTATACTAATGATATTACACAACGAAAGAGGCTCAACTATGGCTAGTACGGATTGGAATATGAAGACGTTCACGAAGGGTGCATCGATCCTTGCGATTTCGGCGATTGTTGTCAAATTGCTTTCCGCGGTGTACCGGGTTCCATTCCAGAATCTTGTAGGGGATAAGGGCTTTTATATATACCAGCAGGTCTACCCGTTCATCGGTATTTTCATTATATGGACCTCCTACGGTTTCGCGGTGGCGGTTTCTAAATTGCTCGCGGAGGAAAGGACACCGGGAGAGTCCAAGGCGATTATGCGGATCGCGTTTCTTTATTTGGCTTGTTTATCGGTTGCCGTTTTCCTCATTCTTATGGCGGGAGCGCCGTTTTTTGCGAATGCCATGGGGGATCCGAAACTTGTTTCCTTATTGCGGGCAGGTGCGTATATTGTGCTGCTCATGCCGATGCTGGCCATGTTGAAAGGCACTTTCCAATCATCAGGCCGGATGACACCGGTAGCTATGTCGAATGTCGGCGAACAGGCCATCCGTGTAACTGTCATCTTAATTGGCACATGGCTTGCGATCCGTGCAGGGGCTTCTTTGTATAAAGCAGGAGAAATTGCGATGTGGGGAGCGGTCGTCGGACAGGCAGCAGGCGTCCTCATTTTGGCTTTTTATTATCGGAGTGCCTTCAAAGGGCCGAGTGTTCAGATTGATCGTTTACGGGTTGTGAAGGAGCTGACGGTTGTCAGTTTGAGCGTCAGCGCCAGTTCCCTCATTCTCTTGCTATTTCAGCTGGTCGATTCGTTTACGATCTTTAATCTGCTTGTTTCGAAAGGGACTCTAGTGGAACGTGCCATGGAAATGAAAGGCGTCTACGACCGGGGCCAGCCGCTTGTGCAAATGGGCATTCTGATTGCTTCTACCCTTGCGCTTGCCATCGTGCCGCTAATAGCACATCATGCGTCAAAACAGGACGGACGAGGAGCGGTTCCCTTCATTCAGTTGACGTTCCGCACGGCATTCCTGTTCGGAACCGCGGCAACAGTCGGACTGGGCCTCGTGCTGCCGTTTATGAATGAAATGCTGTTCGAAACACGCGACGGCTCTGTCGCCTTGATTGTTTTCGTTATGCAAGTGTTCTGGCTCTCTCTCATTCTGCCGTTGACGGCTATTTTACAAGGGGCAGGGAAAGTGAAAATCCCGACACTGTTCCTGCTAGGCGGACTTGTTGTTAAAGCCATCGCGAATCAATGGCTCATTCCCCTATGGGGCATAACAGGAGCGTCGATAGCTGGAAATATTGGATTTGGGGCAATCTCCATCGCTTTGCTTCTTTACTTTAAGCGGGTATGGCCAGTGCGGCTTGCGCCTTCCCGCTTTTATGGCTGGACTTTTGCAGCAACGATATCGATGGTCGTTCTTGTCGTAGCCTGGTCGCTCGTTGCAGATGTCTTCTTATTTGACGATTTGCCTTCACGCATTGGGGCAACACTGACAGCATTGACATCTGTTATGATGGGAGCAGCCGTTTTCCTCCTCATCGTCATGAAGTCGAGAATCATGGCAGAGAAAGAGTGGTATTTATTGCCGTTTGGAAAACGATTGGCGAGATTACAATTACAACTTACGCGAAATAGAAGGTGAAACCATGCAGACGATTACAATTATCGGGCTTGGCGCAGGCGATTTGGAACAGCTTTCGCTCGGCGTGTACCGGAAAATAAAATCACTGGAGACCATTTTTGCACGTACCGAAATGCATCCGGTCGTACAGGAATTAAGAGAAGAAGGCGTTTCGATTGAAAGCTTTGATTTCGTTTATGAGAAACATGATTCGTTTGAACAAGTGTATGAGGAAATTACGGAGCAGCTCCTAGCCATGGCAGCTGACGGACCGGTTGCATACGCTGTCCCGGGCCATCCGCTTGTCGCGGAGAGAACCGTGCAGTTATTGATTGAAAAAGAACGGGAAGGACTTGCGACCCTTCAAATCGTTGGCGGCAACAGCTTTCTTGACCCGATTTTCTCCGCTTTGCGGATTGACCCGATCGAAGGCTTTCAGCTGCTCGACGGAACCGATATGGCGCGGGACGATGTGAATATGAAGCAGCATGTGCTCATTGGGCAAGTGTATGACGCTTTCATTGCCTCGGAAGTGAAGCTGTCTCTCATGGAAAAGTATGCGTATGACCACCCCGTGACGATCGTGACGGCTGCCGGCTCCAAAGAAGAGAGAGTGCGTACCGTGCCGCTTTTTGAACTGGATCGGGAAACGGAAATCGATAACCTGACTACTGTATACGTTCCGCCTGTCACGGAGCGCGAAGGACGATTGAAGGAATGGTCGGCATTCCGGGAGATTATCGCCGCGCTGCGCGCGCCTGACGGCTGTCCGTGGGATCGGGAACAGACGCATGAGTCGCTCAAGCGGTATTTGATTGAAGAAGCACATGAGTTGATTCAAGCGATTGACGAGGAAGACGACGAAGGCATCATTGAAGAGCTGGGGGATGTATTGCTGCAAGTGTTTCTCCATGCCCAAATTGGCGAGGATGATGGATACTTTGCGATGGAAGACATCCTGCAATCTGTTGGCGACAAGATGATTCGCCGTCATCCGCATGTTTTCGGCGAAATCGATGTGAAGAACTCGGACGAAGTGCTTGCCAATTGGCAGGACATCAAGCAGGCGGAGAAACCGCAGAAGACATCACAATTGGATGGGCAGGACCGTTTCTCTTCTTCGCTACTCACCTCGTTTAATTATCAAAAAGCCGCGGCGAAGGTTGGATTTGACTGGCCAGATATCGAGGGAGCATTCGAGAAGTTTGCGGAAGAGTGGGAGGAGTTCCAAGTCGAGGTGCGCGGAGGCTCGAAGGAAGCGCAGCTCGATGAACTCGGTGATGTGCTGTTCACCATTGTAAATGTGGCGCGGTTCCTGAAATTATCGCCGGAAGAAGCGATGGTGCATGCAAACCATAAATTCAAACAGCGATTTACATTTGTCGAGAAAAGTGTAAAAGAGGGGCGGGGTTCATTCGCCGAATATACACTCGATGAACTAGAAGCATTCTGGCAACAGGCCAAGGGAAAGGGAGATGGACATGAGACTTGATAAATTTTTGAAAGTATCACGATTGATCAAACGGCGGACATTGGCAAAACAGGTGGCCGACCAAGGACGGATTACAATTAACGGCAAGGTGGCAAAAGCATCTTCGGTTGTGAAAGAAGGGGACGAGCTCGCCATCCGCTTCGGCCAGAAGATCGTCACAGCAAAAGTCGACCAATTGAAGGAATCAACAAAGAAGGAAGACGCAGCTTCCATGTATACGATTTTAAAGGAAGAGAAGCTTGCGAAAGTCGAACCGGATTTTATTGATGATGAAGATTAAGTAAGGTTTTATTGAAAAGAGCGACGCAGTTTCGATGCTGCGTCGCTCTTTCCTGTTTTACAAAGACGGGTTATTTCATAATCGAAAGATCAGATTGACTAATTTTATTTAAATCTGTGTCTTTAAATACGTTCAAAAAATCACCGTTTCGATCTTCTCTATAGATATGATTCGGCGACACCGACGTAAATTGATACCGATCTACCGCGCTGCTATTTAAAAACAATAGATATGTCCCTGGTTTTAGCGACTCAGACTCATCTACCAAGGCATACTTTGAATTTCCCATTTTGAAAAATAAAGCACGGCTAACAGTCAGCTTGTCACCGATCGTAATCTCCTCAGTCAATTTATTGTGTAGCACATCAGAAACGCTCACTTGATAAAGATGTTCCGTAACTACTTTATCGGTAAGCTGTCTTTCGTATTCAACAGGCTCCTCAGAAATCTCCCCAGTTATGACTAATTGTGAGGAGTCGGTCATCTCTTCAATACTGTCAAACATTATTGCTAAAGCTGTATGGGCCGACTGTTTTTCTTTAGTTGAACTGGATATTTTGTAACTAATGATGCCGATTGCCAAAGTGAATGAAAGAAGTAGGAGTATTACTGGTCTTTTCATATTGAAACGCCTCCTGTAATTTCCTTATTGTATGTTATTTTATATTAGTTTCGGTGTTATGCGGAGAAATTATAAATTCTTTGCTGTCCTATATGCACGGAGCAAAGCCGTCCCAGACTTGCTTCAAAAAACAAAGCGTTTTGGGTAAAGGAAAGGGGCTGCCTTAATTTCTGTTAAACCCCAGAAATACGGCAAATCGAACCCTTCGTTGTTCGATTGGCTGAAGATGTGCCCGCGGAAAGCGTCCGTCCGAAACGGAAATCAATTTGACCAGCAACATATCATTATTAACAAAAGTTTATTATTTTTCTTTCGTTCAACAGCTCAGCATGTCAATTTAATTCCCAGTCATGTTTTTAATTCTGCTGCATAAGATGGCAGTGAACGTACAAGCAAAGGAGGAATACAATGCAAATTCAAACAGACAGTCCGACGTACGCCATCCCTTCCGGCGATCATGTGGTAACAATGCGAAACCGGAAGCGGATGGATATCACATCTGTGAAAACAATTGACCGGTTTGACCAAGAAGAATTTATCGTAAGAACCTCACAAGGCATGCTGCAAATACGGGGGGAGGAGCTGCGCATCGTTCATCTCGACGTAGATAAGGGGCTGCTCACATTGGAAGGAACCATTGGTACTCTCCAATACGACGAAGAAGAATCAGGGTCTCGAAATTTCCTCCATAAATTGTTTGGATGAGCCTCTCCGTCCAGTTTCTTAGTTTGCTTGCCATGATTGGGACAGGCATTGGGGCCGGAGCCATTATGGATATGGTCGGCACCGGCATTTCCCAGACAGGAAAAACATCCTGGATTCGAAGATATGCTGCCTGGCTGGAAATTATTTGCTGGATATTGATCGGCTGCGGCGCCTTTTATGTTCTCTTCCTCGTCCGTGACGGTGCGTGGCGAATGTATGACCCCGTTGCGCAAGTGAGCGGGCTGCTCTTATATGCAGCTATTTTTCATAAGCCGTTTCGTTTGTTCGGACGGATGATCATCTTGCTGATCTTGAAGCCGATTTGGTTCATCCTGCGGCTGATCGCAAGGATCATTCAATTCTTTGTCCGGGTGATTATTCGAATTTTGACAGTCCTCGCATTTCCGTTCACGACTCTCTTCTTTTTCGTCAAGAAAAGACTCTTCAAAAATAGTGCTGAATAAGCTATAATTGATAGACTATTGAAGAGAACGGAAAGTAATGAGAGGAAGTGCAGGACATGGAGCAAAGGAAGAGCAAGGCAGCCGCAACCGTTGCATCGATTGAAACTGAATATGTCCGCTCGTTGCGTAAGAAAGAGGATTGGCGAAATAAGCAGAGGAAGCGGCTGAAGAGAAAGCTTACTATCTATGCAATTTTGGCGCTGCTTATTTTTGGTGCACTGACGAACACGTTTGTGCAGCAAAAAAAGGCGTTGGCAAAAAAAGAGCAAGAGAAGGCGGAAGTGCTGGCGGATCTGAAGGAAGTAAAGGAAGAACAAAAATCCTTGAAGCAACAGCTCGTCAAGCTGGATGATGATGAATATATCGCCAAGCTCGCAAGGAAACATTATTTCTTATCCGAAAAGAATGAGATCATTTTCTCGGTCCCTGAACATACCAAGAAAAAGGGAAAAAAAGAGTCCGGAAAAGAGTAGTCTTATTGACACTCTTTTTTTGTTGGCTATAATGAGAGTAAGGATCTTGCGCAAGCAAGTGTCGCCGATGTGGTAAATAGGCTTCCGGCGAGAGCCGCTTAATTTTTTAAGGAGGAGCAATTTTTTTATGTCAATTGAAGTAGGCAGCAAGTTACAGGGGAAAGTTACAGGGATCACAAACTTCGGAGCATTTGTTGAGCTGCCGAACGGTTCAACTGGTCTGGTCCATATTAGTGAAGTCGCGGATAATTATGTAAAGGACATTAACGACCATTTAAAAGTGGGAGACATGGTTGAAGTTAAAGTGATGAACGTCGGAACAGACGGTAAAATCGGGCTCTCCATCAGGAAAGCAAAGCCTGAAGCAGAACGTCCTCAACGCCCTCAACGTCCTCGTCATGGTGGAGGCCGTCCTCAAACAGAACGACCTGAAAATTTCGAACAAAAAATGGCAAAGTTCATGAAAGATAGCGAAGAACGTCTTTCCACTTTGAAAAGAGCAACAGAGTCTAAACGCGGTGGCCGTGGCGCAAGAAGAGGGTAACTTGCTGGCTGTTTCAATTTAGGTCCATATATGTAATATGAATTAAGCAATTTTGGTGGCATCGTCCACTGAGATTGCTTTTTTTATTTGAGATAAAAGGATTCCGTCTCTCTGGAAGCGAATGAAATGGGAAAAGGGGGAATGACAATGGCTGAACACGTAATGAAGGGGTTGCAGCAGTATATCGAGTGGGTGGAAGCACTTCACACCCTGCCTGAACAGGAGGCGGCTATGCCGTATGCGGACGGGAAATGGTCGCCTAAAGAGATTCTTATGCATATGGCGGAGTGGGATCGTTACACATTGGAAGAGAGATTGCCTTATATGAAAGATAGCTCCACCGTTCAGGAAGTCCTTACGGATATTCCGTTCGACGAGTTCAATGCGGAAGCTGCGCGACAGGCGAGGGACAAAACGTTTGAGGAGATCAGGGCATATGCCGTGGACGTGAGAGGCCGTCTGCTTAGCGAGCTTGCGCAGGTGATGGAAGATCAATGGGACAAACCAATTCAAATTGGAGAGTTTACCATTACAATCCGTCAGTATTTTACCGATTTCATCGAACATGACCAGCATCATAAGAAGCAGATTGACTCTTTGCAAGTGACAGGATGAAAAAAAGCGGCTCCCGGGAAGGGGAGCCGCTTTCGTCTTTTTCAGTATAGCGGCGGAGGGAGTCGAACCCACGACCTCACGGGTATGAACCGTACGCTCTAGCCAGCTGAGCTACACCGCCATGAATGTTCATGAAGTTTGCTTGCGCTACCTTTTTGAACAACAATCAACATATTACATGCGTTTGTGATACATGTCAACTACTCTTCTAGAAAAAGTAGAGAAATTGTCCGTAACACGTCGAAAGATTTTTTGGCACCCTTGTCATGAACAGACAAAATCTGTTCCAAGTCCTATGTATACTTTGAGAAAAGCAGACATAGGGGGAATATGGAAATGAAGATGATAGGTAATTTGGAGAGACCGGTCAGTCAACAAATCCGCCACGCGGTCGAGTCGGTAATGAAGCGAAAACTGTATATTGCGCTGGCGGCTTTGTTCTTAGTAGGATCCTTTTTCTTATCCCAAGCAATTTTATTCGACTCCGCAGTCCCTTTCTTTTTGCCAATTTGGGCATTGGCGCAGCTCCGTTTCCGTAAGCATCTCCTGTGGGCATTTATTGGAGGAATGGCAGGGAGTGCGTTATTAGGAGTAGGACAAGCCGTCATTCATTTGCTGGAGCTGTTGCTTTTCAGCGTCGTTGTAAAGCAACCGCTGCTACGTAAGTCCATTCCGCTGACAGTGGCCGGTTGTATTATTGTCGTCCAAGTCGTATGGCAATTTATTATGTTTGGCGGAAATCCTCCGGTTATTGTCCAGCTGACGATCGGGTTTGAGGCGGTGATCGCCCTTTTCATGACATTTTTCCTCCTTGTCGCGTTTCCTCATACGGAACGGATTTTGTTTGGCCAATGGACTCCTGAGAGGCTGGGCGCCATTTGTATAGTCGGAACGATGGCGACAACCGGGATGGGCGGCCTGATGATCGGACCGGTGTCTATTCCAGGAGTCCTCTTGCATTTAACTATCCTTCTTGCGGCTTTAGCGGGTGGATTGCCGTTTTCTACGACAATCGCGATGATGATTGCGGCCATCGCCGGCATTGCGGAGCTTTCATTTACCGGCATGATGGCGGTATATGGAATGACCGGCTTTTTTGCGGGTGCCTTTCGAAGGCTCGGCAAGCTCGGAATTGCGACGGGAGGATTGGCCGTTTCCGTCTTCTTTCTTCTCTATGACTTAACATTGCCATTAGACGCTTCCCATTTTTATACGATAGCTGCCGCCTCGTTCCTATTTTTCCTTGTGCCTGCGAAGAAAATGGAACCGATCCGCAATATTTTTGTTTCGGAGAATCCAGATATGTCGGTAAAACGGCAAAAATGGTTGACCGATCGGATGAACGAGCAATTAAAGGACTTTCAGCAATTTGCTAACTTCATGTCCACTTTGGTGAATGACCGCTTTTCAGATGATCAAGAGGAGCCGGATCGAGCGATTCCGACGATCTGTCAGTCGTGCTTCCGGTATTCTAAATGCTGGGAAAATAAGGATGAAGGGATGGCGAGGCTTCTTTACGAATGGGAATCAACGTATTCTGCAACGAAAAAAGCGGCCCGGCACCGGGTGGAGGAGCGGATTAAACAGAAATGCATCCGGTCCAACGGGTTAATTACTGAAATGGAAGAGCAGTCGACGAACAGGCTGCTGATGGGGCAATTGCAGCACGGCAGGAAGATGCTCGCCCTGCAGCTTCGAGATATGAGCAGTCATCTGGAAAAAATCATGAGTGAAATAAAGGAGGATTTATCTGTTCATAAAGTGGCAGAGGAGGAATTGGCCAAACGGATGGAGCGGCAAGGAATCGAATTTTATCAAATCGATATCTTATCGGAGGTGAGAGGGGCCTATCAAATTGTCTGTTCAGTTCCGGAGAAACGATCGGCATTTGAAACGGATACGACTGTTGCTGAAAGGTTGATTGTGCCAATATTAGAAGAGATGTACGGAGAACCGTTCAAAGTGGCCAAATCTGTTGCGGAACAGCTTCCTTTTCCGCATCTCCAATTAACGTTCAGCTCAGCTGTCCGTTTTTCGATGGAATATGGCGTCGTGGCGACGGCGGGCACAGGGACTTTCTTTGCGGGAGATGCTTATGAAATTTTCCCGATTCATGATGGCTTGACAGCAGTCCTGCTCTCGGACGGAATGGGCCAGGATGTAAACGCTTACCGGGAGAGCCGAAAAGTGATCCGCCTGATGCGGGAATGCCTGGACCGGAAAATGGATCCCGAAACAGCGATGCATACGCTGCATTATATGATGTCGTTGAATGGGCTTGATGATATGTATGCGACACTTGATTTGGCATTGCTCGACTTGCAGGATGGCAAGCTGTGGTCATGGAAGGCCGGTTCCATGAGCACATACATTAAGAGAGGTCAGGAATTCATTCGCCTGGATAGCAAATCGGTGCCCGTCGGCTTCTTGCCATCCTTCTCGGTCGAAGCAAAAAATGAAGAATTGAAGTCGGGTGATTTGATTGTCATGTTGACGGATGGGATGTTCCATCCGAATGTGTCTATTGAAAAGCAGGAGCAGACACTCTACCGGATCCTGGATACGCATGGGGATTTAAGTGCGGAAGTAGTGTCGGATAAAATCATGTCAGAAATGGAGAGGAAGTTTGGGATGGTGGCGGATGACAGGACGGTGCTAGTCATGAAAATCGATCATATTTTGCCGAAGTGGCAAACAATCCGTCCGCATGATCGAATTATTTCCCGGGAAAGGGTGGTAGTATAGAAGCAAGATCTTGATGTAATGGAGGGTCCTAAATGGACAAGTTTGAGCGAAAAGTGATGGACTATATAGAAAGGAGAGCTTTGATTGAACGTGGGGACCGGATCCTAGTCGCTTGTTCAGGCGGCGTTGATTCGGTCGGCCTGCTTCTTTTTCTCGCCAGGCAGCGAGAACTCTTAGGCATTGAACTCGCGGCAGTCCATGTGGATCATATGCTGCGCGGCGAAGAATCAAAAGAGGATGGGATGTATGTAAAAAATCTTTGCGAGCAGACTGATATTCCGTTTTACGGTGGCCAGGTGCCAATACCCGAACTGATAGGAAAGGAAGGCGGCAATGTACAGGATGTTTGCAGAAAGGAGAGATATGGCTACTTTGCAAAAGTGATGGAGGAAGGAGGCTATACGAAGCTCGCAGTAGCGCATCATGCGGAGGATCAACTGGAAACGGTTCTTATGCAGCTGTCCAAAGGAAGTGTTCCTGTCGGGATGCGTGATGCAAGAGTGGTTGAAGGAGGCATGCTCATCCGTCCATTTATGGCGGTGAATAAATTGGAGATCCGATCATTTATTGAAAAGCTGGGGGTTACGCACCGTGAAGATCCGAGCAACGCCAGTGATAAGTATACACGCAACTATCTCAGGCATCATGCGGTGCCGCCGATTCTTAAAACAAATCATATGGCAGCGGTCAACTCGGTCCGAATGGCGGAGAGTCTCCAGGAGGATGATGCATTACTGAACGGCATGGCGAGCGAGGCGCTTTCCGGTATGCTTACATTGGCAGCTGAGTGTCTTCCGTCCATTGAAATAAAGCGGTTTGTTCGTATGCACCCTGCTTTACAAAAAAGGATGATTCCTCTACTATTAAATTATCTTTATCGTGGGGAAAAAATACCTGTCGAGTACAGTGCGGCACTTATCGAGCAGCTCCTGCGCCAAATGCAGACGGATGCTGGAAATGTGGCACTCCATCTTCCTGGCGGGTATCTTTGCATAAGGGAATATGGAGTTTTGCGGTTCGAAAAAAGCGTTCAACAGCCGGAGCCCGATCCACCAAAGGAACTGCTGAAAGGCGCCTGGACAAAGTGGGGGGAGCAGTACTTTTACTGGAATGCTGTATCTGCAGAAAGCCTGCCGCCTTCCATTGAATGCGAGGAGCGCATGTACTTTACGCTTCCTGCAGGGGAGTTGCCGCTTTTTGTGAGAGCCAGGAAAGACGGTGACCGGATTTGGCTGAAGGGAATGGCCGAACCGAAGCGGTTATCCCGCCTGTTCATTGATGAAAAGGTCGCTTCGCAGAAAAGGGAGAGACTTCCGATCATTGTAACTGCAAATGACGAAGTTTGCGCAGTGCCCGGCATTCGTTATGGAAAGTTGTTTTCCAGGCAGGCAATTGGGGAAGAGTATGTATTCATGGTGAAATCAGTTGGCAAATGTTATGGTCCCGATCAGGAATTGGCGGGTACATAAGTCCCTTCACTTCAATAAGTGGAGACGTATTTGTTTGTCCATCACATCATTTGGAAAGAGGAGGACTTTCGATGTTAGAGAAAGATATCGAAGAAGTATTGATTACTGAGGAACAACTTCAAGAAAAGATAGCGGAGCTTGGAGCTGTCCTGTCTGAGGAGTATAAGGATAAATTCCCGCTAGCCATCGGAGTCCTCAAAGGCGCTCTTCCGTTTATGAGCGATTTGATTAAAAGGATCGATGCATACATAGAATTGGATTTCATGGATGTGTCCAGCTATGGAAACGCGACAGTTTCTTCGGGAGAAGTAAAAATCGTCAAGGACTTGAATACGAGTGTCGAGGGAAGAGACGTCTTAATTATTGAAGACATCATCGACAGCGGGAAAACATTAAATTACCTTGTCGATCTGTTCAAATACCGCAAAGCGAAATCCATTAAAATTGTCACGCTGCTTGATAAACCGACCGGCCGGAAGGTGGACTTGAGTGCTGACCATGTTGGTTTCCTCGTTCCGGATGCGTTCGTTGTTGGATACGGACTGGACTACGCGGAAAAATATCGCAACTTGCCCTATATCGGTGTTCTGAAAAAGGAAATCTACTCTTTTTGAAAGCTTTCCGACAAGTCCTCCTCAAGGGCGACGGAAAGCTTTTTCCATAAGTCGTTTTCATTGTAGATTGGTTCCTATCTGTGTTAAGATTTACAATAGTTTTCTGTTGAAGAAATGAGGAGGCTTGGGATGAATCGAATACTTCGATACTTTCTATTATACGGACTGATTTTCCTTGCCATCATGGGGATTTTCAGTTCACTAAATAATCCGAATCCAAAGATGGAAGAGATCACTACTGACAAATTCTATAGTGAGTTGGAAAAAGGCAATGTTGAGTCCATCACACTTCAACCGGTCAATCTCGTCGTGAACGTCGTCGGGACGATGAAAGGGTATGAAGAAGGCAAGAAATTTACGACCAACATCCTGACCAGTGATACAACAGTGATGAACCAGTATATGGATAAGGGTAAGGCGAAAAATCCAGAGCTGATTATCAAGCAAGCTCCTGAAACAAGCGCGTGGGTATCCTTCTTTACAGGACTTGTTCCGTTCATCATCATTATCATCCTGTTCTTCTTCTTGTTGAACCAAGCGCAAGGCGGCGGCGGTGGCCGTGTCATGAACTTTGGTAAAAGCAAGGCAAAGCTTCATACGGATGAGCGCAAGAAAGTGCGTTTTTCGGATGTTGCGGGTGCAGATGAGGAAAAGCAGGAATTGGAAGAGGTTGTTGACTTCCTGAAAGACTCTAGGAAGTTTGCCGAGCTTGGAGCTCGCATTCCGAAAGGGATCTTGTTAGTAGGTCCTCCGGGAACAGGTAAGACATTGCTTGCCCGTGCGGTAGCAGGTGAAGCGGGCGTGCCGTTCTTCTCGATTTCCGGTTCTGACTTTGTTGAGATGTTTGTCGGTGTCGGTGCATCCCGTGTTCGTGACCTATTCGAGAATGCAAAGAAAAATGCGCCTTGTATTATCTTTATTGATGAAATTGACGCAGTTGGCCGTCAGCGTGGCGCCGGTCTTGGCGGTGGCCATGATGAGCGTGAGCAGACGTTGAACCAGTTGCTCGTTGAAATGGATGGTTTCGACGGTAACGAAGGAATTATCATTGTCGCTGCGACGAACCGTCCGGATATTTTGGACCCGGCTCTGCTTCGTCCGGGACGCTTTGACCGTCAGATTACGGTTGGCCGTCCGGATGTAAAAGGCCGTGAAGCAGTGCTAAAAGTACATGCTCGCAACAAGCCGCTTGATGAATCAGTTAACATGAAAGCTCTTGCGCAGCGGACACCAGGTTTTTCCGGTGCTGATCTTGAAAACTTGTTGAATGAGGCTGCGCTTGTTGCTGCCCGCAGAGGAAAAGCGAAAATCGATATGGCGGATATTGATGAAGCGACAGACCGCGTTATTGCAGGTCCAGCTAAAACAAGCCGCGTCATTTCCGAAAAGGAAAAGAATATCGTCGCCTTCCACGAAGCAGGACACGTTGTTGTCGGACTCATGTTGGATGACGCTGAAATCGTCCATAAAGTAACCATCGTTCCACGCGGCCAGGCAGGCGGATATGCAGTCATGCTACCGAAGGAAGATCGTTATTTCATGACGAAGCCAGAGCTTCTAGACAAAATCGCGGGTCTATTAGGTGGCCGCGTCGCGGAAGAAATCGTGCTTGGCGAAGTATCGACAGGTGCGCACAATGACTTCCAACGTGCCACAGGAATTGCCCGTTCTATGGTGACGGAATACGGTATGAGTGACAAGCTCGGACCGATGCAATTCGGCCAGGCGCAAGGCGGTAACGTGTTCCTTGGCAGGGATTTCAATTCCGAGCAGAACTATTCCGACTCGATCGCATATGAGATTGATCAGGAAATGCAAAGAATTATTAAAGAACAATACAATCGGACAAAACAGATCCTTACAGAGAATCGTTCACTTCTCGACTTGATCGCTACGACTCTTCTCGACGTGGAGACACTCGATGCCGAGCAGATCAATCATTTGAAAGATCACGGTACATTGCCGGAGCGTTCGTATGAGCGAAATGGCAAAGAAGAACAAGCCGATGCGTCGAAAGATGATACCGAATCAAAGGATGAAGTGAATCCGGATGTTACAGGTGCACCAAACGATCCATCTGTTGCGGATTTGCCGAAAGAAACTGGCCCAGAACGTCCTCTTCCATCAATCGAAGAAGAACGCAGGGACTGATAGGAAACAGTCGACTGACTTTTAAAAAAGCAGTCGACTGTTTTTCATTCAACCGATTATGGTATGATGTTCTGGAAAACCCGATGTTAGTGAGGAAACGATTATGATCTTAGTGTTGGATACAGGTAATACAAATATCGTGCTAGGCGTTTATGAGCAAGGCGAATTGAAATATCATTGGCGCATGGAGACCTATCGCCATAAAACGGAAGATGAGTATGCGATGTCGGTAAAAGGCCTATTCTCCCATGTCGGATTGGAGTTTAGCGACATCAATGGAATCATCATCTCTTCCGTCGTTCCGCCGGTCATGTTCCCGCTTGAACAAATGTGCCGGAAATACTTTGATATCCGTCCATTGATCGTCGGTCCTGGCGTCAAAACGGGATTGAATATTAAATACGAAAATCCGCGTGAAGTTGGGGCGGACCGGATTGTCAACGCCGTTGCAGCGATCCATGAGTATGGAGATCCGCTCATCATCGTTGATTTTGGAACGGCGACGACGTATTGCTATGTCAATGAGAAAGGCGAGTACATGGGAGGCGCTATTGCTCCTGGTGTGGGCATTTCGATGGAAGCTCTGTTTGACCGGGCATCCAAACTGCCTCGCGTCGAACTGGTACGTCCGGAACAGGTAATTGGAAAGAATACAGTTGCTGCGATGCAGGCGGGGATTGTCTACGGCTATGTAGGACAAGTCGAAGGTATCGTCGGCCGGATAAAGGCGCAAAGTAAAGTGGAACCGAAAGTCATTGCAACAGGCGGGCTGGCAGATTTAATTGCAAGCGAGACGGATGTCATCGATGTTGTCGACAGCTTTTTGACGTTAAAGGGACTTCATTTGATTTATGAGCGAAATGTGTAAGAGGAGTGGAAATGATGAGTGATTATTTGATCAGAGCGCTGGCGTTCGATAATACAATCCGGGCCTATGCGGTTCGTTCGACTGAAACGGTAAGCGAGGCGCAGCGCCGCCATTATACTTGGCCGACTGCGACAGCTGCACTTGGCCGCTCGATGACGGCTACCGTCATGATGGGTGCCATGCTGAAAGGCGAAGAGAAACTGACGGTTAAAATTGAGGGGAATGGCCCTCTTGGCCCGATCGTTGCTGATGCGAATGCAAAAGGCGAAGTTCGCGGGTATGCGACGCATCCGCAGACCCATTTCGATTTAAATGAAAAGGGCAAGCTCGATGTCCGCCGGGCTGTTGGAACAGAAGGGATGCTCACTGTCGTGAAGGATTTGGGGCTTCGCGATTATTTCACAGGGCAGGTGCCACTCGTTTCCGGTGAAATTGCAGAAGATTTTACGCAGTATTTTGTCGTATCTGAACAAGTGCCATCCGCAGTGGGGTTAGGTGTCCTTGTGAATCCGGATAATACCGTGAAAGCGGCAGGTGGATTCGTTATCCAAGTCATGCCGGGTGCAACAGATGAAACAATCACAGAGCTTGAGAAGCGTATTTCGACTGTTGAGCCGATCTCGAAATTGATCGATCGTGGATTGACGCCAGAAGAAATATTGGAGGAAGTTCTCGGCCGTGATAATGTCCAAGTGATTGACCGGATGCCGGTAACTTTCAGCTGCAATTGTTCCAGAGAGCGTTTTGGCAATGCGATCATCGGTCTTGGTGAAAAAGAGATTCGCGACATGATCGAGGAAGATGGCCAAGCGGAGGCGGAATGCCACTTCTGTTTAGAAAAGTATGTATATACGAAAGAAGATCTGGAAGGTTTTATTGATGAAATACGGTCACAGGCGTGAAGCGCAGGATACGGTCCATCCAGCTAAGCGTCGGCTGAAGACAAAGCCTTTGCTCATCTTGATCGGCATTTTGCTGTTCACGAACTTGCTTTGGTTCATCGGGTGGCTGATTCCCGATAAACAGCCGATCGAAGCGACGGAAGAAGTCGCTTCGGTCGCCGGCAAGCCGATCACGCGGGCGGACTGGCTACGGGCGATGGAAAAGAAAGTGGGCCGTGACGTGTTGCTGGAGCTGGTGAATGAACGGGTCATGGAAGAAGCGGCAAAGAAATACGGAATTAAAGTGACCGACGATGAAATCAATCTCGAGTTGGCGCTTATTTCAGCAGTGGATGGGCAAACCCATTCGGGCCTGGATGCTGAGGAGACGAAGCAGAAAATCCGCTCCAATCTCATCTTGGAAAAAGTATTGACGAACGATGTCGTGATCACGGATAAAACGGTCAAGGCCTACTATAAGGAAAACGAATCCTTGTATAATATCCAAACGGCTTATCGTACGGCCGCCATCTTCTTGCCGACAGAGGAAGAAGCAAAGAAGACGGTCGAGGAATTGGGAAAGGGCTCTGATTTCAATGCCCTTGCCAAAGAACGTTCCACAGATTTGGCGTCTGCCAGTCTGGGCGGGGATTTAGGCTACTTGAACGCCTCTTCAGAAACAGTGGATGGAGCAATTGTCAAAGCCGTTCCTACAGTAAAAGAAGGCGGCACAAGTGATGTCATCCGTTTGCAATCTGGTACATATGCAGTCATTCAAGTGAAGGAAGTCATCGAAGGCCGTTCTTTCTCTTATGATGAAGTGGAAGATCATATTCGGAGGGAACTTGCGCTTGAACAATTATCTCAATCTGTGACACCGGAAGCGTTCTGGAAGGAATTTGACGCGGAATGGTTTTACGGAAAGTGATAAAAATTTCGTGCGAATAAGAACGAAAGCGACGGAGAGCGGCGGGCTCGTGCGTCGCTTTTTTATGTTTCGGTTTATCACGGTCAGGGGAAAGGGACAAGGAGTGACAGAAGGGAATCATATTTTGGGGGCATTTCCTCCGAGTTGACAATTGGAACGAATGGAGCGTATTATTAATACTATAAAACATATGAAAGTAGTAGGGATTAGGAGAGGATACAATATGACAAGAGTGGGGAATTCAGTTGCGGACTTGGTCGGGCAAACGCCGCTTGTTCGTGTAAACAAAATGACGGGTCCTGAAGATGCAGAGATTTATTTGAAACTAGAGTATTTCAATCCGGGCTCCAGTGTTAAAGACCGGATTGCACTGGCGATGATTGAAGCAGCGGAAAAATCCGGTGAATTGAAGGAAGACAGCACGATTATCGAACCGACCAGCGGCAATACGGGGATCGGTTTAGCGATGATTGCAGCGGCAAAAGGATATCGTTCTGTCCTTGTCATGCCGGACACGATGAGCTTGGAACGGAGAAACCTACTGCGGGCGTACGGCGCTGATTTGGTGTTGACGCCGGGAGCTGAAGGGATGAAAGGTGCCATTGCAAAAGCGGAAGAGTTGGCAAAGGAAAACGGCTGGTTCATGCCGCAGCAGTTCAATAACGAAGCGAACCCCGAAGTGCACCGTCTGACAACAGGTCCGGAAATTGCGAATGCGATGGATCGTGTGGATGCATTCATTTCAGGTATCGGTACTGGCGGTACAATCACAGGTGTAGGCAGCGTATTAAAAGAACGCTTCCCGGAAGTGAAAATCGTAGCCGTTGAACCGGAAGACTCCCCGGTATTATCAGGTGGTAAGCCGGGACCACATAAAATCCAAGGAATTGGCGCTGGATTCGTTCCGAAGGTGTTGGATACGGAAATTTATGATCAAATTATCCAAGTTTCCAATGATGATGCGTATGACACGGCTCGCCGTGCAGCACGTGAAGAAGGCGTTTTAGGAGGCGTTTCTTCAGGCGCGGCCATTTTCGCTGCTTTGCAAGTAGCCAAGGAGCTGGGGAAAGGCAAAAAAGTAGTAGCCATCCTGCCGTCTAACGGGGAACGCTACTTGAGTACCCCTCTATATAACTTTGAGGAAAGCGAATAAGATGGAATACCAGCGGAGGGTGCAAGCGGCCCTCCCTTTTTTTATACATATTATTTCCGGCTCTTTTTTATAGTGGCGTAATTGCTCTTTTTCGCGTTAAGATGAGGGTACCAAAGCAATAGAAGGAGAATGTAAGAATGGATATTCGGCAACTGGATTATGAAACTGCGAAAATGACGAGAGAGGCATTTTTTTATGCATACAAAACGCTTGCGGGCGAAACGGAACGGCATGTTCTACTGGAAAGCGGCCGTACCGGCAAACTATGTATTGCTGGGATTAACCCGCTCGCTACGTTGCAGGCATCCGAAGGCGACTCATTGGAAGTGACTTGGCGGAATGGTGCAACGGAAAGTAAGGCAGGACATGATCCGCTGGAAGCGATGGAGTCATTTCTCGGCTCTTTTGAAGTTGGCTCTGTGCCTGAACTGCCTGAATTTCAAGGCGGAGCGATTGGATTCGTCAGCTATGATTATGTTCGCAGATACGAGACCTTGCCGTCTGTTGCGATAAACGATTTAGATACACCGGATGTCTATTTCTATTTGTTTGATCAGTGGGCGGTACTCGATACGGAGACCGAACAGGTTTATTTTATGGCACTGCCAGATCGTGGTGCATGCCCGAAGCAGATGAAGGAGAAATGGCTGGACGCTGCGGCAAAAGGGCTGGAGACGAGAAAATTCGATTTGCAGGTGAAAGCCGTTCCGACAGCGGTGCCTGAAGAGATCCGTTTTTCTGTAGATGCCGCGCAATTTGAGCGAATGGTGGTTGAAGTGCAGCGTTATATCGAATTGGGAGACGTTGACCAGGTGAATCTTTCAGTCCGCCAATCTGCAATGTTACAAGCGGATCCATTGGATATGTACGAGGCGCTGCGCGCAATTAACCCATCTCCTTATATGGCTTCAATTGGTTCACCTGATTTTGCCGTTGTGTCAGGTTCGCCTGAACTGCTTTTGAAAAAGCGCGGAGATGTGGTGAGCACGAGACCGATTGGAGGAACTCGGCCTAGAGGGAAAGATGAGGCAGAAGATCGAGAACTCGAAGCAGAATTGCTGTCGAATACGAAAGAGACGAGAGAGCATAAAATGCTCGTTGACGTCGAGCTCGATGACTTCAGCCGGATCTGCGCAGAAGGAACTGTGGAGACGGACGAGTTCATGGTCATCGAAAAGTATTCGCATGTCATGCACTTAGTGTCCAACTTGCGCGGAGTGGTGCGAGAGGATCAAACAAATGCAGACGTCATTCGGGGCGTCTTTCCGGGCGGGTCCATTACGGGAGCACCTAAAGTTCGGACGATGGAACTGATCGAGGAACTGGAACCGACGAGAAGAGGGTTATATACCGGCTCCATTGGCTGGATTGGCTTCAATGGCGACCTCGACTTGAACATCGTCATCCGTACGGCGTACATAAAAGACGGAGAAGCGTTCATCCAAGCCGGTGCAGGGCTCGTTTCGGATTCTGTTCCGAGAGCGGAGTATATCGAATCGTTAAATAAAGCAAACGCGCTATGGCAGGCGAAAGAAATGGCGGAAGCTGGCCGAGTGAAAAAAGGCATGCCGCTATGATCTGCTGGATGAATGGTGCTGTTTATCGAGCAGAGGAGCTTCGCATTTCTCCGCTCGATCACGGTTTCTTATACGGCGTCGGTTTTTTCGAGACGTTTCGGACATACGGCGGCAAGGTGTTTTTATTCAAAGAGCATATGACGCGACTGCGATCGGCTTTGAATGATTACAACATTTCATTCCCCTATACGGATGCTGACATCAAGGATGCCATCCGAATTTTGACGGAGAGTGCGAATGGAGAGGACGGTTATTTCCGTTTAAACGTTTCTGCGGGCGTGCATGAAATTGGATTGGCCCCCTCGGCATACGACACGCCGAATGTCCTGTTATTTCGGAAGGAACTGATGAAGACGGAAAGAGGGACCGAAAAGAAGGCGCAGTGGCTTTCTACGCCCCGAAACAAACCGGAATCAGGGGTGCGGCATAAATCACACGCCTACTTGAACAATGTCCACGGTCGTTTAGAAATCCAAAGCTTGCGAGATCAGGAAGGCCTCTTTTTGACGCCGGACGGCTTTGTGGCGGAGGGCGTGACGTCGAATGTCTTCTGGGTGAACAATGGACGGCTCTATACGCCAGCAGTCGGTACGGGGATTTTGCCGGGAACGACCCGGGCTTTCATCATCCGGCATGCACACCATGCAGGGCTTGAAGTGACGGAAGGCTATTTCAGGCAGAGGGAGCTGGAAGCGGCGGATGAAGTATTTATTACAAATGCCATCCAGGAGATTGTCCCGATCCGGAATATAGGATCATCTATATTTGCGGGGAATGAAGGGTTTTATTACAATCGATTGCACCAAATCTACAAGGAAGCAATTGAAGCGATTGAGGAGTGACAACTGTGGAATTGACATATGCGAATGACGTGTACCGGTTTGGCCGTACTGAAATTGATTTTAAAAAAGAGACGGTTGTAATGGGCATCTTGAATGTAACGCCCGATTCATTTTCAGATGGCGGTAAATACGGCCAGATTGACGCGGCGTTGCGACATGCGGAAGATATGCTGCGGGATGGCGCGAAAATCATTGATATAGGCGGAGAATCAACCCGTCCGGGCCACAAGCCGGTTTCCTTGGAGGAAGAATTGGACCGGACGATTCCGGTAATTGAGGTGTTGGTAAAGGAATTGGATTGTGTCATCTCCATTGACACCTACAAAGCCAAAGTGGCCGAAGAGGCATTGAAAGCGGGAGCTCATATTATCAATGATATTTGGGGAGCCAAGCGTGAGCCGGCGATAGCAAGTGTGGCGGCGGAGTTCGGCGCTCCGATCATTTTGATGCACAACCGAGAAGAGGCAGTGTATCAAGGCCCTTTCATGGATGAAGTCCTCCGCGACTTGGAAGAGAGCGTGAAGATTGCGATCGAGGCGGGCGTTCCGCAGGGCAACATCTGGTTAGATCCGGGGATTGGATTTGCGAAAGACACCCAGCAAAATGTGTGGACGATGCAGGGGCTGCGCAGAATTTCAGACCTGGGTTATCCAGTCCTGCTCGGTACGTCACGCAAATCAATGATCGGTGCGATACTCGGACTGCCAGTCGAAGAGCGCATGGAAGGAACAGGCGCCACCGTCTGCTTCGGCATTGATAATGGCTGTCATATCATGCGGGTGCATGACGTGAAAGAAGTATCGCGCATGGCGAAAATGATGGATGTTCTGGCGAATAAAATGGAGGTTAAGTAAGGGGGACTTCTCATGGATTATATTCATTTGCACGAAATGGAGTTTTACGGATACCACGGTGCGCTTCCTGAAGAAAACCGGTTGGGTCAGCGCTTTCGGGCTACTGTGTCACTGGCGGTTGAGTTGCAAGAAGCGGGCCGGACGGACGATTTGAATAAAACGGTGAATTACGCAGAAGTATATGAACTAACCAAGTCAGTCGTGGAAGGGCGTCCGTATCAGCTGATCGAAGCGGTCGCAGAAGAAATTGCAGCACAAGTATTACGAGCATTTTCGGATAAGGTAACAGGCGTCCGGGTTGTTCTCGTGAAGCCGGATCCACCGATTCCGGGACACTACTCGGCGGTTTCCGTGGATATCACCAGGGGGCGTTTCGAATGAACACCGCATATATTTCAATTGGCTCCAATATCGGGGACCGGCTGCATCAACTGATGGATGCTGTCCGATCGTTGCATGGCCATAAAGGGATTACTGTCGCTAACCTTTCATCGGTGTATGAAACGATTCCGGTTGGATATACCGACCAAAGTGACTTTTTGAATCTCGTCGTGAAGGTGGAGACGAGCCTAAGCGCGCAAGATTTACTTTCAGTATGTCAACAAATTGAGAATGAACAAGGGCGCGTCCGAACGGTTAGATGGGGTCCGCGGACGGTAGACCTTGACATTCTGCTCTATAATAACGACAATATTGAATCAGAGAACCTGCTCGTGCCGCATCCTCGTATGCGTGAAAGAGCTTTTGTTCTCATTCCGCTGCTGGAAATGGACCCGCTCATCGAACATCCGGTGACCGAATTGCCATTTGCGGCAGAGCCTGCTGTATTGGACAGCGGAGTGGTGCGTTGGATGGAAGCTAAGAGGCTTGTGGATTTTTGGAGCAAGCCGGAATAAAGAGTTTCTTCTATATACGGTGTATATTTGTATGAAGGATGAAGAAAAGCCGTCATCTAACGTGGCGGCTTTTTTTACATAGGCACTTTGTGTACAATAAGGTTATGCCATAAGTGTAATGTACGAACAATGGTTAAAAGGAGTGAACGAAGGAAATGTCCCATTTGGATGAATTGAACGATCAACTATTGGTGAGACGCCAAAAGATGGATGAGTTGAGAGGGAAGGGCATTGATCCGTTCGGCATGCGATTTGAACGGACGCATCTTTCCAATGAAATACAAGAAGCTTATGAAGGCGTTTCGAAAGAGGAGCTGGATGAGCAGGTAATTGAAGTGAAAATTGCTGGACGGATCATGACGAAGCGCGGAAAAGGGAAAGCCGGCTTTGCGCACGTGCAAGATCTTGGCGGCCAAATTCAAATTTATGTGCGTCAAGATGCGGTAGGCGAAGAGGCATATGAATTGTTCGATGATGCAGACCTTGGAGACATCGTCGGTATTAAGGGCCTTGTATTCAAAACAAAGGTTGGAGAACTTTCTATTAAGGCGAATGAATTCACGGTCTTAACGAAAGCGCTGCGTCCTTTGCCTGATAAATTCCACGGTTTAAAGGATATTGAACAACGGTATCGCCAACGCTATTTGGATTTGATTTCTTCCGAGGAAAGCAAAGAGACATTCATTACAAGAAGCCGTATCATTCAATCGATGCGCCGTTACTTGGATAACCAAGGCTTCCTTGAAGTGGAGACGCCTATGCTGCATTCCATCGCGGGAGGCGCAAGTGCGCGTCCGTTCATAACGCACCATAACACGCTTGATATGGAACTTTATATGCGTATTGCGATCGAACTGCATTTAAAACGCCTAATTGTCGGCGGCCTTGAAAAGGTATATGAAATCGGACGTGTATTCCGTAATGAAGGAATCTCGACGCGCCATAATCCTGAATTTACAATGATGGAACTGTATGAAGCGTATGCCGACTATGAAGATATTATGGAATTGACGGAGAACATGATCGCCCATATGGCTCAAGATGTGCTCGGTACAACAAAGGTTCAATATGGCGAGGACATGATCGACCTGGCTCCGGGTTGGAAGCGACTCCATATGGCGGATGCGGTTAAGGAATATACAGGTGTGGACTTCTGGAAAGAGATGTCGAAGGAAGAGGCACATGCACTTGCCAAAGAACATGGCGTCGATGTAACAGCGATGATGGAAGTGGGACATGTCTTAAATGAGTTCTTTGAACAAAAAGTAGAAGAGCAGCTGGTTCAGCCTACATTCATTTACGGACATCCAGTCGAAATCTCTCCACTGGCGAAGAAGAATCCGAAAGACGAGCGCTTCACGGATCGTTTTGAATTGTTCATCGTACGGAGAGAGCATGCGAATGCCTTCACTGAATTAAATGACCCGATTGATCAGCGTGCCCGTTTTGAAGCACAGCTTGTCGAAAAGGAACAAGGCAATGATGAAGCGCATGAAATGGACGAAGACTTCATTGAAGCGCTTGAATATGGCTTGCCGCCTACAGGCGGACTTGGCATTGGTATCGACCGTCTGGTCATGTTATTGACCAACTCCCAGTCGATCCGCGATGTATTGCTATTCCCGCAAATGCGTTCAAAGGATTAATTACTTGCCCGCATAACACGTGAAGTGCGTTGTTATGCGGGTTTTCATAACTTCTTATGTAAAAACAAATGTTTTTTTGAAATAGGTATTGCAAACAAGTTAGAGAGCTGTTATATTAAATAACGTTGCACTTCCGATAAACAAAAACAACGAAAAACGGTTGAAAAAGAAATCGAAAAAAGTTGTTGACAGGAAGTCGACAGAGTGGTAAGATATAAGAGTTGCTGCTACGAGCTAGCAACGAAGTGAACCTTGAAAACTGAACAGCAAAACGTCAACAATAAAGTCT
>NZ_JBPVIR010000013.1:0-53111 GCF_057373025.1 Sporosarcina sp. AD_1
TATGTGAGTAACAGTTGTTTATTATTTTTATACGAGACAACAAATTAATATGCTTTTGTCTACGCTCTGCAAAAACCCGTGCAAACGGTTTTTTTGTTTTGCCTTCTAGGATGCTATAGAGGTATATGAGATAGCAGCTGAGTATGATCGGCTCATGAAATCAACACGTAAAGGTGTGTTGATTACCACTTGGCAAGGGACTGCTATTCCTGCCTTTGCATAGCGTATGATTCTGAGAGGTATCTTTTTCCTAACCACGTAAATCCCTTTTCGTGTATCGGTCAATACTAACGGCAAGTAACACAATCGTCACAACAATCATTCCAACTATATTCATCCAATTCATTTCCTCAATCGGCAATTTAGATACAAAACCGAAAGGGGACAATTTCTCCATCCAGTCGGGCAACTGGAATAAGCCACCGAAATAAATTGCAATAAAAGAGTACAGAACATAGAGCCAGACGAGATAGTTCTTTTTTTCGTATAAACCAATAAGAAACGCGCTTATTGCGATGAGAATCATCAGCGCTGGAAGATGTGCAAAACTTACACCGAGCAAAGTACCTAGAGAAAACGGATCTTCCATCACAGTGTGACTTGCTATCCATAGGCCGATTGAGGAAAGACCGAGCATTATTATCCCGTTGAAAAGAGCTACAATAAGATAAGAAGCCATCAGCATTCTCTTGGAGACCGCTCTGCTTAATACAAGGTCCAAACGGGATTTGTTTTCTTCTGATTGGAGCTTGTTAAGTGCTAAAAGAGCCGGAATGGAGCTGATTAACGCTAGGACAACCATAAGCATAGGAAGAAATTGAGCTGCCAGAGTGCTGCCTGAATCGCTAATTAGCATACTCGTTAGCATTTCATTTGTTGCAAAGAAATCTTCCAAATCACCTAGAATGGAGCCATATGCTAATCCTAATACGAGCATTCCTACCCCCCATGACCAAAAGGCGGTTCGCTGTAAACGCCATGAGAGTCCAAGTGGCTGTCTTAGAAAGATTGAGGCATGCGCTCTTCCTGCTTTTGAAGGGAGAAAACCTGCGCCTATATCGCGATTGTGGTGGAGGGCCATCGCGAAAGCGGTGAGTAGAAGGAATCCCGTCACCAACAGAAGCACTGGCCAGCCATTATTCACGCTAAATGGTTGAACAAGTGTAACTAAGCCGAAAGGAGTAGTCCAAGTCAGCCATTCCTGACCTGAGGCGCGCAGCAGAAAGGTAATAAGCATGAATGTGAATGAAAGACCTATCGCACTTCTGGAGCTTTCTAGAAGTTGTGAACAAACAGCGGCAATCCCTCCGAAAAATATACCGCTTGCGCCAAGTACAGCCCCGTACCATAATGATCCTGCCAAATTCATATCCTCAATGCCAAGTCCAAACAGTCCAAATCCAATAATTACGGCAAGCAACATATTCAGCGGCAGAAGGACAAACAATGCAGCAACTAATTGTGATTTGCGTGAAATAGGTAAAGAACTCAGCAATTCAGTTCGGCCGTCTTCCTCCTCCGCTCTCGTGTGCTTTACGATTAACAGGATATTCATAATGGCAACTGCGACACTTGTTAACAAGAGCATTTGATGGGAAACCATGGCGCCGATTGTATAGTTCTCAAGATGCCCAGGACCTACCATTGCTGTCATTGCTGGATTGCGCATCGTTTCGGCCATTACATCGCGAGCTTGCTGAGTGGGGTACAATTCGCTAAATGAGAGAGGTACAAGCAACGTCATACAGCTGATGCCGAGTAACCAGATTGTAATGTACAACCAAGATTTACGAAGGATGAATCGGAACAAGTGGATGCTTCCTGCAAAATTGGTTTCCATTAGCGACTCCTGCCTTTTAACGAATCATCCTGCTGTTCGTAATGTCTCATGAACAAATCTTCAAGCGTGGGTGGCGCACTCTCTAACTTAAGAATTCCATAGTCGCTCAGCTGACGCATGATCGTCTCCAATTCATCCGAATCAGCTTGAAAAACCCAACCATTCTCCGTCTGTTTCGCATCATGCACGCCTTTCCATATCATAAGTGAGTCGGCGGTTTCTCTTGTCTCGACAACTAAACGCGTCCTGGTTAAATGACGAAGCTGACTAAGAGTACCGCATTCGATCAATCTTCCATTCCTAATGATACCGACTCGGTCACACAATCTTTCCACTTCGGATAAAATATGGCTTGATAAAAGAACGCTTTTTCCTTCAGACTTCACTTCTTCAACGCAATCTTGAAATACCTGCTCCATCAGTGGATCAAGACCAGAAGTAGGTTCATCCAACAAGAATAAATCTGCTTCCGAAGAAAAGGCAGCTACTAGCGCGACTTTTTGACGATTCCCTTTGGAATAAGTGCGGCATTTTTTGGTCGGATCTAGTTGAAATAGTGCTAATAGCTCATCGCGTCGTTTTTTGTTCAAAGTGCCATGTAAATTGGCGAGCAGATCAATTACTTCTCCGCCCGTCAATTGCGGCCATAAATTAACATCTCCTGGGACATATGCGATTCGACGGTGAATCTCTACTGCATCCTTCCATACGTCTTTTCCGAAAATGGATGCTTCTCCAGAAGTCGGCCGCAGCATGCCTAAGAGCAGTCGGATCGTTGTTGACTTCCCAGCCCCATTTGGACCGATAAATCCGAATACTTCTCCCGACTTTACAGAGAGATTCAATCCATCGAGGGCATGGTATTTTCCAAACTTCTTTGTCAGCTCTTTAATATCAATGGCATTCATTCAAGTTCCCCCTTATTTATAAAAAGCCGTCTTTAAAGCTTGCATATAATCGGAAAATTCCTTCCAGTAAGGATCAAAATCCTCTTGGTCTAATTTCTTGCCTTTCAAGATTCCGATCATTTCCTGTTGATAACCATCGATGGACCATTGGATCAGTTTAAGAGCTTGTTCTGTTGGAATATCATCACGGAATAATGACGTGTCAATCCCGTTATATAACTGAGTAAATCCATTTTTTTGCATGTCATGTAACTTTCTCATTTCAAGTTCAGTTAATCTTTCGGGTTCATTCACATAGACCATTGCTACGAAATTGAAAAGTTCGGGGTGTGCACGGTATATTTTCAATTTTAGCTCGGCGGCCTGTTTCATTCTTTCTATGAAATCCGGTTCATCCAATTGCAATTGCACTACGTAGTGCTCGTTAATAAATTGAATTGCATGATTGATGAGGTAGTGAAACAGATCTTCTTTGGAATTAAAATAGTGAAACAACATGCCTTTTCCAATTCCAGCTTGCTTTACAATACGATTGGTGGATGCCTGTTCATAGCTGTGATTTGCAAATTCTTGAAGAGCAGCATTTAACACTCTGTATCTTTTTTCATTATCAATTGATTCAAAAACAGTCATGTGACTCCTCCTTCGACCAGTATGGTCGATTAAAGTATAACAGTGATAGACCAGATTGGTCAATTCTATTCTATTTTTTAGTATGTTATTACCATTTCAGGTTCTTGTAATCACAATGTACTAACTTTTTAAAAGAATAGTTGAAATCAAATCAAATGCATGGTAGATTGAAGCGGGACAAAAAGAAGTGCATTTAATATTCGGATTATTTTGCACAAATAACACACATAAAGTTCAACCACAGGGGGTACACCATGAAAAGGGTTTTAAAAATGGGAAGCGCTTTCATCGGGATTATTGTCGGTGCGGGGTTTGCTTCTGGTCAGGAAATACTTCAATATTTTACTAGTTTCGGTTTCATGGGAATTGCCGCTGCTATCTTATCGACGGCCCTGTTCGCTTATTTAGGAATGGTGTTGACGCGGCTTGGAAGCCGGATGCAGACGGAGTCATACAAAGATGTTATTTATAAAATTAGCGGCAAGTATATTGGGTTTATTGTGGACTATGTCATTATTTTCACGTTGTTTGGCGTTGGAGCCGTCATGTTGGCGGGGGCAGGAGCGAATTTAAATCAGCAGTTCGGCTTGCCGGTATTTGTCGGCAGTCTGTTGATGGTCGTTCTGGTCTTCCTGACGATATTATTGAACGTGGACAAGGTCGTAGCGGTTATTGGAAGTATTACGCCATTTCTTATTCTGGCGGTAATTGTCGTATCGGTTTATGCGCTTGCGACAATGGATACGTCTTTTGCGGTGTTAAATCCAATTGCAAATGACGTTCCTACGACATTGCCAAATTGGTTTATTTCCGGAATCAATTATGTGTCCTTTAATATCGCAGTGGGCGCATCCATGTCCATCGTTATGGGTAGTGCAGAGAAGGATGAGAAAGTCGCAGCTTGGGGCGGGTTTGTCGGAGGCTTAGGGCTTGGAGTTCTGATCTTATTGAGCCACTTGGCAATTTTCGCGAAGGTGGAAACTGTAGCAGATGCAGATTTGCCAATGCTCGTCATCATTAATGAAATCTCTCCGGTATTTGGTATTTTCATGGCGTTCGTTCTGTATGGCATGATCTTCAATACAGCCGTTAGTATGTTTTACGCTTTCGGCGCACGCTTCGTTAAGATTGGTACGCCGAATTTCAAGTGGTTCATCTTAATCACATTGGTGATTGGATTTGTCTTGAGCTTTGTCGGATTTAAAAATCTGGTAGCCAATTTCTATAATTTCATCGGTTACGTCGGTCTCTTCCTCGTAGCAGCACTCATCTTCGCTTCTTTCCGCTTGCCGGAAAAAGTGAGACGATAAAAATACCGCACCGTTCCCCATAACAAAAGGGATGGTGCGGTTTTTCTTTATGGCTTGACCAGTTCAAGCTCTTCAGCAGGCCCGAAGAATTCAAAATGGATTTTATCTTGGGAAATGCCAAGGTCGTACAAATTGGAGACGACCGCTTGCATGAATGGAGTTGGTCCGCATACGTATACATCGCTTCCGTCGATCACATGCTTTTTCAAGAAGTCTTTTGTAATAAATCCATCGCCTTCTTCGGAATAAAGCACTTCATACGTCGAATTTGGCAATTCGCTGTTCATCTTACGTAATACTTCATCAAACGCCTGGTGCTTGCGGGTCCGTGCGGAGTGCAAGAAGGCCACTTGGCGTTCCGGTGTATTTTTAGCAATATAATCGTACATGGCCATCATTGGTGTGAGGCCGACTCCGCCGCTGATCAATGTCACCGGGCTGCTGCTCTCCGTATCAAGATGGAAGTCACCTGCAGGTGCACTTACTTCCAGTTTGTCGCCAACGTTCATTTCTTTATGGAGATATACAGACACTTTACCGCCAGGTGCGTTTTCATCCTCCCGTTTGATGGAAAGGCGGAAACGTTCGCTATCAGGAGCTTGCGACAAGCTGTATTGGCGATTTAAAATATGCTCTTCGCCCGGGATGCGGAAACGGATCGTAATATATTGGCCAGGTTTGTAGTCAGGCAATTTTTTTCCGTCCACCGGTTTTAAATAAAACGAAGTGATAACATCGCTCTCTTTCACTTTCTCGTCGATAATAAATTCCTTGAATGTTCTCCAGCCGCCTTCTACTTGTTCAGCTGCATCATACATCTGTTGTTCCACGCCAATGAACGCATCTGCGATCACGCCATAGGCTTCTCCCCATGCTTCCAGGATTTCTGGTGTCGCTGCATCTCCAAGCACTTCTTTAATAGCGCCTAGTAAATGCTGTCCGACAATCGGATATTGCTCAGGCTGAATGCCAAGTGAGCGGTGTTTATGCCCAATCTGCACGACGGCAGGCACAATCGCTTCCAAGTTGTCGATATATTTGGCGGCAGCGAGGACTGTGTTGGCAAGCGCCGTCTGTTGGCGTCCTTTCGATTGATTGGCATGATTAAAAATATCAAGAAGCTCAGGATGAGCTGCGAACATGTTTTTATAAAAAGTTGTCGTAATTGTTTTGCCGTGTTGTTCAAGGACGGGAACGGTGGATTTAACGATATCAATAGTTTTTTGCGAAAGCATGTGAAGCACTACCTTTCTTGTTTTTGATGATTTCACTATAAACCTGATTACGCTTTAAAGCTATATTTAAAATACATGTTTAAATCACCTGTACGATTTTGTACACATTTCTTTCACGAAAATGCCACAGTCGCTATAATAGTGTGAGAAAGAGCGGTGAGATTATGCGTTTAACGATGTATACAGATTTTTCATTGCGTGTTCTCATCTTTTTAGGGGCAAAAGAAGAGGGCGAGTTATCGACGATCCAAGAGATATCCGATAGCTTTCAAATATCGAAAAACCATTTAACGAAGGTCGTCCATGAACTTGGGAAAATGGGATTGATTGAAACCATTCGCGGCAGAGGAGGCGGCATACGGCTGAAAGTCGATCCGAAGGACATTAATATCGGCCAGCTTGTCCGCAAGACGGAAGACGATTTTTACTTGGTCGAATGCTTCAATTCCGAGTCGAACCTATGCGCATTGGCACCTGCATGCCGTTTAAAGGGTGTTTTGCAGGAAGCGCTACTGGCATACTTCGCCGTGTTGGATCGCTATACGATTGCGGACTTTGTCGTGAATCGTGATGAAATAGCCGCAATTTTGTTCGATCGGCCTTTATGATAAACTAGAAACTGAAAAGATAATTGCAGGAGGGACAGGCATGGGTAAAGTACTAGTATTTGGGCATAAAAATCCTGATACAGATTCAATTACAGCAGCAATCAGTTATGCATATTTAAAACAACAACTTGGTATGGACGCGGAAGCAGTGCGTCTTGGTTCTATTTCAGGAGAAACGGCGTTCGCGCTTGCGCAATTCGGTTTTGAAGCGCCCCGTTTAATTGAAAAAGCAAAACCGGACGCATCACAAGTCATCCTCGTTGACCATAATGAGAAGCAGCAGAGCGTTGATGATTTAGATGAGGTTCAAGTGATTGAAGTAATCGACCACCACCGGATTGCCAACTTCCAAACGAGCGATCCGCTTTACTACCGCGCAGAGCCGGTCGGTTGCACAGCGACGATTTTGAACAAGTTGTACAAAGAGCACGGCGTTGAGATTCCAAAGAATATCGCGGGTCTTATGCTGTCGGCAATCATTTCCGATTCCCTGCTATTTAAATCGCCTACCTTCACAGCTGAGGATCAAGCAGCCGCGGATGAGCTTGCTGCCATTGCAGAAGTCGATGCAGCGGTATATGGCCTTGAAATGCTGAAAGCGGGGGCAGACTTGAGCGGGAAATCGCTTGAAGAGCTTATTACGCTGGATGCAAAAGAATTTACGATGGGCGATAAGAAAGTGGAAATTGCCCAAGTAAATGCGGTTGATGTGTCGGATGTATTGAGCCGCCAGGACGAGTTGGAAGTTTTATTGAACAGCATTATTGAGGAGAAGGAATTAGACCTGTTCTTCTTCGTTGTAACGGATATTCTCAATAACGATTCCGTTGTCTTGGCATTAGGAACGGCCGCTGAGCGTGCGTGCGCGGCATTCCAAGTAGGATTGGACAACAATTGCGCGACGCTGAAAGGTGTCGTTTCAAGGAAAAAACAAATCGTTCCAATTCTAACTGAAGCGTTGAAATGAAAAAAAGGAAGAGTGGCCATTACTTAGGCTGCTCTTCCTTTTTTGTCTATCATGATTCCAATAAGTAACGCAAATACCGTTCCGGCTCATTCAGGAAGTTCTTTGTCAGGCTGACGTGCTCCATCTCCTCGTATCGAACGGACTGCAGCTGTCCATCCGTCACTTCGTAAAGATCTGCTCCAGGGTAAGCCATCAATATAGGGGAGTGGGTCGAAATGAGAAAAGTGGCTCCTTCCCTTACAAAGTCATGAATCAAAGCGAGCAATGACAATTGCCGTTGTGGAGACAGAGGTGCTTCCGGCTCGTCTAATATGTAGAAGCCACTGGGACGGAAGCGAGCCTGGAACAGCTGGAGGAAACTCTCGCCATGCGACAGTTTGTCCAGTCCATCTCCATATAATGTATGTAAGTCATGATACGTCCTGGCGTAAGGAAGCACTTCTAAGCTAAATGGATCGCGCGCACGGATTTCTTCGACCTTCTCCTTCGCCTCCTCTTTAATGAGCGCCAGGTTTCGTGTGTATGTCACATAATCAGCGGCCCGGAAGAAAAAGCCGTTTCTCGTTTTTACGGACCATGTCAATTTCAGTTCATCCGCGAGGGCAAAGGCGGGTGAAAAACGCTGCTCCCGTTCCATCGGTTCACCGCTGATCAGAATGCATTCGGCGGCTGCTGCGATGCCTTCCAATAATGTTGTCTTTCCACAGCCGTTATCGCCTGCAATGATGGTCACCGGGCCTTCAATGGACAGGGAATCAAAGTTACGGACAATATCTGTGTTGAATGGATACTCGCCGCTGGGAAAAGATCCGCGACGCCTGATTTCTCGTAAAGACAAAAGAACACCCCTTTTCGCTTTTATTATAGCGCAAAGGAGTGCACAAATTCATTAATTTTTGAATTGTTAATCCAAATCGAGCGGCTTCGTCGCCGGGCCTTCCAGCACGGAGCCATCCTTTCGGAAACGGGAACCGTGACACGGGCAATCCCACGTTTCATCGGCTTCATTCCAGCGGGTACGGCATCCCATATGCGTACAGATCGGAGAATTCGTCCGAGTGAGATGCCCGCCTGTGAATTCCTTCAGTACAAGTCCGGTATTTCGCAGTGCCTGCACGAGGAATGAACCGAATTCCGTCCGATTCGGCGCATAGAGGGAGGACGCTTTGTTCTTCCTTCCGACGATATGATCGGCAACAATCCTTGCGGAGACCATTGAGTTGGACATGCCCCATTTCCGAAAACCGGTGTTCAAATAGACATACGGCATGCTAGAATCAATCGGACCCGCATAAGGGACTAAATCCGGGGTAGACGGATCTTGGGCGGACCAGGCATTCGTCAAGTTCTCCAAGTGGAACGTATTCCGCAATTCAGAGGACAGAATATTATAATGCACTTGGGTGTCCTTCTCCATGCCCGCTTGATGGGCTTGGCCTGCCAGCATGAAATACGTCTTTCCATCGATGGCAGCCGTACGGACCGACCGTTTCGGATTGTCGACGGAAATATACTGGCCTTTCAGCGGCATATCGGCTTTGCCTGCTACGATATAGGACCGGTCGACAACGAGCTTCAATACTTGCAGTCCCCGGATCGCTTCAATCGGATAATGCGTGCATAGTACGAGCTCATTGAACTCGATATGATGGCCGGATTGTGTGAATAGAAGCCTTTTCTTCAGATCCATCGCTCTAATATCCGAGTGCTCGAAAATCCGGGCGCCGGCTTTGACGGCGAGTTTCGCAAGGTGCTGACCAAACCGGACGGGGTGCAGCTGTCCTTGTCCTTTGATTGCGAGGGTGGCCTCTGTTTTGATCGGCAACTCTGATTGCCAGTTCAGTTCACCGGGAATGCCGATATCTTTGTAAGCTTTCATTTCATCTTGCAGCTGTTCTGTTCCCAGTTTCGTCTGGGAAAATAACACGGAATTCGAAGTCCGGTATTCATCACCCTCCGAAACGGATTGGCCAAACCGAACTGCTTCCTCATTCACTTCATAATAAATTCTTGCATTGTCCCGGCCGAATTGTTTAATGAGACTGGCATAGACGAGATCATGCTGGACCGTCAATTTACCGGTCGAATTGCCCGTTGCGCCTTCCAAAATCATCTCTTTTTCGACTAGGATAACATCCTTTCCTTCTTTCGCAAGGAAATAGGCAGTTGCGATCCCGCTTAACCCGCCTCCTATAATGCAGACATCACAGGACAAATCGTCTGTGACGGCCGGATAGGGATCCCGGGGATAGGCTGTATCCAGCCATAATGAATTGATCATTGTCAACCCTCCATCTGATACTCTAATTGAATAGACTAGGCATATACATTGTTACCAGATTCAATTGATTCTAAAATTAACTTATAAGAAGTGCGTCTTCATGAGCGTGGTCAGCGTTTCTATGCAAGGAACAAAGCACGGTTTCATAGAGGCATATAGAAGAAAGGGGCTGAAAGTATGAAAATCGAAATATGGTCTGATTATGTCTGTCCGTTTTGCTACATTGGAAAACGGCGTCTGGAGGAAGCTCTCCAGTCAACCCAGCTGGCAGGGCAAGCGGAAGTCGAGTTTAAAGCGTTCCAGCTTGATCCGAATACACCAGAGGATTCCGATCAATCCATGGTGGCAGGTCTTGCGAAGAAATACGGTGTCAGCCTGCAAGAGGCCGAACGGATGGTAGAGAATGTTGCGGAGCAGGCGAAAACAGTCGGGCTTCATTATTCGAAAGAGATGAAGGTGTCCAATACGTTTAATGCACATCAGATTGCGAAGCTTGCGGAACAGGAAGGGAAGGCCGCTGTAGTAACAGAAGGTCTCATGAAGGCTCACTTTATTGATGCGGAAGCAATCGGGAAGAAAGATGTACTGATCCGCATTGCAGAGGAAGCCGGTATTGCTGGCAGCCGTGCTGAGCAAGCACTGGATACGAATGAATTTGCCGAGGATGTCAAACGTGATATTGCAGAAGCGGGCCAGCTTGGCGTCCAGGGGGTACCGTTCTTTGTCATCAACCGAAAATATGCGATATCCGGCGCCCAGCCAGCTGCTGTCTTTGAAGAGGCATTGCGTAAAGTGGCACAGGAAGAAGGCATGCAGCCGTCATTCCAAGTGCTGGGCGATGAAGAGGAAGGGATTTGCAAGGACGACAGCTGCTCCATCTGATGATGGCTGCAGCTCTCTTTTCTGATAGTTAGGAACTATGCAGTAGTGGTTACGTGTTCTTCCGAGCAGGTTGAAGGGACCATTCTGCGTCAGAATATGTTTATATCGAGATAGTTGGAAGGAATAATTCCTTGTCAAAAATGTTGATAGCACGCATACTTATATGTTGGTAGGGTTTTATCATCAGAACGAAACGAGTTCAGCATGGAAGACCAGATGCAAAGATATGAGTTTGAAGTTGACCAGGATGGTTCGCTCACCTAACTTGGAAAGGATTGTGGGAAGATGGCAAAACATCAATGGTTTGATGAGCTGAAAAAGGAAATAACGCAAGGGGTCGTCCTGCTGGATGAACCGTTAAGCAAATATACGAAGACAAAACTAGGGGGCGCAGCAGATCTGCTCGTCATCCCTGGAACAATTGAAGAAATGGAATTCGCAGTTACCTATGCGGATCGTAATAACGTGCCAATTTTGCTGTTGGGAAATGGATCAAATATGGTCGTCCGTGATGGCGGGGTACGGGGAATCGTCCTGCATATGGCCAAGTTGGATGCCATACGGATCGCAGGGACGTCAGTGCATGCGGAAGCCGGTGCGCATATTATCGATGTCTCCAAAAAAGCGGCAGAAGCCGAATTGACCGGCCTTGAATTCGCATGCGGCATTCCGGGATCTGTCGGCGGTGCGATGGCGATGAATGCCGGAGCCTATGGCGGAGAGATCAAAGATATTATCGTTCAAGCGACTGTTATGGATCAAACAGGCAAGATTTTTGTTTTGTCGAAACAGGAATTGGACCTTGGCTATCGGCACAGCATCATTTCAGATAAAGGCTACTATGTCCTTTCAGCTGATTTTGAACTGGCTGTGGGCGACAAGGAAGCGATCGATGCGAAAATAGCGGATTTGACATATCAGCGGGAATCCAAGCAGCCACTCGAATATCCATCAGCAGGCAGTGTCTTCAAACGGCCTCCGGGTTATTTTGCCGGCAAGCTGATCCAAGACAGCGGTTTGCAGGGAAAAGGATTTGGCGGTGCTGAAGTGTCGACGAAGCATGCTGGATTTATTGTTAATAAAGACAATGCCACTGCGACAGACTACATCAAGACGATCGAAATGGTCAAAAAGGAAGTAAAGGCCCGTTTTGATGTGGAGCTGGAGATGGAAGTGAAAATTGTAGGAGAAGAATGAGTGAACATGGAAATGGCGGATGACCCTGGAGAGGCCGTCCGCCATTTCATGCGTTTGCATCTATAATTGAATTTTGCAGCTGATCAACGACGGATCAGTTACGATATCGTCTACGATAGGGACTTGACACATTTTATTATTATGCATGAATTTAAAGATCCCGTTGTTGAAGTCGGTGCCGATCTCTTTGAAGAAGATTCCTTCGAATCTTGCATCCTTTGAGAGGGTGAACATAATCCGGTAACCTGTACCGTCTTCTACAAGATATGCGCGGACGCCTTTTTCAAACATCCCTTCGCTTTCATCTTTAATGTAGCGTGCAACGGAAACGACATGGAAATCAACGAACGTGATTTCACGCAGAAGCACATTCATGAACGAGCCTTTTGTGATCTCTTCCCATCTGCTTTGGGCGGTTTGCCCAATGATGATTTGCGTAATGTTGTGCTGGTGTGCGATTTCTTTAATCACTTTGGCAGTAGGACGTCTTTCATTATCACAGATGAAAAAGTCCTCCACTTCCAATTCTTCGGCAAGTTGTCGCCATCTATCGATGTATTGTGATTTCTCAGCATCGAAATCATCGAGCGGGAGTGGATCGACAGTTAGAATATATAAGGGACAGTCCATGATGCTTGCCATCTTATGCCCACGCCGGATGAGACGTTCACCATTCGGACCGTAGTAGACACATACGAGAATGCTCTCGTCCATACGGCCTTTTACTTTGCCCATGAAAGTTTTCACCTCTTGATCATGTTTTTCAAAACGTATAGTACTACATGAAAACCAAACCATTATAGCTGATACGCCATACTTACACAAGGTGAAACCTGATAGGTCGCTTTTTATGCACTCAATTTGCGAGTCATGTATAATTTACCTAGTACCCGTTTGGTTTCCTCTTCTAAATGTTGCCTTTGGCTACCTATTATCCTTGTAGCGGTGGGAAGAGTCAAGTGGACTCTCCATTTTCATACAAGTGATCTTGAATCTTTTCCCCTCGAGCCATTTCAAACGCTGAATATCGGGAAAATGTCCTTTTGCCGACTGGCTGGATTGCACGCATTCCAACACTGGTAAAATCACGTTCTGCCACCTATAGTCTGACCAAAATGTGTATAGGAGGTCTCTCTATTTTGATTGTCTTATTAGCAATTTTCTTTCCCTTCTTCATGGCTTTCTTTGTTCCGTTTCTCTATAAACGGATTCACAGCAAGCATATTGGCTGGTTTGTATTACTCGTCCCCATTCTATTATTCATCCTATTAGCCAGTTTTGTGCCCTCGGTTGCCGGTGGCGCCTATTATACATATACAATCCATTGGATTGATTCGGCTGGAATCAACTTCACGACAAACCTGGATGGACTCAGCATGATTTTTGGCCTGCTCATTACGGGGGTCGGAAGTTTGGTTATCCTTTACTCCATATATTATTTGTCCGAACGGGAAGCACTCGGGCGCTTTTATGTGTATTTGCTCATGTTCATGGGAGCGATGCTCGGTGTGGTGTTCTCTGATAATGTTATGGTCCTCTATGTTTTTTGGGAACTGACCAGTATTTCATCCTTTTTATTGATCGCCTTCTGGTACCACCGGAAGCAGTCGAGGTATGGAGCGAAAAAATCAATGCTCATTACCGTGTCGGGCGGGGTTGCGATGCTGGCAGGTTTCCTCATGCTGCATACGCTGACCGGCACGTTCAGTCTGCGTGAGATGGTGGGCGAAATAGGAAGTCTGGATAAGACAGATCCGTTATTTTACATGGCAATGATCTTAATCCTCTTAGGAGCTTTTACGAAATCCGCCCAGTTTCCGTTCCATATCTGGCTGCCGGACGCAATGGAAGCACCTACACCCGTCAGCGCTTACTTGCACTCGGCGACGATGGTCAAAGCAGGAATTTACCTCGTAGCACGCTTTACGCCGATATTCGGCGGGGAGGCCGTATGGTTTTATTCGGTCACATGCGTTGGAATATTCACTCTGTTTTGGGGTTCGTTTAATGCGGTCCGCCAAACGGACTTAAAAGCGCTGCTCGCCTATTCAACGATCAGTCAATTAGGTCTCATTATGAGTTTGCTTGGAATTGGATCGATGGCCGTCTTGGACAGTAATGAATCAAATGTGTTGCTTTTCACAGCTGCTACGTTTGCAGGGCTGTTTCATCTCATCAACCACTCCACATTCAAAGGAGCGCTGTTCATGGTTGTTGGGATAGTTGACCATGAATTGGGGACGAGGGATATCCGGCGTTTGGGCGGTTTGATGTCATTCATGCCGTTAACTTTTACCGTAGCTTTAATCGGTAGCTTTTCCATGGCAGGACTGCCTCCCTTTAACGGCTTCCTGAGCAAGGAAATGTTTTTCGAAGCGGTTGTACAGTTGAGTCAATTGGATTTGGTCTCGAATGGAGCTCTGCGTGTACTTATTCCCGTCGTTGCCTGGGTTGCGAGTGTATTTACGTTTATCTATTCCATGATTATTGTATTCAAGACGTTTCTTGGCATGCCGCAATCTGACCGGGTTGATAAAGAAGCAAATGAACCGCCGGTCGGCATGCTCATTGCGCCATTTGTGCTGGCATTTCTCGTCATCGGGATCTTTATCTTCCCGAATGTGATCGGACGTTATCTGCTGACGCCGGCCATGACGGCAGTGTTCCCGATGCATCGGGACTTGGAAGGGCTCGTTCCACATATTTCTGCGTGGCATGGGGTGAATCCCCAGTTGCTCATGACAGTGGGCGTCATTGTAGCAGGAAGCTTGCTGTATATTTCGTTTAAACGATGGAAAAAAGTCTATGCGCTAGGTCCGCTACGCTGGAACTTGGATTCAATCTACAATTTCTTATTGACGAAAACCGAAAGTGGTTCCAATATGCTGACAGGACGTTATATGACAGGATATCTTCGGGATTATTTTGTGTACATTTTTTCATTTTTCATTGCGGTAGCAGTCGGTGGGCTGTTTTGGATCGGAAACCTTGAAATTGACTTGTCCAAAGACGCGGCTGTCACAGTAAACGAATATATCATTATTGCGGTCATGATGCTTGCAGGTCTTGCAATTCTGGTGGCTAAGTCCCGGAAAACAGCGATTTTGCTGAATGGTGTGCTTGGATATTCCATCGCCATCCTATTTGTTGTACTTCGTGCACCTGATTTGGCGCTGACTCAGATTGTGGTGGAAACGGTGACGACTGTGCTATTTCTATTATGTTTTTATTTCTTGCCGGAATGGAAACGGGAGGATGCAAAAAAATCTACGAAGCTGGTCAACGGCTTCATTGCAGTTGCGGTCGGTTCGATTGTGACGATCTTGGCGCTGATGGTGCAGGGGAATAAACTCTTTACGTCCATCTCCTTCTATTTTGAAGATGCGTACCGTTTGGCAGGCGGCAAAAATATAGTGAATACCATATTAGGGGACTTCCGCGCTTTTGATACGATGCTGGAAGTAGTCGTTCTCTTCATTGCAGGGATTGGCGTCTTCTCTTTAATCAAACTGAAAGCGAAGAAAGGGGAGAAGGATATTGGAGATCAATGATGTCATTTTAAAGACGGTCACCAAGATTATCGTGTTCATCATTCTGACGTTCGGAATTGAGTTGTTCCTGTCAGGCCATCACGAGCCGGGAGGCGGTTTCATCGGTGGACTTGTCCTTTCTTCGGCTTTTGTGTTGCTATATTTGGTGCACGATATCGAGACGGTGCATAATGGAATACCGTTTGATTTTAAAAAGATTGCGGCATTCGGCGTATTTTTGGCAGTAGGGTCCGGTATTGTGTCTGTCTTGTTCGGCACGAAATTCCTTGGACAAGGTTCGCGTGTATTTGATTTGCCGATTTTCGGGGAAACGGAAATTTCCTCTGTCATTGTATTTGAAGCGGGTGTCGCTTTGACGGTTGTTGGCGTGGTGGTCACGATCATATTAAGTATTAGTGAGGACGTGTAACGATGGAAACGTTAATTACATTACTCGTCGGGGTGCTTGTGACTATCGCTGTTTACTTACTGCTTTCTAAAAACATGATCCGGGTCATTTTGGGAACGGCCATTCTATCCCATGCGATCCATCTGCTGATCTTGACGATGGGCGGCTTGAAGAAAGGCGGCGTTCCACTGATCGAGGGAGAATCGGGCAGCTATACGGATGCTTTGCCGCAGGCGCTCATCCTGACTGCGATCGTCATCAGTTTTGCGGTTACCGCATTTTTGCTTGTCTTGGCGTATCGCACGTACAAGGAAACGGGCTCGGATAATCTCGATGCATTGAGAGGGGTTAATGATGAATAATTTTCTTGTCATGCCGATGGTTGCCCCATTAGTTACAGGAATTATCCTGATTTTCCTGCGGTCAAACGTTATGTTGCAACGGATTCTCGCAATGGTTTCGATTGTGTTGACTGCCGGAGCTGGCGTTTACATACTGAATCGCATTCAGCTGGATGGCATTTTGCGTCTCGACTTCGGCGGGTGGATGCCCCCATATGGCATTTTGTTTGTGGCGGATTCCTTTGCGACCCTACTTGTGGTGACGTCAACGGTCGTGACAGGCATCGTGCTTCTCTATTCCTTTGCTTCCACGGCCCGGGCTGAAGAGAAGATGTTTTATTATCCCTTCATCTTCTTTCTTCTGGCAGGCGTGAATGGCTCCTTTTTAACAGGCGACATTTTTAACTTGTTTGTCTGTTTTGAAGTGATGCTGTTGTCCTCCTATGCGCTCATCACGTTGGGCGGACGGAAGGTGCAATTGGTGGAATCGATTAAATACATATCGATCAATGTGTTGTCCTCCTGGTTCTTCCTGCTCGCTATCGCGTATTTATACGGAACCGTAGGAACGTTGAATATGGCACATTTATCTGTGCGAGTGGCGGAAGTCGGACAGGGGCCTTTATTGACCGTCATCAGTTTGATTTTCTTGATTGTCTTCAGTTTGAAAGCCGGGCTTTTGCTGTACTTCTGGCTGCCTGGTTCGTACAGTGCGCCTCCGACAGCAGTGGCGGCGCTCTTCGGTGCATTGCTCACGAAGGTTGGTATCTATGCGATGTTCCGTGTTTTCACCTTGATTTTCTATCATGAGCCGGGGGTGACCCATACGCTGATTGCCATCATGGCCATTCTCACGATGGTTGGAGGGAGCATTGGAGCACTGGCGTTTCAAGATATCCGGCAAATCGTTTCGTATAATGTCATTATTTCCGTCGGGTTCATTCTTATCGGCTTGGTCGTATCGACGGATTCCGCGTTTCAAGGAGCGGTCTATTATTTAATTCACGACATGATCAGCAAAGCGCTCTTATTCCTGTTAGCCGGGACGATGATTTATTTGACAGGAAAGTCGAAAATCGAGGAGATGAGCGGGCTGATACGAAATTACCCGCTGATCGGCTGGCTGTTTTTCATTACGATGCTGGCGATTGCCGGAATTCCGCCGCTTAGCGGATTCATCGGAAAGGTGTTAATTGGCCAGGGAGCGATCGAGGCAAAGGCGTATATGCTGCTTGGCGTCGGCTTCCTTTCCAGCATTTTCGTCCTCTATTCACTGTTGCGGATCTTCCTGAATTCCTTCTGGGGCGAAACAATCATCAGTGAAGATGAGGAGCGGCCTTTGAAGAGAGGAATGGCGATTCCGGTATTGCTGCTCGGTATTTTGACAGTAGCACTCGGTTTTGGGCCGGAACTGCTTGCACCTTATGTGAGTGACGCTGCGAATACATTGGCAAATCCAGACATCTATATCGAGGCTGTGATGAATGGGAAGGACTGACGTGAAGATGGCGATTGATGCGAAGAGAGGTGAACGGCTATGCCCGCCCAGCTGCTACTGAATTTATTCATTGCGTTTCTCTGGATGACGTTAATGGATGAAGATGAATTGAATTTCACAACCTTTTTAACAGGTTTTATTGTCGGGATCGGAATCATCTTTTTCATGCACCGTTTTTTCGGCACTCAATTTTATTTAAGGCGTTTATATGCGTCGATTAAATTGATGTTCCGGTTCATTTGGGAGCTGACCCAGTCGAGTGCGATTGTGCTCAAGCAGATACTGAGCCCCCGTTTGAACATCAAACCCGGTATTTTTAAATATGAGACAGAGTTGAAGAGCGACGTGGAAGTGACGATGCTATCCATGCTGCTGACACTGACCCCGGGTTCGGTCGTCATGGAAGTGACACCGGAAGGGAATGTCCTGTACATTCATGCGATGGATGTGGAGCAATCAAGGGAAGCATTGCTGAAACAACTAAGAAATTTTGAAAAAGCCATCAAGGAGGTGACCCGCTAATGATCAAACTCATGCTTGCCGTATCGATTATATTGTTTGCCATCACCATCGGTATCGCCGTCGTTCGAATCATCCTGGGTCCCTCCATGCCTGACCGCGTCATTGCGCTCGACGTGATCGGCGTCAACTTGATCGCGACCATCGCGGTATTTTCAGTCATTATGAAAACAAAAGCGTTTCTGGAAGTCATCTTAATATTAGGGATCCTCTCCTTTATTGGCACGATCGCCTTTTCCAGATCGCTGGAGAGGAGGGTTATCATTGAGCATCGAAAAGATCGGTGAATACGCAGGCGCCATCCTCATCCTGACAGGCGGCATCGCCAGCGTCATCAGCGTATTTGGCCTCATCCGCCTGCCCGATGTATATACCAGATCCCACGCCGCAACGAAAAGTTCCACGCTGGCTGTCTTATTAACCTTATCCGGAGCGTTTCTTTACTTCCTATCGACCGAGTACTTCATCAGCGTCCGTCTGCTGCTCGGCATCATCTTCGTCTTCCTCACCGCCCCGGTAGCCGGCCATCTCATCATTCGAGCCGCCTACCGTTCCAACGTGAAGCTGGCGGACATCTCAACAGAAGACGAGCTATACGATGTGCTGCATAAAAAAGAAAGCGAAAAGGAGACACCGTGACGCGTGTCTCCTTTTTTGTGTGGCGTAAGTGTTGAGGTGCTGCTTGGACGTGGCGACAGATCGTATTAGACGACTTCCGGGATCTTGAAACGACTGCTTTTAAACGGCGAAAGTCCTTGGAAAGTGGCGAACCGCTCGTATATTCGTGTCTATCGCTCGTATATCAGAACGAACCACTCGTATAATCCGGCAACCGCTCGTATCCCATTGCGAACCGCTCGTATAATCCTATGACCTCTCGTATCTCACGTCGAACCGCTCGTAAATGCGCCCGAACCGCTCGTATAATCAGGCGACTTCCCGAATCTCGCTGCGACCACTTGTAAACAGCGAAAGGCGTTGGAAAGTGGCGAACCGCTCGTATATTCGTGTCTACCGCTCGTATATCAGAACGAACCACTCGTATAATCCGGCAACCGCTCGTATCTCACAGCGAACCGCTCGTATACTCCTGTGACCTCTCGTATCCCACGTCGAACCGCTCGTAAATGCGCCCGAACCGCTCGTATAATCAGGCGACTTCCCGAGTGTTGAAACGACTGCTTTTAAACGGCGAAAGTCCTTGGAAAGTGGCTTGGCGAACCGTTCGTATATTCGTGTCTACCGCTCGTATATCAGAACGAACCACTCGTATAATCCGGCAACCGCTCGTATACTCCTGTGACCTCTCGTATCTCAAGGCGAACCGCTCGTATATGCGCCCGAACCGCTCGTATAATCCGGCAACTTTCCGAATCTCGCTGCGACCACTTGTAAACAGCGAAAGTCGTTGGAAAGTGGCGAACCGCTCGTATATTCGTGTCTACCGCTCGTATATCTGGAACGAACCACTCGTATATTCGTGTCTACCGCTCGTATATCTGAACGAACCACTCGAATAATCCGACAACCGCTCGTATCCCATTGCGAACTGCTCGTATAATCCTATGACCTCTCGTATCTCACGTCGAACCGCTCGTAAATGCGCCTGAACCGCTCGTATATTTCCGCGACTTCCCGAATGTTGAAGCGACCTCTCGTTATTCCGCTCGAATCAAAGCTTAATCCCTCATATTTTTTCATTCCATCAGCGACACGCTGACCTAAGCACACTCATTGCCCCTCACTTGCAAATGGCCATCGCTCAACAATCCTTCCGCGGCGTCCAGTTGTGTCCTCGGCATGAATTAAGGACTGATAGACGGCTTCTTCAGTCGAGTCGATTACCGCTTCAAACAGGGTATTCATGATTGCATGGTCGTCCCGCAGGAAGGCGGTCGGCGGGTCTGTCATGGAGCTGCTTGTGTGCTGGACCGGATTTGCGTTGGAAAAGGCGATGATGATGTCGCCGCTGCCGTTATGGATGTTGGTGCCGGTGCGGCCTAGCCCGATGGCGGCTCGTTTGGCGAACCGTTTTAGTTGTCTTTCGTTTACCGGGGCGTCTGTCGCAACGACGATAATGACCGAGCCGTCGGGTCTGGCTGCCGGTTCATCTAATGTCGGCATCTGTTCCTGAGTGCTCATGCCGTTTCGGGCGAGCCATTCATTGATTCTGCATTCTTCTGGTTTCCCGAAGTTCGTCAAGGTCAGCACGCCGACGGTAAAGTTTTGTTCTTCCGCTGAAATGATGCGGGAAGAGGAGCCAATGCCGCCTTTTGCGCCGTAGCAGATCATGCCTTTTCCTGCTCCGACGGCTCCTTGCGAGACGGGGCCGTCTGCTGCCGATTGGATTGCTTCTATCGCATGGGCCGGCTGTACGGCCAGTAGCCTGATCGAATTTAAGTAACTGTCATTGCATTCTCCTACGACGACATTCAAGGTGCTGGTCGTGTCGCCGATTGCGGGATTTTCATCGAGCATATGCTGCAGCGTTCCTTCGAGTACGGCGGCCACGCTGAATGTATTTGTCAGCATGATCGGTGATTCCATGAGACCGAGTTCGTCCACTTGGACTAGCCCCGTCGTTTTTCCGAAGCCGTTCAGGACGAAGCTGGCGGCCCGCACTTTCTGTTCGAATAAATTGCCGCCGTGTGGCAATAGGGCAGTGACCCCTGTACACAAGCAATCTTCTCCTTGTTGTTCCTCAACCGTGACATGCCCCACTCGGACGCCTGGCACGTCTGTAATCGCATTCCATTTTCCGCGCTCCATTCGATCACCTGCATTCATAAATTTTGTCTCTCCATACAATTCTACATGAGAAGAAAATCCCCTTCCGCAGAATAATCAAATGATTGTTTGATTGTCCTTGCTTTTCCAATGAAAGAAGCATACACTACATACAAACAATCATTTGAATGAGGTGGGTAAGATGGTGAACCGAGATACTTGTGATGTAACAGTTATCCATGAAGAAGTCGTCGAGGAAGTAAGGGAGACACTTCCTGCAGTCGGAGGGATGGTGCAAATTTTTAAAGCGCTGGCTGATGAAACCCGTCTTAAGATTGCCTATTCTTTGACGCTGAAAGACGAGTTATGTGTTTGTGATGTGGCGGCCATCATCGGTTCTTCCAATGCGACGGCCTCTCATCATTTACGATATTTGCGGGAAAATGGACTGGCTAAATCAGAAAAGAAAGGGAAGATGGTCTACTATTCACTTGCCGATCATCACATCCATGATTTACTGAGCATTTCACATGACCATGCAGCGGAAGGTGATAACCATGACCACAATGGATAAAAAAGAATTCCGTCTCGAGAACTTGAGCTGTGCCAATTGTGCAATGAAGTTCGAGAACAATATAAAAAAACTTCCTTCCGTTTCTGAAGCGCAGGTGAATTTCGGGGCATCCAAACTGTCGGTTATCGGCGATGCCTCAATGGAAGAATTAGAAGCGGCCGGTGCGTTTGATGGAATTAAAGTGGTTCCGCTGACGCAAAGGAAAGTGGAGAAGAAAGTGCCGTTTTTCAAACGGAAGGAGAATATTGTCACCGTCTTGTCGCTCATCTTCCTGATAGCGGGTCTGATGGTTTCCCATCTAAGTAACGCGGCAATGGCTGGAGTAGTTTTATACGGCATCTCGATCGTTGTTGGCGGGGTAGGCATCTTCAAAACAGGCTTCATGAATTTAATTCGACTTGAATTCGACATGAAGACGCTCATGACCATCGCCATCATTGGTGCGGCTATTATTGGTGAATGGCAAGAAGCTGCAGTCGTCGTTTTCCTCTTTGCGGTGAGTGAGGCGCTGGAAGCGTATTCGATGAACAAAGCGAGGCAATCCATCCAGCAGCTGATGGACATCGCACCGCCTACTGCTATGGTGAAACGGAATGGCCAGTTAGTTGAAATGGAAACGGAACAGATCTTAGTTGGAGATAGTATGCTCGTCAAGCCGGGCCAGAAGATTGCGATGGATGGCGTTGTCATTTCAGGGAAGTCAACTGTGAACCAGGCCGCGATTACCGGAGAATCTGTCCCTGTGGTGAAGGAATTGAACGATGAGGTGTTCGCTGGAACGTTGAATGAAGAAGGTGCACTTGAAATCAAGGTGACGAAGCTTGTCCATGATACAACCATTGCCAAGATTATTCACCTGGTGGAAGATGCGCAGGCAGAGAAAGCGCCGTCCCAGAAGTTTGTAGACAAATTTGCTAAATACTACACGCCGATCATTATTTTAATAGCATTCCTTGTTGCCATTGTACCTCCACTTTTCGGCGGTGAGTGGCACCAATGGATTTACCAAGGACTGGCGGTGCTCGTTGTCGGCTGTCCATGCGCCCTCGTTGTCTCGACGCCTGTTGCCATTGTCACAGCGATCGGAAATGCCGCGCGTAAAGGCGTATTAATTAAAGGTGGCGTTCATTTAGAAGAGATGGGACGTTTGGACGCCATTGCTTTTGATAAAACCGGAACACTGACGAAAGGTTATCCGGAGGTGACGGATTTTGTGGCGGCAGCTTCTGTCGATAGTCTTGCACTTCTAGGCAAAATTGCAGCGGTGGAGTCCATGTCACAGCATCCGCTGGCGAAGGCCATCGTCCAGTATGCAAAAGCAGAAGGGGCGCAGCTTGCCGAAGTGGAGAATTTTCAATCGGTGACAGGCAAAGGAGCGTATGCCGATGTTTCAGGGGAGACGATTCATATTGGCAGTCTCCAATGGATTTCGGAGCTCGCAGAAGTCTCGCAGGATTTGCTGGAGCGGGCAAGAACTCTTCAAAATGAAGGAAAATCAGTCATGGCGTGTGCTGCGTCTGGAAGCTTCCAAGCATTGATTGCTGTCGCGGATCCTGTCCGCCAAGAGAGCCAGGACGTATTAGAACGCTTGAAATTCGTAGGAATCCGCCACACTGTCATGCTGACCGGAGACCATGAAACGACCGCTCGGGCCATTGCCCAAACTATTGGCGTGACGGATGTCCGGGCCGGTTTGATGCCTGAGGATAAACTCACAGCCATAAAAGAATTAAAAAGCCGTTATGGACGTGTTGCCATGGTCGGTGACGGCATCAATGACGCGCCAGCGCTTGCCGCCTCATCAATCGGAATTGCGATGGGAGGAGCCGGAACGGATGCGGCTCTGGAGACGGCAGACATCGCCTTAATGGCGGATGATTTGAATCAATTGCCATATACGATGAAATTAAGCCGAAAAACATTGCAGATTATCAAAGAAAATATTATGTTTGCATTAGGCTTAAAAATTGTAGCGCTGCTGTTGATCATTCCAGGATGGTTGACGTTGTGGATCGCCATATTCGCAGATATGGGTGCAACGTTGCTCGTTGTATTGAATTCCTTGCGATTGATGCGCATCCAAAGATGAGGAGCGGCGGAGAGACGGAGGGATAGGCAATGCAATTGAGAGAATGGACGATCGAGGAACAGGAGCAGCTGATTCATTTTTTGACGACGAATACATGGCCGTTCCATGGCAATGCCCATTTGGAACGGGATTTGATTGAGAAGACGATTGAAGAGGGCGGCTATGAATCCGATGAGGTGAAAACATTCTGGGTGGAGAATGAAACTGGAGATATAGTCGGCATCGTCAAAATTTATGATCTGCAGGATGAAATACCGCTTTTTGATTTACGGATTGCGGATCGATACCGTGGATTCGGATACGGGCCAAAAGCGTTACGGCTCGTTACGGAATACGTTTTTGGTCTTCCCGAAGATAAAATCCGGCTGGAGGGGCATACGAGACAGGATAACTTGGCGATGCGGAAGACGTTCGAACGGGCTGGGTTCGTCAAAGAGGCTCATTTGCGGAACGCTTGGTTTTCGCCGAAGGAGAATTCCTATTATGATGCGGTGACGTATGGAATGACTCGCGAGGATTTCCTTGCGGGCACGACGACGCCCGTCCAGTGGGAAGATGAGCAATTCAGCAAGAAAATCGGTGTGAAACGGATACCGAGTTTTCCGGATCGTTTCGAATCGGAACGGCTGATTATCCGGATGCCCGATATGGGAGATGCACTGGATGTGTGGAATGCGCAGCGTAATTCATTGCCTGCCTTACGGGAATGGATGATTTGGGCGCAGTCCATGCCAGAACTGGCGACAGTTGAGGAAAGTTTGCGAAAATCGATTGCAGATTTCATAACGAGAGAGGATTTGCGACTCCATCTGTTTTCGAAAGAAACAGGAGAATTCATTGGCTCTTCTGGTTTGCATCGTATTAATTGGAAAATACCGAAGTTTGAAATCGGCTATTGGATTGATTCCAGATTTGAAGGGCACGGTTATATGACCGAAGCGGTAAAACGGATTACCCGTTTTGCATTTGAGGAGCTCGGGGCCAACCGGGTGGAAATTCGCTGTGATGAAGAAAATATAAGAAGCCGGTCGGTTGCCGAGCGGGCAGGTTATCAGCTGGAAGGCCTCCTGCACCAAGATTCATTGTCTGCCGACGGAAAACAGTTACGAAATACGTGCATCTATGCGAAAATAGAAATAGATTCAAAATGAAAAGGATGCCTATAAAGGCATCCTTTCCGCTACACTGATCGTCGTCCGGTCAAAAGTTGAATGACAAAGATGATTCCGGCAATGATAAGTAATAGATGAATTAGCCCTCCGCCGATTTTCATTGCAAAACCGATGATCCAGAAAGCTAGTAAAAGTACGATGATAAACCATAATACTTTACCCATATTATTCACTCCTTTGAGTTGGTATTTTGAATTTACCCCGATTGAAGGAAATGTAAACAGGGACGGCAAGGTCGTCAGCGGAGGTTCAATCGTCGGCAGGAAGGGAAAGGTACATAGCATAGGGGGTGACAGAGTGGCAACACCTAGTATGGAAGACTATATCGAACAGATTTATTTACAATATGAGGCACGAGGAGAAGCGCGTGTTTCAGATGTCGCCGAAGCACTAGCGGTACTCCCTTCATCTGTAACGAAAATGGCACAGCGCCTGGACCGGGAAGGGTATCTTGTCTATGAGCGATACAGAGGGCTGGAGCTGACAGAGAAAGGAATGAAGTTCGGCAAGAAACTGGTTCACCGCCACGAATTGCTAGAACAGTTTCTGCGTCTGATCGGTGTTGATGAAGAGAATATCTACAGAGATGTGGAAGGGATTGAACATCATCTGAGCTGGAACGCGATGGATCGGATTACAGATTTGGTCGAGGCGATGGAGGAAGATGAGGAGTTTGTCCGCAAAATGAAAGAGAAGCAATCCACTTGACGGAAGGATCGGATACATTTGGAACAATTACAATCAGGTTATATTACGGCGCTAACAGTGCTGCGGAGTGAAGGGTCTCGCTGGGTGCTGGACGGGAACGGAACAGAGATCATGCTGAACGCATCCGAACTGGAAGCGTCTATTGAGGCAGGCGATCAGATTGATGTCTTTCTCTATAAAAATCGGCGCGGAGAGCTTGCAGCGACGGCAAGCATACCGAACATGACATGCGACACGTTCGGTTGGGCTCGTGTCATACGTTTGGACGAGAAGGAAGGCGCATATGTCGATATCGGCTCTTCCTTTGAAGTGCTTATTAACCGCGCAGATCTGCCACGGCTTAAATCACTTTGGCCACAAGTGAATGACGAATTGTTCATGACATTGCGCACGGATCTCGGCGGCACCATTTTCGGCAGACTGGCAACGGAAGAACGGGTCCAGGAATTGATTGCCGATGCGCCGGAATCGCTTCGCAATCAAAACCTGAAGGCGAGGGCATACCGCTTGCTGCCTGTCGGGTCGTTCCTGTTAAGCCAGCCGGAGCTTTATCGAATTTTCATCCATCAGACGGAACGGGAACACGAGCCACGTCTCGGTGAAGAAGTGGATGTCCGCATTATCGGCGTCCGGGATGATGGCACCTTGAACGGCTCATTATTGCCGCGTAAACAAGATCGGCTAGGGGATGACGCACAGGCCATTCTGGATTACCTAAACGAAGTCGGCGGGAAAATGCCGTTCGGGGATAAATCAACCCCAGAAGAAATCCAAGAAATGTTCGGCATCAGCAAAGCTGCTTTTAAAAGAGCGCTTGGGAAATTGATGAAAGAACGGCGGATCAGCCAAGAGGATGGATGGACCCATCTGAAGTGAGGGAACTTTTTTATATCCATATCGTACTAATCGATAGATAAGGAGGGGCACTGGTCTATGAAACGATTAACAGCGATCATGGCGGCAAGTTTACTATTTTGCGGGATGTTCATAACATCATCCGCGCAAGCTGAAAAAGCGGTGGATGAAAAATTAGGGGTACCGGTCGTCGTGTATGGCGCCAATCTGTCTGACGCGGAAAAAGAGAGCGTTAAGAAGAGCCTGAAGGTTGAAGAAGAAGCGGAAGTCGAAGAAATTCTCGTCGATGGATCCGATTTGGTTAAATATATTAAAGACGGCGATCCGAAGGCGCGTATGTATTCTTCGGCCAAAATTACGCGGAAAGATGCAGGGAAAGGTTTGCAGATTTCCATTGTCACGCCAGGTAATATTACGCAAGTGACGTCTGATATGTATGCGACGGCCATGTTGACTGCGGGCATCGAGGATGCGGTCGTAGAAGTGGCGGCACCAAAAGCGGTAACCGGCCATTCGGCGCTTGTCGGGATCTATAAAGCGTACGAGGTGTCAGGAGAAAAACTTGATACGGAACGGACGGACGTTGCGAACGATGAATTGAGCCTGGCAACGAAGTTTTCAGGTAATGGCATTGATGAGGATAAAGTCGCGGAATTGTTGACGGAAATTAAAAAACAGATTGCCGAAAACAAACCGGCTACAAAAGAAGAAGTTGAAAAGATCGTCAATGAGCAATTGAAAAAGTTGAACATTGAGTTGAGCGACGCGGACCGTCAGCTGCTAATTGATTTGATGGACCGTATTCGGAATTTGGATATTGATTTCAATAAATTATCTGAGCAGTTGAATGATATGGCGGCAACGATCAAAGAAAAACTGGGTGACATTGATCCTGGTTTCTGGGATAAAGTGAAGCAATTCTTCACGGATTTATTCGATTCAATTAAATCATGGTTCCAATAAAAGCATAGTAACAATTGATTGACAACGTTTTCTCTCCATCGGTACACTAGTGAAAAGGAGTGGTATGATGAGTTTTGAATTCGCGGAATTAGGCGGAGATGCATTTGCTTTTCAACTGAAGAAAGATGGTAAGATGCAGGCGGAAATTACGTGGACCATGCTCGGAGATGTCATGGTGATGGATCATACATTTGTTTCACAGGACTTGCGAGGGCAAGGCGTAGCGAAAAAACTGCTTGACCGTGCGGCGGAATATGCACGCGAGCATGAGTATCGGATGGAAGCGGTCTGCTCCTATGTCGTCACTGCATTTGAACGGTACAAAGAATACGAGGATGTAAAAGCATAATAAAAAGAAGGCGGTTCCCTTTTAGCGGAATCGCCTTCTTCTATGTCCGAAATGCAAAAAGTGACTGCATCATAATCCCCAAGCCAGTGTGACGAAGTACACAATACTCGTCAAGATGGATGCCCCTGCGACGGTATAAAGCATGTCCGTCTGAGTGAATGGTATGTTTTTACCCATTTCCATGCTCTCCTTTCGCTTCAAAAGGTGATTTTTCTACTAGTTGTTTTATACCCTTTCTCCGAAAATATGAAACGTTCTACCCGAAAAATAAAAAAAGCGAAACTTCCAGCGTTGGATGACGTATAATTGGTGTGCATAAACTTTATAAGAAGGAAGTGGAATCATGAATCGCACAGCGGAAAAGGTATTATCTATTATTGCGGTCGTCCTGACAGCCCTCGGGACCATCGGAGCATTCTTCGGCGTTGGCATTCTGAAATTAATTACGAGTGACCCGACGTTCAGAAGTGAAGTGGAAATGGAGCTTCTTAGTGATCCAGCCTTTACACCACAAGACGTGGAAATGTTCTTCAATATTTTCGATATTCTCGGCGGTGTTATCTGGCTGATTATCATCGCTTTACTGATCAGTCTAGTGCTGAATATCATCGGGATCGTCAATATTTGGAACAATAAAAACGCAAAATTGGCCGGGATCATGTTTATCATCGCAGGTTTGTTAGGCGGAGTACTTTCACTGTCTTCCATCTTGCTGTATGTGGCAGGTATCCTTTGCTTCACAAAGAAGCCGCCGCTTCAAGATGAGCCGATTATGGATTCGGCGTATAACGAAAACTCCGATACAATGCGACCACTATAAGACGGCGCTTTCCTCCAAAAGGGGGAAAGCGTTTTTTTGTCGTAAGACAATAAAAACGCCTCCCCGGGGAAGGAGAGGCGCAGAGTCCGATTATACAAGAATCGGTTCGTGTATATAATAAACATATTGGGCGGTTACGACTGGGAAACCTTCGAAATACTCATCGAATTCATCGAGCAGCTGAAAGCCTTGTTTCTCATAGAAAGCCCGTGCCATTTCGTTGCGGCCGTCGACGTAAACGAACAGCTGCTTGGCCGTACGCAGTGAATGGAGGGCATACTCCATCAGCTGTTTGCCAAAGCCTGCTTGCTGGTAATCAGGAAGTATGTACATCGCTGTCAATTCAGAATCTCCATCTTCATCCTCTTTCGTATAATTGAGGAATCCGATTGGTACACCTTCGCATTCGGCAATAAGGACACAAGTCTTTTCCATGCGTTTTTGCAACATGGCGTGAGAATAGGTGCGGGAAAGGAAGTTCAATTGAATGTCTTCCGGAATGATCCCTTGATACGTTTCATTCCATGTAATGCGTGCTATTTGCTGTACATGGCCGATATCTTCGGCCGTCATCGGTCGAATCATGTCACTGTCACCTCAGCAATCCTTTCTGCTATCATAACAAATAATAGATTCAGAAACTATGCTTGTAATCATAATGAAATAAATATTTCTTATTAGTCATGATAGGAAGGAAGAGTGAGAATATGGAGTGGAACTGCCAAATGCTTAGCCAGATGGATGGAAGAGAAGTATACGATATGCTGCGACTTCGTGTGGATGTGTTTGTCGTTGAACAATGCTGCGCCTATCCGGAGCTGGATGGACTGGATATGGAGGCAATCCATATTATTGGGAGAGATTCTCACGGCATTGCTGCCTACGCACGCCTGCTCCCGCCAGGCGTGAAATATGACGCGCCATCCATCGGAAGGGTGATCGTCCGGGCGGATCGGCGGGGGACCGGACTCGGCCACGAATTAATGAAAAAAGCCCTGGCCCGGTCTGCATCAGAATGGGCGCCTGGGCAAATCCGGCTGCAAGCGCAATTTCATCTGAAAGACTTCTACGAAGGTCATGGATTTGCAGCCATATCCGAGCCTTATGATGAAGATGGCATTCCCCATATCGATATGGTCTGGGAGGCTGGAGAAGACTCATAAGTTTTTAAATGCTTGGAATAGGGTATACTAGTTCTATAATATAACGATTAAAGATGAGGAGTGATCGGCATGGCACGAAAACGTGGAAATGGTTTATTGCTAGCGACTATCGCAGCAGGTGCATATGCGTATTTCAGTAAAAAAGAAAACCGGGATAAAGCCCAAGTCGCCTTTAATAATATGAAGACGAAAGTGGAGTCGTTCATTAATACGCAAAAATTGAACCGGTCCGATGCGACAAAACCTGGCCATTCGGATCCGTATGATTTGCAAGACAATAAAATGGTGAGTGAGGGCTCCCAGACGAGTGTCCATTACTATAACCAAGAAGTAGAAGATAAATCCAAAGAATCCGAGGAGGACGGCCTCTACCGGAAAAAGCAGACAGCTAATCTGACTGACACGGATTCCAAAACAGACAATCAAGACGAAACCAATTCGTCTGATACCAAAAAGGATGAATAACAAAGTACGCTTCCTGTAAAAAGGGGGCGTATTTTTTTATGGATACGGCCCAGATAAACCTTGCCAGAGCGGGAATGGACACGAGGAGGTGAATGATTTGCAGAAGGAGAGGGAAGATTCATTGGTATTGACGGCGGTTTTCCTGTATAATTTTCTGTAGCTTAAATTAGTGAAGGTGAATCTATTGAAAAAAAGAATTGGTCTATTCACAATATTAACAACCGCCGCCGTTTTTCTGAGTGGCTGTGCCGGGGTACAAAATCAGGAAGGCACATTTTATAATATTTTCGTCAAACCGATGGAGTGGCTCCTGCATTACTTAGGAGAGACGTTCAATGGCAGCTACGGCCTTGCCATCGTCCTAATAACCGTTGGTGTTCGTCTGATCCTCATGCCGCTGATGCTTAGAAACTATAAGTCCCAGCAAGAAATGAAAGTGAAGATGGATGCGCTTCGTCCGGAAATGGAAGACATTCAAAAGCGTCTGAAAGTGGCTCGTGAAAAGCAGGACAAGGACGAGCAGATGAAATTGCAGCAAGAGATGATGGGGCTATACTCGAAGCATGGCGTCAATCCTTTAAATATGGGCTGTCTACCGTTGATCATCCAGATGCCGATCATCATGGGCTTGTATTTCGCCATTCTTTACGCGCCGCCAGAAGTGAAAGATCACCAATTCCTCTGGTTCCAGCTCGGTCAACCCGATTTGATCATGATGTTTATCGCGGGTGCTGTTTATTTCGTACAGGCACGCGTATCTCTCTGGACAATGCCAGAGCAGCAGAAACAACAAATGAAATTGTTCATCTACATGTCACCAATCATGATTATGTTCATTTCATTCAAAGCAATGGCGGCATTGCCGCTTTACTGGACAATCGGTGGACTTTTGCTTGTGTTCCAAACTTACTTGGGCCGCAAGTTCTATTACAAAGAAGTCACGCCGGGTGCTGCAACAGAAGAAAAGAAATAAGTTGAAACTTGGCTGGAGAGCGATCTCCAGCCTTTTTGGAGGGATGGAAATTGAATGCTAAACGGGTATTGGGAATCGCAATTGCCATTGCTGCCTTAACGTCCCTATTTTTTATCATTAAACTGAATCTGGATTTTGCCATCTTATCGATGATGGTGTTGTTTGCGATGACCAATGCTTACCGAGCGGTGTCCTTCAAGAAACAGGGGCTGGAGAAAGAGTCCAGATGGATGCGCTGGCTGGCTATCGTTTTTGGACTGGCATTCTTCGTTATTCTTGTATTGATCATCACATAAAAAAAGGGCGATCTCTTGGAACCGAATTCCAAGGAGAACGTCCTTTTTCTTTGTCAGCGATCCAACTGTTTTCGGTTGGCCCATGCTATGGCCAGAGCAGGTACGGAACAGACCATCATTCCGAGGAAGGCGATGCCTGGCGACATGTCATACAACACGCCTGCCGGGAAAGTGAGAAGCGCTGTACTAAGACTCATAGCTACGGCTGCGTAAAAACCTTGGGCCGTGGCGATCTGAGTATGCGGCAGCCTCTTTGATAAAAACTGGATAAATGCGTAATGCGCCACCCCAAAAGACAGTGAGTGGAGTACTTGAGTCCCGATAAACACAGCTGTTGTCGGAAACAGGTAGATGAGCAGCCAGCGTGTAGATGAACCGATGGCCGCGATGATGAACATATTAGATACCTTAACGTTCTCCAGTAAGCGATCCGCTCTTGTGAAGAAAAGAATTTCAAAAAGAACCGCGATATTCAAGATGATGCCGATAAAAAAGCCGTTGACGCCAAGATCATCCAAAAAGATGAATCCGTAATTGTAGTAAGAGGCGTGGGCGCCTTGCAACAGAATGGCCAGGATGATGACGGGCAAAAAGCCGGATGTCTTGAAGAGTGCACGGAGGCCGGCATCTGGTTGCCGTACTGCGATTCGTTTTGGCATTGCATCCAAAACAACAGGACCGGTCCGCATGAAGAAAAGGACCATCGTGATCAAACCGCCAATCATTAAAAATAAGATGGCGCGCTCGCTCCAAATGGCGGTCGCTGCACCGACCAATAAGAGGGCAATCGTATAGCCGATCGAACCGAACGACCGGCTTTTCCCATAATGAATCCGTTCATGCTGCATAAGAACGGAAGCTCCGCTTTCGACTGCAGGTAAAATCATCGGATAGACCGCGCTGAACAGTACGGTGATAATGAGCAGCGGTACGTATGAGGAATCAGGTATGTATAGCAGGGTGAGCAACAAAGAAATAACCGCGGTCCATTTAATGACGCGTATGTAAAACAGCCTTCTTGTTAAGAAAGGGAAGACGAAAAAGGTAGAAAAGGAGCGTGCTATCATGCCGGCTCCCATGATGGCGCTGGCGGCTGGGACGCTTAATCCTTTTTCAATAGTCAGCCAGCCGGTCCAATACGGCAAAAAGATGCCCCATGTGAAAAAGAAGACTAGAAAGCTCATGGAAAGCCATCGTTGATTCATAGAAAAGATCCTCGCAATCCGACGTAACTGTAATAAAAAAATAGCACCAGGCCCACACATCCGAGAGAAATGATGATAGACTAGAAGAGGTGAACTTCACCCTATTTAGATTTTACATAGTTATCGCTACAGAAGGAAGGCAAATGATTAATGAACCGTAGAGCCAAACATAAAAAGAAGTCGAAACTGACATTGACGATTACGCTGACTTTGACAGCCATTCTAATGACGGCTGTAGTTGTCTGGATTGGGATAAATGACTGGGATCTTGAAAAAAGCCTGGAGCAGATCGGTGTGAAACAGGAAGAAGCACCGGAGACAGTACAAGAAGATTCAACGCAATTGGAAGAAGAACCGGCTGAAGAGTCAGGCGTGACCGAGGAAGAGCCGAAAGGCACAGAAGAAGCAGGGGAGCCAGAGGAAGTGAAGCCGGAACAGCCGGAACAGCCAAAGGAAGAGCCTGCTGAACCAGCTGTGCCGGCAAAACCAGAGAAGAAAGAGACGCAAAAAACGGAGTCTAAACCGGAAACGAAGCCGAATGCAACGAAGAAACCACCTGTGACGGATGATAACGGGTATATCGCAGGACAAAAGCTCCCTGACAAACCGACATACATTAATGGAATTTTGATTGCCAATAAAAAGTACCCGCTTCCGAGCACGTATGCACCAGGAGAAAGCAAGGATGCGAGAGCCGCATTTGATGAAATGGCGGCCGAAGCGAAACTGTCCAATATTAATCTGACGGCTTTCAGCACATACCGCTCCTATGATTATCAAGTGTCCCTTTACGACCGCTATGTGAAAAGAGACGGCAAAGCGGCCGCTGACCGCTACAGCGCGCGTCCCGGATACTCCGAGCATCAGACTGGACTGGCATTTGATATTGGGGAAGAGAATAATCAAAGCCACTGGGCTTCCTCCTCGTTTGGGGAAACAGAAGCGGGCAAATGGGTTGCCGATAATGCGCACCGCTATGGCTTCATCTTGCGTTATCCAAAAGGTAAAGAAGCGATTACCGGCTATATGCATGAGTCATGGCACTTCCGCTATGTTGGCAAAGACATTGCAACAGATATTTACAACCGTAACATCACCCTGGAAGAATATTTAGGAGTTAAATAACACAGAAAAGACCTCCTTGCGATAAATGAGCAAGGAGGTCTTTTGATTATAAAATCGGTGACAGCAAACGGGACACCGATTCTTTAATTTTGATGCCGCGGGATCGCTTCAAATACATGTCGTACGTCAATTCTGTAGATAATTGCATATCCTGTTCAAACAGCTCTGCCAACTCATGTGATTTTTCTCGATCGTAAATAAATGCGTTAATCTCAAAGTTCAGCTTGAAGCTGCGGACATCGATATTTGCTGTGCCGACCGTCGACAGTTCATCATCCACTACAATTTGTTTCGAATGGATGAAGCCGTTCTCGTAAATGTATACTTTGGCGCCAGCTTTCAACAGTTTGCCGACATTGGAATAAGTGGCCCAGTATACAAACATATGGTCCGGCTTGTTTGGAATCATAATTCGGACGTCGACACCTGACAGGCAGGCGATCCGCAAAGCATCAAGGAAACTGACATCTGGAATAAAGTACGGTGTCTGGATGTAAATATATTCTTTCGCCAGAAAAATCATCTTCAAATAGCCGTCTTTAATTTGCTCCCATTCCGCATCCGGTCCGCTCGAGACAATTTGCAGCCCGACGGATCCTTTGCGTGGAATGGCCGGGAATAAGCGTTCATCATAAATGATATTATGCTTCTCCGATGCCTGGTTCCAATCCAAAATGAAACGTGTCTGTAATGGATGAACGGCACTTCCCTCAATGCGGAGATGGGTGTCGCGCCAATAGCCGAAACGCTTGTTCAATCCGAGGTATTCATCCCCCACATTAAATCCGCCAACATAACCGATGCGGCCGTCGATGACGACGATCTTCCGGTGGTTTCGATAGTTTAATCGAGGATTGATAAGCGGCAGGATGGCCGGGAAAAAGGCGGCCACTTCTCCGCCTGCCTCGACGAGCGCTTTCAAATGCCGCACGTGAAGACCGCGCGAACCGATATCGTCGAATAGGACACGGACTTTCACGCCTTGCTTCGCTTTCCGGATTAATATGTCCATTATCCGTTTTCCTAACGTATCTAATCTTAGAATATAATATTGGAAATGAATATGGTCTTTCGCGGCTTCCAAATCCTTGATGAGTGATTCGAATTTGACGGCTCCGTCATTGAAAATCTGTACATCATTGTCCTGGGTTAAAACTGCATGATTATTGCGCAAATGTAAATAAATCATATCTTTGTAGTGGGCTGTATCATCCAGCCGGAAATCAAGAGTATCCTTTTCAATCGCCTCGATTTGATAGTTGATCAACTGATCAATTCCGATCTTATCTCGATCTTCCCAGCGGAATAGCTGTCTTTCTCTCAACTGCCGCCCGAGAAGCAGGTAGATGAAGAATCCGAAAAAAGGTATGAAAAATAATACGAGAAGCCATGCCCACGTTGCTGTTGGATCCCGCCTCTCCAAGAAGATAAGAGCGATCGCCAGGAATATGTTCAGGATCAAGATCGCCGTAACACTAATACTGATCAATTGAGCCATATGCGTCCCCCTTTCTGTAGAAATCCCCTAAGACACAGTATACCTGAAAATGATGGAATAAGAAGGCTATGAATCAATGCAAATGACAACTTTTCCACTGTGCTACGCTAAAACCTACTTGACTGATTGGTTTTAGGGGTTTATAGTAATTTTTATCATTAGATGTTTAGGAGGAAAAGAAGTTGGATACCCTATTGCTTTTAGTTAATATAATCGGTTTGCTTCTGCTGGTCGGTATTCTATATCGTATGCATCAGAAAAAGGTTTCGTTTTCAAAACGGGTATTTACCGGATTAGGGCTTGGGATTCTTTATGGCCTCATCTTGCATTTCGCATACGGTACGGACTCGGCCATTTTGAAGGATTCCATGCCTTGGTTTAATATCATCGGTACCGGCTATGTGAAATTGCTTCAAATGATTGTTATGCCACTTGTTTTCATTTCAATACTTGGAGCCTTTACGAAAGTAACAATCGGAAAGAACTTTGGTAAAACAGCGGCGACCATTTTAGGGATGCTCGTCGGAACTACGGCCATCGCCGCTATCATCGGTATTTCTGCTTCGTTAGTTTTTGGCCTCGACGCGTCGGATATTGTGCAAGGTGAAGCAGAAGCAACACGCGGTGCCTCCATTGAAGAAACGTCTGCTACTGTGGCAGATCGTGCGTTGCCGGAACAAATCATTGATTTATTGCCAGCAAATCCGTTTCAGGATTTAACCGGTGCACGTCCGACTTCCACGATAGGCGTTGTCATTTTTGCAGCCTTTCTCGGCTTTGCCTACTTGGCACTCGTTCGGCGAGACGAAGAGAACGCTACGCTTGTGAAAAAAGGAATTGACGCGGTCTACTCCTTAATCATGGGTGTCGTGCGCATCGTCCTACGCTTGACACCATATGGCATTTTGGCAATTATCGCACGGACGGTGGCGACTTCCGATTTTGGAGCTATCTACAATCTAGGTAAATTCGTTCTTGCTTCTTATGTGGCCCTGATCGTCATGTTCGGCATTCACTTGCTCATTATGACGCTATCCGGCCTTAACCCAATCACGTATGTGAAGAAAGTTTCGGAGGCATTGCTCTTCGCGTTTTCTTCAAGATCGAGTGCTGGTACATTACCACTTACGATTAAAACGCAAACCAACCGGCTAGGCGTGCCGGATGGAATTGCAAACTTTGCAGGTTCATTCGGTCTTTCGATCGGGCAAAACGGCTGTGCGGGCATCTATCCAGCCATGCTGGCTGTTATGATTGCGCCGACTGTCGGACAAAATCCATTAGAACCGATGTTCCTGCTCACACTGGTCGCCATTGTGGCCATCAGCTCGTTCGGTGTAGCAGGTGTCGGCGGCGGTGCAACATTTGCTGCGATCCTCGTATTGTCGGCATTAAACTTGCCAGTGGCACTGGCAGGTCTGTTGATTTCCGTTGAACCTCTCATCGATATGGGACGGACGGCGCTCAACGTCAGCGGGGCGATGACAGCAGGCGTGACGACAGCGAAAGTGACAGGAGAATTGGATAAAGAAACGTATAACGAATCACTGGATAATCAACCAATCGAAGCATAATCAAAATCCGCAGAAGGCACTAGGCCAACTGCGGATTTTTTACATCAGCTGCTCATATGTTTGGTGGACGGATTTTTTATAATGGGAATCAGGCAAGACAGAAATATGATCCCATGCACGCTGCGCCCATTCTTTTGCTTTTTCCATATCGCCCATGGCGGCATAGCTTCTCGCTAAGTAGGCTTCTCCTTCGTAGAAAAGTGATAAGTCGATCGGGTGTTTAATGTAACTCATCACATTCACCTGAAGAAACGATTCGATAGACTCCTCGTATCGGCCGACGCCAAATAAAGCTTTGCCTTTTTCCAAATAGGAATATGGGCTATCCATATCATCTGGATGGAAAAAGGATGCGGAGTATTGCTCAATGAGGACGAGGGCTTTCTCGTACTCGTGATGATAGGATGTTAATCGATGGACTTCCAGGAATCGAGTGAGCTCCAGTGGTTCCTCGTCATCAATGAACCTTGAGTAATGGATTAATTTATTGGTATATTCTTCTAATTTATCCTCGTCGTATGACATGAGAGCCTGAATGGCAGCAAGTCGATACAAATGATCCACTTTATAAAATACTTGTTGCTCTTTCGAATATTTTATAGCCTGTTCCATCACGTCCGTTGCGGTTTCTGAGTCACCGACGGCAAAATGCAAGATCGCTTCATGATAGTCTAAGTCGATACGGGTCATCGGCTCTATATAGGAGTGTGTCGACTCAATATATTTGCGTTCTTTCAGCATGGTAGTCAAAGCCCCGGTGTAATCGGAAACAGCGAATTTTGCCATGGCTCGAAAAATACCGACTGCTGCCCTTCGGTACATAATATGTAGATCCTCGTAAATAGCCGCTGCACGATCTGTATAGACATACCAGCTTTCGTCTTTTTCGAAATATAGAGATCGGCCGAACAAATCTAACAGCCGGGCGGATTCATAGTTCTTCGTTAACTTTGGCATAACAGGTTCAATTAGTTTTATAATCTGCTTGTGCTCATCGGTTACTTCATCATATGGCACATGATATAGAGCATCCGCTTTTTCAATTATCCTTCTCAATTCCACCGCATTATCCTCTTCCAATAACACAGCAACATCAACTTCCAAGCGTGAAGCGATATACATCAGGCTCTCCATCGAAGGGTTCGCCTTATTGTTTTCAATCAAGCTCAGCATGCCCTTCGTCAGCTGATCGCCAGCCAATGCTTCTAATGTCATTTTACGCTGCTTGCGCAATGTGCGTATACGTTCTCCGAGTGTATCGATCAGGCACACCTCCAAATTCTCATTCATATAGTTTAATTATATTAAACTTTTGCTTGAAAGGGAAGAGGGAGCGTGTTATGATTTGTTTAATAAAATTAAACTTTAATAAATGGGGTGTATGGAATGGATCAAGCAATGAAACTGAAACGTGCTACTTATCATATGTGGACCTTTGTAACGAGTAAGATGATTTCTGCATTTGGTTCACAAGTGTACGCATTTGCGGTCAGTTTTTACATTTTACAGTTAACGGGGTCTGCTACGAACTTTGCCATGAATCTTATTTGCGGGATCTTGCCGCGAACGCTGATCGCTCCGTTCGCAGGCTATGCAGCGGATAAGTATTCAAGAAAGGCGATTGTCATTGTGGCGCAAATCGCTTCGACTCTTGCCATTGGGGGATTGCTGGCGGTCAGTTTGACTTCTGGGCTCTCACTGATTGCAATTTACGCAACGACGGTTGTGTTATCGTTGGCTTCGACATTTTCATCGGTAGCGTTTAGTTCGTCCATTACGGGGTTGATTGACGAAAATCGGATCCAACGGGCGATGTCCTTGAACCAGATGTCCGTTTCTTTCGCAGCAATCGGGGGGCCAGCAGTCGGAGGGATTCTATATGGAACCGTTTCAATGAACACGTTCTTGATCGTATATATGGCAGCTTCCACAGTGGCAATCTTGCTTGAATCTACTATGAATTTCAAACTATTTGCGAATCGGAAGGAAAAGACGGAAGAAGAACAGAAAGAAACAATGTGGCAAAGCATGAAAGCGGGAGTTTCTTATTTACGGCAACATTCGATTCTCATGTCGATCATTTGGATCTCCTTATTCATCAACTTTCTGCTTGGCGCATTCCAAGTCGGCTTTTCTTTTATCTTAATTGAAAAGCTGAAAATGGTTTCCACGCGCTTCGGTATGGTGGAAGGGGCGGCTGCGATAGGGATGTTGCTCATGTCCGTCTATTTCTCGGTGCGCAAAGAAGTGAAATATCCGCTGCGCGTATCAAAATGGGGAATTGTCGTATTTGGAATTTTGCTCATGATTGTTCCTTTGCCTTTGCTCGTGAGCATGCATCCTAACGTCTTTTTTGCTTACTATCTGGTTGTTATCTTCAGCTTCGGTGTCAATATAATGATAGTCAATACACCGATGCAAGTTATGTTCCAGAAGATAATCGACGACGATTTCAAGGGGCGGGTATTCGCATTGCTTGAAACGATGGCAATGGCGCTCATGCCGCTCGGTGTCGTCATCTATGGTTTCCTATATGATTTCGTTCCGGCCCAATGGATTATGATCGTTTCAGGCGCCATCTTAATCGGGGTTGTCCTGTTCATGGCGCGTCCATCTGTTATTCGGAAGGCTCATCCAGAACTTGCAGAAAAGAAAAAGGTGAAAGTAAACGTAGCAACAGAACAGTAATTCAAGGGGGAATGGGGAATTGTTGAAAATCGCAGAAGAGATCGTACACATTATGCAGAATGATTATGCAGGCTGTTTGGATAAAAAGGGATGGGACGCACCAGATGCCTTTCTGGAAAACGTGAAGAAGGAGCCGAACCTTACATCAAAGGAATTTCTCGATCTGGTGAATGATTACTTGCTTGATTTCAAAGATAAACACCTGTATATGATAGCGGATGGGGAACAGGTAGAGAAACCGAAAACCCGGGGATTCAGTGTCAGGCGTTTTGAAGATGCGCTCTACATCACAAAAGTAGATTCAGATAACAGATTAGTTCCAGGCATGCGTTTGATTTCCGCTGGGGGAATGAGCATTCCCGAATTACGGGAGAAGCATCGTCGGCTGCTGTCCGAGAACCATCCGGAGCGGGAGAACTGGGCGCCGATTCTATTGCAGTATGAAGAAGGTGTAGTAGAAGACATAGAAGGGAATCAACAGCACATTACCTTTCAACTGTTTGAAAGGAAGCCATTTGTGCCTGAATATTCACTTCGCCGTCTAGAGCAGGGACCCGTGCTGCTGACGATGACGGACTTCGCCAACCCGGATGCGATCGCTAAATTGGTGGAAGAGCATAAGAACCTGTTGGAAACGGCTGAACAATGGATTATTGATGTTCGGGTCAACAATGGGGGAAGTGACGCGAGCTATTTCCCGCTATTACCGTATTTGGTGCCGGAAGAGGGATTGGAGTTTGGAGATTCCGATGAAACCATGATATTTAATTGCACGGAGGCGAGCTGCGACCGAGTTGTTCAGGACCTCGATAAGGAACTGGACAACGTGGAAGATGAACATTTCCGGCAGGTCTTACACATCATTAAACGGGAATGGACACGGAATCGGGGGAAAGGCTTCGTCGAGTTTGATTTTGGTGGCGCAGTAGAGAATACATTTGTCAAAGGCTTAAAGAATCCAAAGGAGATTATTGTGCTCACTGATAATACATGCGGCAGTGCTGGGGATTCTTTTGTGGAGCAAGTTAAAAAAATGAGCAAAGTGACAGTCATCGGCCGGGCGACACTTGGGGTGAATGATTATGCAAATCTCGCTTCTGCAAGTTGGAATGGTTTTACACTGATGTATCCGACCTCCCGGCTTTCCCGGATCGATAAAGGAGAGGGGATGACAGGCGTTGGCATCACGCCACATATTCATATCCCTTGGACGCCGGATCATATTGCAGGTGACCCGGACCTAGAGCAGGCATTAGCCATGTTAAAATGTGCGGTTGAATATTAATTACGGAATAAAAAAGACCGCCTGGCATGAACCTGATGCCGGCGGTCTGTCTTTAATTTGCGGTTGCTTCGATGGATCGAAGTGACTTAATTGATTTACGGAATAGGACGATCCAGACAATCGAGAGGATGGCGAGACCCGCGGAGATAAAATAAATATCGCCGTTCATGCGAGTGAGCAACCATGCAAACAGGATGGGTGCAATGATTCGTCCCATATTATCCATCGAATAGGTCATACCCGCTGCCGTGCCGTATTTGCCGCCTGATTCCTTGGATGTTAAAGAAACGAGCACGGTACGTGACAAAGCATTCCCTGCGGTGAACACGCTGAGCGAAAAGCCGGCCCAGAATAGGCTGGAGGTAAACGGAATCATGAGCAGCCCGATCGCCGTCACAATCTGCGCCCCTAAAATCCACTTCGCCTCGCTGCCATTTTTCACCCGACGTACAACGCCGCCTTGAATGGCCGCGTCCACAAAACCGCTCGCCATGAACAGATAGCCCACTTGCTTCGGCGTAATATCGATTTTGGAAATCTGGAATAACTGGAATGTTGATTCAATGCCAGCCAGTATTAAAGTAACCATGAACGACAGCAGAAACAGATTGCGAATCCGGTATTGCCATAACACGAGCCCGCCTTTTGGCAGGAGCGCACGTTTATTTGCCTCGCCTAGGCGTTCTGGCTCTTGCAAGATGATACTGGCATAAATCAGGATGACGAGTGTCAGGATGCCAGACGTAAGGAATGGCGTCTGCAAGCTAATATCCCCAAGCACTCCGCCGAGAGCCGGTCCGAAAATGAAACCTAACCCGATTGACATGCCGAGAAAGCCCATATACTGGTTTCGATTCTCTTCTGTCGTCATATCCCCGACAAAGCCGGTGACTGCCGTATAAAGGGCGCCTGAGAAAATACCGCCGACAATCCGGGATACATACAAGAGGGCCAAGTTATCAATGAATAAAGCAAAGAGAAAGAAGCTCAAGCTGAATCCGACCAACCCGACCATAATTAATTTCTTCCGGCCTGTCCGATCGGATAAGGAACCCCATAACGGTGCCGTGAAAAACGAAGCGAGCGAATACACGGTCAACAGCCCGCCAACATGGACTTCGGACAACTGCTGCTGGACAATCACTTCAGGAAGAACAGGAATGATGATCCCGAACCCCAGATAGACAAAAAATTGAACAGACATTAAAAGTACAATCGATTTTTTCATGAAAAACCTACCTGCTTTCCACACAATTCATACAGTCATTCTACTCTGGAACGCATCCATACACAAAGAATATCGCCTATACTATGGAAAAGGATCCAATGTAACTGACTGCATACTTGGAAAAAATTAAAACAGGAGACTTTATCGGCTCCATGTATAAGACATTTACAAAAAACCTAAAATTGTAACATAATTGAAAGATTTAAATGTGCCAAGGAGTGGTATGATGGAGATAACGATAAAATGGAACAATTTTCATTCATCCAGTGAAACCTTCCATATGATAAACACGTCTAAAACAGTAAGCAGAAAGGTCGAGGTGGAAAGATGGCTAAAGATAAAGTTGACTTGAAAAAGATCATCTCCAATTTGGCGAAACTCGGTGTGTCGGCTACCGTGACGAAATCCCGTCTGGATATGCTGAAAGCACTCGCGCCACCCATACAAGACCCGCATATACAGTCACAGTGAAAGAAAGCAGTCTGCTTCGAAGAGAAATTCGAACAGGCTGCTTCTTTTTTGATTTCCCAAATAATAAAACCGGCTGCCCTAAGACAGCCGGTTCCTCAATCATCATCATTCGAACTGAACATATACGTTCGATGATGGAACTTCATACTGAACACAAGTCCGATGGCCAGCATATTCCCCATGAGCGAGCTTCCGCCGTAACTGATGAAAGGAAGCGGGATACCCGTGATCGGCAATAGCTGAATCGTCATTCCAATGTTCTCGAACACATGGAAGGTGATCATGGCGATGATGCCCGCACAAATATACGTACTGAAAGGGTCTTTTAATTCAAGTGTGATCTTCGTCATATGATAAATGAGGAAGAAGTATAGACAGATGACGACGCTAGCGCCGATGAAGCCCCAGTCCTCGCCAATTACACTGAAGATGAAGTCGGTATGGCTTTCCGGCACATATACTTCCCGGCCTTGATAGCCTTTCCCGAAAATCTCACCTGAGCCAATTGCATTCAGCGATGTGATCAAGTGGCGGCCCTCGTCAGATGCATAGGAATATGGATCAAGCCACGTATAAATCCGCATGAACTGATACTTTTGGAAGCCAAGCTTGAAAAGGAAATCTTGCGCGTAGAGCGCCATCCAAAGCATTGCTGTACCGAGGGATACCCCGACTGCGAAAATCGGGAGGATGATCCGCCATGTAATGCCGGCAACGACAATCAGTGCGGCCGTGATAGCTAAAAATACGAGACCTGTCCCAAGGTCAGGCTGCTTCATGATGAAAAATAATGGAATGAGCAGAAGGCCGAGTATTTTCCCGAGCAGCAAGAAATCGCTTTTTATCGTCTTATCCAAATATTTTTCATGGTGCTTCGTAATCATCCGTGCCAAGCCGATAATGAAGAACGTTTTCATGAATTCGGCAGGCTGGATGCTACCGACACCTGGAAGGTGGAACCAGCTTTTTGCGTTATTTCGCCGTGCCACAAGCTCCATACTCTCTGGCAGGACATATAATAATGCCAGGAGGAAGACGCCGCCTCCATAAATGATCCATGCCGCTTTCTTGTATTGCTCCGGTTCCAAATACATCGTTAAGGCGATAATAACGGCCCCCACCGCATACCATTGAATCTGGGAAGGGATGAAGTTGATGTTATATTGGCCGGTTGTCTGTGCGGATGAAATGGCGATGAGGCTGATCACGCCAAATAATAGAAGTATAAAGGCCAAGGTCCAGTCAAATCGGTCCGATGGTCGATTATCTAATTTCATATGAAGTCACCTTATTAGTAGAGGATAGAAAACCTAAGAAATTATTATACAGGAATTTCTTCGACAAATGGCAAATGAAATTTTTCCAATGGATTCACACATCATCTTCTGAATCGAACATATACGTCCGGTGATGGAACTTAATGCTGAAAATCAGACCGATGGCGAGCATATTGCTGAACAGGGAACTGCCCCCATAACTGATAAAAGGCAAAGGGATTCCCGTAATTGGCAGCAGCTGAATATTCATTCCGATATTTTCAATGACGTGAAAGGCAATCATAGCGGTAATGCCTGTGCACACATAGATGCTGAAAAGATCCTTCAGCCCGAGCGCCACTTTCGTCAAATGATAGATCAGAACGAAGAACAGTGTAATGACAAGGCTGGCACCTATGAATCCATACTCCTCGCCGATGACGCTGAAAATGAAATCGGTATGATTCTCGGGAATATAGACCACTCGTCCTTGAAAGCCTTTGCCGGTCATCTCTCCTGAGCCGATCGCGGTCATTGCCGTGATGAGATTATACCCTTCATCGGACGGATAAGAGTAAGGGTCCAGCCACGAATACACACGCTTGAATTGATACCGCGAGAAACCGAGTGTCTCTTCCATGAAGTCTTGTGCATATAGAGCCATCCAAAGCAAACCGGCTCCCAGTGCAGCACCTGCTGAGAATAGAGGCAGGAGAATCTTCCACGAGATGCCTGCAACGAGGATGATAGCCGCCGTGATGGCGATGAAGACGAGAGATGTCCCTAAATCCGGCTGCTTGACAATAAAAGCAAGCGGCAGTATGAGGACGATGGCGATTTTTCCGAGCAGGAGAAAGTCAGATCGGAGTGTCTGTACTTCATTCTTTTCATGATGGGCGCTCACAAGCCGTGCCATCCCTAAGATGAAAAAAGTTTTAATGAATTCGGAAGGCTGGATTCTACCGATGACAGGCAAGGTGAGCCATCTTTTCGCCCCCATCCGGACTTCTGCAATCTGCCCTTCACCGCCCGGCGCAACCATCAGAAAAGCCAAAAGGCAAACACCGAACCCGTAAAGGATCCAAGCAATTTTCTTATATTGATCGGGGTCGAAATACATGGCCATGGCGACAATCAAAGCTCCGCATACATACCACCGAACTTGCAAGAGAGAAAAATTCGCGGCGTATTGGCCGGATGTCTGAGCTGAGGCGATCACGGTCACGCTAATGATACAAAACAACAAAAGAATAAAGGCAAGCGTCCAATCAAAACGGTCCGCAGGCCTGTTTGAGAGCTTCACTGCATTCACCTTTTCTACAATTCCTATTTCCGGATCAACACCTACTATTCAAAATCGTTGATAAAAACAGGGTATCTATCAGTATAGCGTACCCGTTTACTTGATTCATATCAAACTATTGGACGAAACGCCCCCTTGAAAGTTGCAAGGACATAGAGAAGAGTTCCTATTGTGGGATAGTATTTTAATGATTTGTTCATGAGCGAATTAATTCATGGTAAACTGAGAGAATGAAATCTAACGGCGAGCGAGGGAATTCAATGAAAAAACGACTAGGTTTATTATATGGCGGGAAATCGGCTGAGCACGAAGTGTCACTGTCTACGGCACGCGCAGTCACGAATGCAATTGATTTCGGAAAGTATGACGTCATTCCAGTTTATATCACCTATGAAGGGGAATGGCGGAAGGGAGAACCGTTGCAGGCACCGGCTGCTACGATTGAAGAATTGCGGCTGGACAGGGAGACAGCCCGTCCTGACAGTATCCATGACTTCTTGAACGGCAGTGCCGGAACACCGGACATCATCCTGCCTCTATTGCACGGCACGAACGGAGAAGACGGCACAGTGCAAGGGCTTCTGGAAGTGATGAATATCCCATACGCCGGTAATGGCGTGCTCGCGTCATCGGCGGGTATGGATAAAGTTGTCATGAAGCAGCTGTTTGCCCATGCCGGATTAAAACAAGTCGGATACGTTCATTTTCTTCGGAATGAATGGCAGGCGGAGAAAGAGAAGCTTGTAGACAAGATGGAGACCGAATTATCATGGCCGATGTTCGTGAAACCGGCCAATTTAGGATCAAGTGTCGGTATCAGCAAAGCGGAAAATCGGGAAAGCCTAGTGGCTGCGGTAGAGTTCGCACTGAAATTTGACCGTAAGATCATTGTGGAACAAGGCGTAGTCGCAAGGGAAATCGAGGTCGCTGTGCTCGGCAACGATAAGCCCGCCTGTTCCGTCCTCGGTGAAATTAAACCGGTTGCCTCATTTTACGATTATGAAGCGAAGTACCAGGATGGCAATACAGAGCTTGTCATCCCGGCACAAGTTACAGACGCGGTCGAAAGAGAATTGAAGGAAATGGCGATTCGCGCCTTCAAAGTTCTCGACTGTGCAGGGCTTGTGCGTGCAGACTTTTTCGTCACGGCAGACGATGAAGTAATCATCAATGAAGTAAACACGATGCCCGGCTTTACGCCGACAAGCATGTTTCCCCTCCTTTGGCAGCATTCTGGACTTACGTATCCAGAGCTCATTGACCGATTGATCGACTTGGCATGGGAACGGCACGAAGAAAAGAAGAAAATACAATACACGATGGATTGAGGCGAATGAATTGAGAAAGCAATTGGCAGATATCGCAAATTGGCTAGGTGCAAAAGGACAGCATATGGAGAATGTCGTCGTAACAGGCGCATCGATCGACACGCGCACGATTTCGGAAGGGGAGCTGTTCATTCCCTTTCGAGGAGAACATGTAAACGGCCACCGATTTGTGCAGCAGGCGATCGAAAAGGGCGCAGCTGCTTCTTTATGGCTTATCGATGAACCGAATCCGCCCGCTGATATTCCACTTGTTTTTGTTGAGGACGGTGAGCTGGCGCTTCAGCAAATGGCGAGAAGCTACCGCGATGAATTGACGTGCAAGGTAATCGGCGTCACCGGGTCGAACGGGAAAACATCAACGAAAGATTTGATTGCCAGCGTTCTAAGCCCTTATTTCCAAGTACGGAAAACGGAAGGGAACTTCAATAACGAACTGGGACTCCCGATGACACTTCTCTCTCTTGACCCGGAAACTGAAGTCGCCGTGCTGGAGATGGGAATGAGCGGATTCGGCGAAATCTCTTTCCTTTCTCATCTGGCGAAGCCGCATTACGCGGTCATTACGAACATCGGTGAAGCACATCTGCAAGATCTCGGCTCCCGGGAAGGAATCGCAAAAGCGAAATTTGAAATTATTGACGGATTCAGTGAGGACGGCATCCTCTTTTATGATGGGGATGAACCGCTTCTTAGGGATCGTGTCGATCAGGCGGATATCCATACCGTTTCATTCGGGACGGGGAAAGAGGTGGCATTCCGACTTGTTTCTATGGATTCTGGGGACGAAGGAAGCGAGTTCTCAGTGGAAGGTGTCGTGAACGGCGACTTCACGATTCCCGTCTACGGATCGCATCAAGTGAAAAATGCCCTTGCTGCTATCCTCATCGCTCATGAGCTCGGCCTTACCAACGATCAGATCGCAGAGGCGCTGCGCCAAGCCCGTTTGACGGATATGCGAATGCAGCCAATTTTGCATAGCAGCGGTGCGTTGTTTATTAATGACGCCTACAATGCTGCTCCGACATCGATGCGTGCGGCGATCCGGTTCTTGCAGGAAACTCATTTACGGGATGAAAAATGGATTGTTCTGGGTGATATGCTGGAACTTGGCGATGATGAGCGTCTTTACCATGAATCACTCGCTGACGATCTAGCAACACTAGACGTTAAGGGGATCTGTCTCTTTGGTCCTCGGATGAAGTGGCTGTACGACGTGTTGCAGAAGCAAGGGAAAGAAAATCGACAACTGATATGGTCGGAAACGGACTATGAATCAATTACGGAACCATTGCAGAGAGTCATGAATGCAAATTCCATCATTCTGTTGAAAGGCTCGAGAGGCATGGAGCTGGAACGGGTTGTGGAAAGTTTGCTGGAACAATGAAAACGGGTGTGCTTGTCATCCATGGATTTACGGGCGGGCCGTTTGAAGTGCGCCCATTCATCCACTATTTGAAGGATCATACGGACTGGAATATTTCCGTTCCGACCTTGCCGGGACACGGCCTTCCCCCGAATTTGCGCGGCATTTCGGCGGAAGCATGGATGATGGAAGCAGAGTTGGCGCTAAAGCGGCTGCTGAAAGAATCAGATCGCGTTATCCTTGTTGGTTTCTCCATGGGCGGCCTGATTGCCATGTATTTGAGTTTGCGCTACCCTGTGGACAAATTGGTCCTTTTAAGCGCGGCAGCCAAGTACATCAGCCCGAAAGTGATGCTCGAAGATGTCGTGAAAATGCTGACAGAATCGGTGACGAAAAAGCACTCGCCCAATACGTTTTATCACTTGTATGACTATAAGCTGGCCAATACGCCGCTTAGGTCGGCCGTCGAATTTTTGCGGCTGAACCGAATGGTCGTCCCTTATTATCATCAGATCACGACCCCGGTATGCATTGTCCAAGGGAAGAAGGATGAAATCGTCCCATTTGCAACGGGCGAGCATTTGTATCAGTCACTGGGCTCCACCGAAAAGCATCTCATCATTTCGGAGTCAGGCAAACATCATATTTGCTACAGCGATGATTCGGCGGATTGGTTTTCCGAAGTTCTCGCGTTCATGCAAAAGGATAAAGGCGTTTTCTGATTATTGGTTTTTAAGCGGATTGATTGCGGAACAGCCAATCGCGTGGTAAACTACTATGAGTATTGGATACATTTACATGAGACTCTTCCTGTGTGAAGAGTACTTTTTTTTGAATAAAACGGTTTGCTGCCCTCATCAGGACGCCAAGCCGCTCGGCAAAGACCGGGCTTTCCTTTTCAACGAATGCCTCTGATTTTACTGGAAGTTCGACTTAACTTCCGCCCACTCCAGAGAAACCAAAATATCGGAAACGTTCCCATATCAGTTAAGGCTCGAATTTGCCGCGCTTTCATTTGCAAATGTAACCAATTGCTAAATGAAGAAACTAAAGGAGATTGAGTAGTTTGACAAAATTTTCAGACTTGAACATTAGCGAATCCACGCAGAAATCATTACAGCGCATGGGGTTCGAAGAAGCAACACCGATTCAAGAAGGCACAATCACATTTGGCATGGAAGGACGCGACGTCATCGGCCAGGCCCAAACAGGTACTGGTAAGACTGCTGCTTTTGGTATTCCGATTATCGAGAAAATCGATATGAACGACCCTTCTGTACAGGCTTTGATCATCGCGCCGACACGTGAGCTTGCCATCCAAGTATCCGAAGAGATCTACAAAATCGGCTACGGCAAACGTGCTCGTGTGCTGACAGTGTACGGAGGTCAAGAAATCGGGCGTCAAATTCGCGCTTTACGCAATAATCCACAAATCGTTGTGGGAACTCCGGGACGTATTTTGGACCATATCAACCGCAGAACTTTGAAATTGAACAATGTGCAGACACTTGTTCTTGACGAAGCGGATGAAATGTTGAACATGGGCTTCATCGAAGACATCAATACAATTCTTGAAAACGTACCGGCTGAACGCCAGACGCTTCTGTTCTCAGCGACAATGCCTGGACCGATCCGCAAAATCGCAGAAACGTTCATGAAGGATCCGGAAATCGTTAAAATCAAATCAAAAGAAATGACAGTCGAGAACATTGAACAATTTTTCGTGAAATCACAGGAAAGCGAAAAGTTCGATATCCTGACTCGTCTATTGAATGTTCACCAGCCTGAACTGGCTATCGTATTCGGCCGCACAAAGCGCCGTGTTGATGAACTATCCCACGCACTTAGCATTCGCGGTTACTTGGCGGAAGGAATCCATGGTGACTTGACGCAAGCGAAACGGATGTCTGTTCTTCGCCAATTCAAAGATAATAAAATCGATGTCCTCGTTGCAACTGACGTTGCTGCCCGTGGACTTGATATTTCAGGTGTCACACATGTTTACAACTTTGACATTCCGCAAGATCCCGAAAGCTATGTACACCGAATCGGCCGTACAGGACGCGCAGGAAAAAGCGGTGTTGCTGTCACATTCGTAACACCTCGTGAAATGAGTTATCTTCGTGTAGTAGAAGAAACAACGAAAAAGCGGATGACACCATTGCAGCCGCCAACATCTGACGAAGCACTCATTGGCCAACAACGTTTGGCGATGGAGCAATTGACAGAGATCGTTGAGAAAAACCAACTAGGCGACTACAAGCAAATGGCTTCCGAAATGCTAGAGAAATTCGAAGCGCATGACCTTGTCGCAGCTGCGTTGAAATCGTTGACGAAAGAGCCGGACGATACGCCGGTTAAAATTACGGAAGAGCGTCCATTGCCATCCCGCAAAACGCAATCCCGTGACCGTGGCGGCTACAAAGGCAGCCGTGGCGGCGGCCGTTCATTCGGTGGAGGCCGTGGCTATGGCGGCAACCGTCGCAGCGGCAGCCGTGAAGGCGGAGGACGTCGCGAACGTTCTTCAAAACCAAGAAACGAAAGATAAGTTAGTAAAGAATAAATCCAGGGAACGTTTAGACGTCCCCTGGATTTTTTGCGTTATCAAGGGATGCGATTCACAAAAGGCTAATACCATGGAGAGTGAGTAGTATGGTGAAAAGGGGGCTGGTCGGTAAATCTGGAGAGATGACCGATACCTGTTTCGAAGTTATCGATAACTAACTGTGAGTGACCGATAACTAGTTGGGTGTGAGCGGAAAAGGAGGTTGACCGATAAGTCTGGGGAAATGACCAATAAGTGTTCCGAAGTGATTGATAACAATCACCAAATGACCAATAACCATCTGGAACTGACCGTTAAAAAAGAGGTTAACCGATAAAACTGGGGAAGTGACCGATAAGTGTTTCAAACTGATCGATAACAATCGCCAAGTGACCGATAAAACTGGGCGATGACCTGTAGCGTTTTGTTCAATTTAAAATAAGCCATTCACGATCACCAAGCAATTCGTCATGCAGAGGTGAAACGTTTTTTGACTTGAGTCGTATAAGAGGATAAGAAAGAAGGAAAATGAGGTGTTTATTCGTGAGACCGCAACCTGCAAATCAAATATCGAGAAAAGGCCTGAAGGTGTGGAGGCTGTATGGTATTATCCAGACCAGTATTTTGACGCTGCTGGCAATTGGTTTCGGTGTATTGGTATACATAAATGATTGGTATACATGGATATATGTCGCTGCAGCGGCAGTGGTCATTGTCGATTCCTATATCTCCATTTATTTGATCCCGAAAATCAGATGGATGCGGTGGAGGTACGAAGTCAGGGAGTCTGAAATTGAGTTGCAGCATGGCTTGTTTATCGTGAAACGGACATTAATTCCTATGGTGCGCGTGCAACATGTTGACACGTCACAAGGACCGATCTTGAAAAAATATGGGCTTGCTGTCATTACAATATCAACAGCAGCGACCAATCATTCGATTCCGGCGCTTGAGATGGAGGAAGCGGACGAATTGAGAAATCGGATTTCGATCCTGGCAAGGGTGGCGGAAGACGATGTCTGAGCAACGATATCGATTGCATTGGGTTACTGCGATTATCGAAACTCTAAAAGCGGCGAAAGAAGCGATCCTCCCGCTTATCGTCCTGTTATTTGCGAATGGGCGCAGGGATTGGAATACCGGTCTTTGGTACATCGATTATTTATCATTCCTCATTTTAGGCGGCCTTATTATTCTGCTGTCTGTCAGTGGACTCATCAAGTGGCTGCGATTTCAATATTGGTTTGAAGAGGATGAATTGCGAATCGAGTCAGGCTTGTTCGTCCGGAAAAAGCGATACATTCCATTTGAGCGGATTCAAAGCCTTGATTACACGGAAGGGATTTTTCACCGTCCGTTTAAGCTAGTGAAAGTAAATGTGGAAACCGCCGGCAGCTCCTCCTTGAAAAAGTCGGAGGGAGAATTGACTGCCATTACGAAAGAGGCGGCTCGGCAAATCGAACAGCATATGGCGGAGGCGAAGCGGAAACGTAAGCAACCGATTGCTGAGGATCTTTTGAATGAAGAATCGTTTCATGAGGAAACGGTGGAGACGGTAAAAGAAAAAGCACATAAAGTATTTGCCCTTACATCGAAGGATTTGTTCATCCTGGCGACCACTTCGGGAGGAATAGGTGTCATCTTGTCTGGTGTGGCTATTTTCCTTTCGCAATTTGGGGATCTTATTCCATACGAATGGATTTTTGATGAATTCGCCTCGTTCGTGAAATTTGGCGTTCTCATTGTCGGGCTCGTCGTATTCGCGGGACTCGTCGGTGTGTGGATTCTTTCGGTCATCATGACGTTCTTCTCCTACTATGGGTTTACCGTATCTTTAGAGGAGGATGATATTGTCATTACGAGGGGCTTGCTTGAAAAAAAGAGAGTGACCGTGCCGCTAAAACGGGTGCAAAGTGTCAGTGTTATTCAGAATCCGTTGCGCCAGCCCTTCGGTTATGCATCGGTTTCCATCCATAGTGCGGGTGGGGGAGTCGGGGATGGAGCGAAAATCAACCTGTTCCCTTTGGTAAAGAAAAACGATGTACAAGAGAGATTGGAAGCCATTTTTCCGAACTATCATTTTGAGGAACCGACAACCAAACTCCCGAAGCGTGGAAAAGCATTTTTCTATCGAATTGATTTCCTTTGGATGTTGCCGGTAATCGGAGCGTTGACGTACTTCTTTTTCCCATACGGCCTGCTGTCGCTGCTTATTATTCCAGTCATCATCGCATTTGGCCTCTGGCAATATCGGTCAGGAGCATACGCCATTTATGACAGCCAGCTGACGATGCGTTTTCGCGGCATCAGCCTACAAACCGCCTACATGACAAAAAGAAGAATTCAATCGTTGGAAATGAAACAAAGCTACTTCAACAAACGGAAACAGGTTGCTACTATCGTGGCCAGTGCCAAATCCGGCATGGGGCAGCACCGCGGCATCATTCACTTTATGGAAGAAGGTGAAGCGGAACGCATTTTAAGCTGGTACGAAAAGCGTACCGTGCAAAAGGCTGCGCCGCTGCTTCATCTGGCAGACGAATCGTTGGAAGGCGAATAAAGAACGAAGACACGGCCCGGCGCGTATCGGGCCGTTTTTTTATAGAGGTACATTTGGCGGGAGGTTCTACGATACAACATGGGATCATTGTAAGATGAATATTACGAATTCTTCATCTGTCTGTGCCATTTTGTGAACCGACAAACCCACCAACCCCTGTATCTGTTTACGAACCGCTCGTGTACTCTCGGGAACCACTCGTATAAGTCAACGACCGCTCGTATACTCTCGGGAACCACTCGAATAATGCAGCGACCGCTCGTATACTCTCGCGAACCACTCGAATAATGCAGCGACCGCTCGTATACTCTCGGGAACCACTCGTATAATGCAGCGACTGCTCGTATACTCTCGCGAACCGCTCGTATAA
>NZ_JBPVIR010000014.1:0-50684 GCF_057373025.1 Sporosarcina sp. AD_1
GAAGTGACTTTGTCTACAGTCTGGACGCACAGTCGAAAAACTGTGCGTTTTTACTTGCTCTTTTTTTATGGTAATTTCATTCGCTAGAATGATTGTTAACTGTATTATGTTAGCGGTTTTTTCGCCATTAGCCGAGACTGTTATTGTGTTTTTTATTGCCAAGAACGAGAAAAATGTCGAAATTTGCGATTTGGTCATTGTCATGTATGGATAGATAGGTATATTATAGAAATAATGAGAGGGTCTTTAGTCATTATACATCCTGCTTACTATCATCCAGACTCTCTGATTCAAAAGGAGGAGAAAAGTATGGATACAAAGAACAAGACATGGTCTAAAGCATTGAAGACGGTGGCTGTCTGTGCAATCTCGCTGACCGCAATCAGTGCATATTCACCTGTACAAGCTGCTGAAAAAGAGGCTGCAGCTATTATGCAAAAACAAACAGCATTTAAAGATGTGGCAAAAGGATACTGGGCGACAGATTCCATTGAATGGGCTGCTTCCACAGGTTTGATCAAAGGGTTTCCGGACGGGACGTTCAAACCGAATGATGTGCTGACAGAAGAGCAATTCACGACAATGCTCACCCGTTTTTATGAGGAGCTGGGGAGAGAAGTTGAATCCACCACAGCAGACTCGAAATGGGCAAACCAAAAATACGAAGGATTAGCTCATTACAAAATTCCGCTGCTTGGATATGATGATGTCAATTTCAGAAAGAATCCTGTTAACCGTGGATTAATTGCTCAAGTGTTCGCCTACTTGCAAAATAACTCCAGTGATTTGGAAGATGCGGTTACCTACTTATTTGATAAAGGCATTACCAATGGAAGCAATCCGAATGGGAAGACGCCGGTAGAGAAGTTCGGCGCTACCGATCAATTAACCCGTGCCCATGCTGTCGCTTTCTTTAAACGAATTGCCGATAGCGGCAAAGTATCTGTCAATCCAGAAGTAGTTGCGGATAAAGTGGAAGCAAATGCACCAGAAAGTCTTCGTTTGGCAAAAGAGGAAGCCTTGCTTAAAGTGGATTCGATTGCCATTCCGGACAAACAGGAATTAAAAGCGCAAAAGCAGCAATTGATCGAGAAGAAAAAAGAAGTAGCGAAAGAGCTTGGCGTCAAAATGGGAGATATCGGTAAAGCAATTGGCGAAGCAAAACGTGCTGGCGACTACGATAAAGTACAACAATTGATCCTTGAAAAGAAAGCGGTCATCCAAGATAAAAAGGATCAAAACAAAGAATTTGGCAAGCAAATTTCAGAGCTGGAGAAATCAAAAAACGAAACAAATGGTAAAAAGGATGGGGCAAACAAAGAGTCCGGCAAACAGTCGTCCGATCTGGGTCAATCCATCGGGGAAGCGAAGCGTAATGGCGATTATGGCAAAGCGCAGGAATTGATTGATGCCAAAAAAGATTTAATTCAAGAAAAGCAACAACAAAATAAAGAATACGGCAAGCAAATGTCCGAGATGGGACAATCCATTGGAGAAGCAAAACGCAATGGTGATGAAGCGAAAGCACAAGAATTGATCAATGCGAAAAAGGATTTAGTGCAAGAAAAGCAGCAGCAGAACAAAGAGTATGGAAAACAAATGTCAGAGTACGGAAAATCGATTGGCGAAGCAAAGCGCGCTCAATACGGTAAAGGGAACTGACATTAAATGAGGAGCCTTCGCGAAAGCGGAGGTTTTTTTATTGCATTTTTGAAGTTTTTTCACGAATATGCCAAGATGAAAAGAAGAAGTGAAAGGAGTGGATTGGGCATGCAAGAGAAAGTTCATGTTTTATTCGTCTGTCTAGGCAACATATGCCGTTCCCCGATGGCGGAAGCTGTGTTTCGACATATGGTGAAGGAAGAGGGATTGGCAGGCATTATATCCGTTGATTCGGCAGCGACAAGCAGCTGGCATATTGGAGAACCGCCTCACAAAGGAACGATTGCTAAGCTGAAAGAGTATGGCATTTCTACTGAAGGAATGGCGGGTCGGCAAGTAAGCCGTACTGATTTTGACCAGTATGATTACATCATCGGAATGGACGCCAGCAATGTACGGAATCTACGGGAGCTGCTTGGACAGCCGGATCATCCGAAAATTTTCCGCCTCCTCCACTTAACTGAACGTACCATAGATGTACCGGATCCATATTACACAGGAGATTTCCAAGAGACGTATGATTTGGTGACAGAGGGGTGCCGGATATTATTTAATAAAATCAAGTCGGAACATCAAATCTAAGTAAGCAACTTGGACCAGGGGGGAGCAAGTGAAAAGAGTTACGCTTGTATTTATGGGGTTTTTCGTCGTCATTATCATGTTGGCATTCACGTTGAAAGTCTTTGTATCTCCTACTAGCGAGGCGGAAACAATCGTTCATCAGTATATCGAGAATATAAGTGCGGGAAACTGGAACGAATATGTGGAGCTCTTCCATTATGATTCTGAAGTGAAAGAGCATTTGCTGTCATTCCTGCATGACGAAGAAAAACAAGCCGCAAAGGAAGGAATTCATACGATTCAGGACATAAATCTTGTGAGTATGGAAGTAACAAGTGATCCGGATTTTAGTTCAAATGGTGACGAAGTGTATAATGTGCTATTGGATATGAAAGTTCATACGCCATCTGAGTTCTATGAGAACGGGGTGTCCCGCCATATTTTTGTTTTTAACAGGACGGGCGAAGGGTTACAATTAGAAACGGTCTATTATAAGGGAATAATTCAAGATTAGTATGGGAGATTGCTGTTCATCGCAATCTCTTTTATTATGCCCAAAAATAGTAGAGCTATAGTATACTGAACACGAATGGAGGAGATTGACAATGATAACAAGTGATTTACAGGCAATTTGCCCAACGTTAGGGAGAAGAGGGGCAGAGCGGAATGCACATACACATTTTATATGAAGACAATCATTTGCTTGTCGTGGAGAAGCCGGTGAATGTGCCTGTGCAAGAGGATGTAAGCGGAGATCCCGATTTGTTATCTCTGCTTAAAGAGGATATCAAAAGGCGCTACCAAAAACCGGGCAATGTGTTTCTTGGTCTCGTGCATCGTCTGGATCGGCCGGTTGGCGGCGTGATGGTTTTTGCCAAGACGTCTAAAGCGGCCTCTCGTCTGGCAGATGTTTTACGAAAAGGGGACATGGGAAGAGAGTACTTGGCAGTTGTCCATGGAAAACCCCGCAGACGCGTGGCGACGCTGGAGCATTTCCTATGGAAAGATACGAAGAAGAACAAGGTGCATGTTACAGATTCCAAGCGGGAAGGGGCCAAGCGGGCGATCCTTTCCTATGAGGTGCTGGATCATACGAGGAATCATAGTTTAGTTGCGGTGACACTCCAAACGGGGAGGTCGCATCAAATCCGGGTGCAATTAGCGGAAAACGGCACACCTCTGTATGGAGACCAAAAATATGGAGAGGAGCTCAACCGCCCTGGAGAGCAGCTTGCGCTGTGGGCGCACCGACTGGAATTTCCGCATCCGACTACAAAGGAATGGCTCTCATTTGAATCCATGCCTCCGGATGTCCATCCTGGGAATGCGCTTCAGAAGGAAGCAAGCATGTATGCGAGATAAGGTGCATGGCTGCGCTAGGGCTTTGGAAGTCCAGTAGCACCATCTTCCCATTGCTCCCGTTAAACATTGACAGCAGAAAACAGGAACCCTACACTTAAAAAGACAATAGTTAGCTGGAGGGCACCAATGACAAACCATCCTTTTATTCCGATCATTATCGGAACAGACATAAATGCATATAATATGGCCATTTCTTTTCATGAAGAGTATGGCATCCATCCGATTCTAGTCGGGAAGGAACCGTTATCTTTTACGAATTTGAGCACAATTCCCCGTGTGATCGAATACAATGCGCAACTTGGAAAAAAAGAAGTGTTCGTCCGTTTTCTGAAAGAAGTGGCGGCAAAATATCGTGAGCCGGAAAAGAAGATGATCCTGATCGGCACGAACGATTTGTATGTCCGGATGATTATTGAAAATCAGAAAGCGCTCCGGGAAGATTTTGTGTTTAATTACATTCAGGAAGATTTGATGAACCAACTGCTCGTCAAAAAGAATTTTTACGAGCTTTGCGCAGAGCATGGCATAGATACGCCAGCGACTTATTTCCACTCCTGCTTAGAAGACAAGCCGTTTGAGGAAGAAGTGATGTTCCCGGTCATCATCAAGCCGAGCAATGGTGTTCTCTATTATAAGAATCCATTCCCGGGTATGCAAAAAGTGTATAAAGTGGATTCCTATGAGGAAATTCAAAACGTCACCCAGACGATAAAAGCGAGCGGGTACACAGAAGATCTCATCATCCAAGACTTTATTCCTGGCGATGATACGTATATGTGGGACTCGGTTTTCTACATAAACAGCAAAGGTAATACGGAATTGATCACGTTTGGCCAAGTCGTTCTGCAAGAACATACGTTGACAGCGATTGGCAATTATACATCGGTCATCACCCGATATAATGAGGAAATGATGCTGAAACTGAAAGATTTCCTGGAAGCTCTGGATTATGTGGGCTACGCGAACTTTGATTTGAAGTACGATCATCGCGACGGGAAGTTCAAAGTGTTCGAGGTGAACATCCGCCAAGGACGATCCAGCTATTACATTACATCATGCGGCCATAACCTGGCCCGAAATTTTGTCGATGACTTGATTTACGGAAAATCAAAGCCGCTCACCCTGTTAAAAGAGAAGTTTCTATTTACGGTAGTGCCGAAAATTGTCTTGCGCAAGTTCGTTGATAACCCGGACGTCCGTGAGGAAATTAAAGAGCTGCTCCGACAGGGCAAGTATGCGAACCCTCTATTCTATAAGCATGACAAGAGTTTCAAACGGAAATTATATTTGTTCATGCGTCAGGTGAACTACTATAAGAAATACAAAAACAATACATGGTAATTAAAAATCCTCCTACTCGCTCGCGGGCAGGAGGATTTATACTTTATGTGAAACGCTGGACGAGCTCATGCATGCGCTCTGCCTCGCTATGCAATTCCAAGGACGAGTGCATAATGCTTTCAATGGCGTTTTTCTGTTCATCGACGGAAGCATTGACCTCCTCTGTTGCTGCTGCGGACTGGGCGGCTACCGATGCAATTTGAGAAATGGCCTGCACGACCACTTGCCGGTTATCATCCATTGTATTCATGTCCTGCTCCATAGCGGAAAGCAAGGAGGAAATCTCATGGATGGAGGAGGACAGCATATCGAATGCAGACTTTGTCTCGTCAATAAGATGGGCCTGTCCAATTGCCAACTGCATCGTCTGCTCCATTTGCTGCTCAGCAGAACCCGTATCCTGTTTAATATGGGACAGCAAATCCCGTACTCGGTTGGTTGCATCATTCGTTTCCTCAGACAATTTCTTCACTTCATTCGCGACGACGGCAAAGCCTTTGCCGTGTTCACCTGCTCTAGCAGCCTCGATGCTGGCATTAAGAGCCAGTAAATTGGTTTGTTCAGAGATGGCAGAAATCGTTTGGACGATTGCTTGGATTTCATTCATGCGCCGGGCCAATTGATTGAAATTATGTTGCAATCCATCAATCTCATGGCGGAATGATTCCGAGTTCATTCCTAGTAGTCCCACCTGTTCAGTACCTGACTTTTGGAGTTTGGTCATGTCATTCATTTCAGTAAGGATTTGCGCATAGCGGGTTGTGGTTTGATTGATTAAATCCGATAGATGCTCTACTTTTCCGATGGCGGTATCCGCCTCCTCCGCCTGGACGATGGCCCCCTTGGATATTTCATTGATGGCATGGTGAATTTCATCCGCCGCAGCTGTCGTTTCCTCTGTGATGGCACTTAACATTTCGGAAGAGCTTCGCATCTTGGTCGAGGAATTACGCGTATGGCCAACCATTTCGTTCAAGCTTTCTTTCATATCGTTCACATTAGATGCCAGAATGCCGAGTTCATCGGACGTTCGCACCGGGATGGGAGGGCTTGATAATTTCCCTTCCGCTATATTGGAAGTCATATGCATAATTTTTCTAATATAGCTTGTCATCCTTCCGGAGAAGAACCAGAATAAACCGATGCCAATGATCAATGCAATCAAGATTGTGCCTAAGGTGAAATAAAGAACTTTTTGTGCGCCAGCATTAAAATCCATTTCATAGGTACCCGCTGCAATGATCCAGCCCCAGTGCGGATCGACCAGGCTGAAAGTAATTTTAGGAGCAACAATATCAGGGTTTGTCGGCGTCGGCCAATCGTATTTTACAAATCCGCCTCCCTCCTGAGCTTTCTCGATCACTTCTCTTATAAAATAACGGCCGTCATCAGACTGAAAGTCATAAATATTGTCCCCTTCCATGCTTGGGTGTGCTTCCAAATGGCCATCTTCAGTGATCGCATAGAAATAAAAGTTCTCGCCATATTTAGCTGGATTGGTAATGGAGCGTTTTCCATTTGGACTCCTTTTGCCGATCATCATCTCACGGGCTTTCTCCTGTGCCTCATCCAATGTAAGACGGCCATTCTTCACATCGTTGTCCAATATGCCAATCATATCGACGATGGCGTGTGTCCCATTTTCCAAACCGAGCTGCCCGACCTGATCCAGCTCTTGTTTGGCAATAAAGTAATTTACAATACCCACACTAAGCAATGGAATTAAAATGACAAGTGCGCCTAAAGCAACCAATTTATTACGTACTGAATGCCTCATGTCTTGTCCTCCTTCCTAAATCATACATATTTAGGTCTATACTTTATATATCGCACTAATTACCTAAAATTGAAGAGTTTTGAATGAAAATAAATTGAATTCAATCTTTTCTACAAACCGTTGAAAAGGTTTACAGGAATAGTAAATGAGGAATTACATAAAGGCAGATTTGTTAGGAGGAAAAAGTAAGATGAGAAAGATCGAAGACATTCAATTTGACAGAAAACGTGATAAAATCATTGATACATTGGTCGATAATGGCATATTCAAAGTAAATGGCAAACAACTGTATGAATTGTCCTTATATGAATTAATGAAACAATATATGAAGAAAGTAAACGATTAAACGAGGGGTTCGGGGTGATGGAATGTTAAACGAAACATTACAGCAGCTTAGCCAGAAATGGCTTGAAGAAGCGACAATCCGCGATATGCAAATGAAGATGAATGAGGGTCAATTGACATCCGAGGAATTGACCTTGCTTTATTTAGACGCCATACTTCAAAAAAATAAAGAATTGAAGGCAGTATTAGAGGTCAACCCTCAGGCGTTGCAGACAGCATGTGCACTGGACGAAGAAAGAAGAGAGAAGGGGCCGCGTTCTCTGCTGCATGGAATTCCGGTTTTATTGAAAGACAATATGAATACGGCAGATGGAATGCACACAAGCTGCGGATCCTTGGCTATGCAAGATTTTCACGCGGCGGAGGATGCGTTTTTAGTATGCAAACTGCGAGAAGCAGGTGCTGTCATTCTCGGCAAAACGAATATGACGGAATGGGCGAATTTCATGTCGGACCATATGACGAATGGATGGAGTTCCCGAGGTGGACAAGTATTGAATCCATACGGTCCATTTGATGTGGGTGGTTCCAGCTCAGGTTCCGCAGCTGCAATCGCTGCGAATATGGCGGCAGTTGCAATTGGTACGGAGACATCTGGTTCGATCATTAATCCATCTGCACAAAATGCATTAGTGGGACTCAAGCCGACCGTCGGGATGATCAGCCGCTCCGGCATTATTCCGCTATCATTTACACAGGATACAGCAGGGCCGATGGCAAGGACTGTGGAAGATGCCGCCATCACATTCGGCATTCTGGTCGGCTATGACAAAGCTGACCCGATTACAAGAAAGTCCGTGCGCTACCAAGAGATGGACTGGCTGTCTGCTTTGCGCAAAGATGCGTTGAAAGGCGTCCGCATTGGCATACCGCGGAAAATATTTGAACGTGAAATTTCATCTGAGCAAACCGATTTATTCAATCAGGCATTGGAACAATTGAAACTGGCCGGCGCCTTTATCAAAGATGATATTGATCTTGGGGCAATGGAGGATGACCTGGGCTATGATGTTCTCCTTTATGAATTCAAGGTCGCGCTGAACCAATATTTGGCCCAAACGCCTGACACGAATAAAATCCGTTCATTGAAAGATATTATTGAATACAATACGAACCACCCGGATGAGACCCTGCGTTTCGGGCAAGTGATGCTGGAAAAAGTGGAGAGAACGAGTGGAACGCTAACCGAGCCAGCATACTTGGAAGCGCTTTTGCGCAACCGGCATTTGGCGAAGGAGACAGCGCTCGACAAAGCATTGGATGAAAATGATATTGATGTGCTCGTACTCCCGCAGGATCATGGATGCAGCTTCAGCGCAGCAGCGGGGTATCCCGCAATTACGGTGCCGTCTGCCTTCACAGAAAAAGGGGAACCGTTCTGCCTGACGTTTTGCGGACCGGCCTTTTCGGAGTATGAACTCATCGGTTACGCCTATGCATATGAACAAAAGGTTCAGGGAAGAAAAAAGCCAAGTGAGATAAAAGCGAGCTCCAGTAAGGAAAGTAGTTGAAATGTAATCAAATCAAGTCCATTATTAACTAAGAGGAATATTGGAAAGCGGGGATGCACATGTCCTTTTTAGATAGAATGGACGATGAAATCAAAAGAAAATGGAAGTTTGCCGAGGCAACGCCTATTCAAAATCAGATGATACCTGAAATGTTGGATGGGAAAGACATTGTTGCCGAGTCGCCGACAGGAACCGGAAAAACACTTGCCTATGTGTTGCCGATTCTACAGCAAGTGGACGGCTCGAAACAAAGAACGCAAGCCCTCATTATGGCGCCTTCACAGGAATTGGCTATCCAAATTGTGAATGTCATCCGAGAATGGGTGGAAGGTACCGATATGACGGTAACTCAATTGATTGGCGGCGCCAACATGCAGCGCCAAATTGAACGTTTGAAAAAGAAGCCAACGATTGTAGTCGGAACACCTGGCCGTCTCGTCGAACTAGTTAAAGCGAAACGACTGAAGATGAGCGACATTGAATACATTGTCTTGGATGAAGGGGACCAATTGCTCTCCAGAGATTATCGCGTGATCGTGAAAAACTTGATCGAAGCATCCAGCCCGAAACGCCAAGTCATTGTCGTCTCTGCGACCATTACGGACGAAATCGAAATAGTCGCCAAAAAATTGATGGACGATCCGATTCGTTTGCAAGTGTCGATTAAGGATATGCCACTCACAGGAAACGTCGTCCACTCCTTCATCAAAACAGACGCCCGTGACAAAACGGATTTGTTGCGCGGCCTTTCCCATGTGGAAGGAATCCATGCCCTGGCCTTCATGAACAATGTCGACCAGCTCCGCATGAAAGAAATCAAACTGCAATACAATGAAGCCCCGATTGCCGTATTGTACTCGGATATGCGCAAATTCGAACGGCAAGAAACATTGGAGGCCTTCCGAAAAGGAGACATCCACATCCTCATCGCCACGGACCTGGCGGCCAGAGGGTTGGACATCGACGGATTAACACATGTGATCCACGTCGACGTGCCGCATACGATTGAACAATACTTACACCGATCGGGCCGCACAGGCCGAGCCGGACAAGACGGCGAAGTCCTGACGTTGCTATCCTATCCAGAAGAGAAGGACTACCGAAAACTCACCAAGGAATTCAAGCCCGTCCAGAAAATCTGGTATCAAGGCAAGCTGATGGAAGGCAACGCAAAAACAAAAGCCCAGCCATCCAGCCAAAAAACAAACTCCGGGAAAGCACAAAGCAAGAAAAAACGAAAATAAGCAATAAACAGGAGGCCTGAGATGGTCTCCTTTTTTGATTGAAATGAAGGGGGGAGGGTTCGTTTAAGCTGACAGATTGCTTGTATATTTAGTTGAGTGCTCGAATAAGCAGGGGCAGTGCTTGCATATTTCCGAACCGCTCGATTAAGTGAGTTAACCGCTCGTATATTCTCCGTACCTCTCGATTCAGTCGTACAACCACTCGTATATTTCCCATACCGCTCGATTATTCAAAAGACCGCTCGTAAGTGGACCCGAACCTCTCGTATATCCTCGCCAACCGCTCGTATGTTTTCCTGCACCTCATGAGTAACCGGAGATACCGATCGTTACTTGATCCTCCATCTTGCTCATGTTAAACCTCTCAGCAATTTCCGAACCGCTCGATTAAGTGAGATAACCGCTCGTATATTCTCCGTACCTCTCGATTCAGTCGTGCAACCTCTCGTATATTTCCCATACCGCTCGATTATTCAAAAGACCGCTCGTAAGTGGACCCGAACCTCTCGTATGTTTTCCTGCACCTCACGAGTAACCGGATATACCGATCATAACTCGATCCTCCATCCTGCTTATGTTAACCTCTCGGCAATTTCCGAACGGCTCGATAAAGTGAGTTAACCGCTCGTATATTCTCCGTACCTCTCGATTCAGCCGTACAACCACTCGTATATTTCCCATACCGCTCGATTATTCAAAAGACCGCTCGTAAGTGGACCCGAACCTCTCGTATATCCTCGCCAACCGCTCGTATGCTTCCCCTAACCGCACGACTAACCGAGAATACAATCGAACTCCATGCACAAAATAAAAAAGACCGAACGAAGTCGGTCTTTTCCAATTACAATTGAGTTAGAATAATCGGTTCATCTTTTGTGACGATGATGGTATGTTCGATTTGGGCGACGAGTGATTTGTCTGGTGTGGCGAATGTCCAGCCGTCGCTTAATTCGACGATATGCTCTGCTTTTTCCGAGATGAAAGGTTCTACGGCGAGGACCATTCCTTCTTTCATCAAGGTTTTGTCCCATGCATCATAGTAGTTCAGAATATGCTGGGGCTCTTCGTGCAAGGATGTGCCGATTCCGTGGCCAGTCAAGTTTTTAATGACGGTGAGGCCGTGTTCTTTTGCTTCACGCTCGACAGCTTTTCCGATTTGATTTAGACGGGAGCCGGCTTTGACTTTTGTCATGGCGCGATCGAATGAAGTTTTGGCGACGTCGCATAGTTTTTGTTTTCTTTCATCCGGGGTGCCGACTACGAAGGAAATGCCGGTGTCAGCAAAGTAGCCGCCGTATGAGCCGGATACGTCGATGTTGACGAGGTCGCCGTCTTGGATCACTTTGGAGCCTGGAATGCCGTGCGCCACTTCATGGTTGACGCTGATGCATGTGTACCCAGGGAAATCGTATTGGTCGATTGGAGCTGAGACGGCCCCTTTTTCTTGGAACAGGCGTCCGCCAAGTTCGTCCAGTTCTTTTGTAGTAATGCCAGGGACAGCTGCTTCTTTCATGGCTTCCCGTATTTCAGCGACAATGCGCCCTATTTTTTTCAACGCTTCTATTTCTTCATTTGTTTTAACTATCATCGTTTCCAAGTCCTTTCTTCCGCCTTACTTTTCCATCCACTACTATATCATACGATTGGAGTTCGCAAAGCGATGATGCTTTTTTTATTGTATGCAAAGGGGGCTGTCTTATCTCAGCACCTTTACCCCTTGGTATACATTCCAAACGATGATAACGAGTGACAGGACGCCGTAAACAGCCATGAAGAGGAAAGGAACCAGGCTCCAGAAATCGAATTGGCCGGTCATTAAGCTGGTCATTCGATTCTCAAAGGAGACGAGAGAAAGAGACAGAATGACGAACCCTGCGATCAGGACGACAACAGGTGCCAAATGGGAAATCAATGAACGTTTGGCGTGTGTTTTCACTTCACGTTCGTTTGTAATAAAGTAGACGATGACAGGCAGTAGAAGTGGTGCGAAAAAAATACTGAAATAGCATAGAGCGGAAAGAATTTTATTATTGTCCATTGAAATACCTCCGTTAACAGAAGACTTAGATAATAAACGCTTCTTCTAATCATCTTGTTTATAAGTCATTTATCATATACAATGATATCGACAATTGAATTACAAGACCACAAGGGGGGCCGTTTGGCTGAGAGTGGACATTTTGTCCTGACCCTTCGAACCTGTAAGTTCATACTTGCGTAGGGATGTGGATGGAAACTGACATGATTTGATGTCTCGGTTCTATCCGGGATGTCTTTTTTTTGTCTTCCCGTATCCCTCCAAAACTAGGAGGAGGAGAAGTAGATTGGATCGTAAACGTCTACAATTATTGTTGGAAGTTGCAATACTTGGAGCACTTTCTTTTGTGCTCGACAATCTTACATTATTTAAGATGCCCCAAGGAGGTTCTGTGACTCTTTCCATGCTGCCGGTCATCATCATGGCGTATCGTTGGGGGATAGCTGGAGGAATGTTAACGGGTCTATTGACTGGCATTCTGCAAGCAGCTATAGGAGGGTATGTCATCCACCCAGTCCAAGCCTTTCTTGACTACTTTGGTGCTTATACTTTCGTCGGGCTTGCTGGGGTCACATTTGGGTGGCTCAATAAAAGCAGGAAGGCCGGAAATAAAGGCTCCATGGCTGCTGCAATCATTGTAGGAACCGTCCTGGGAGGTCTTCTTCGATATATGGCACATGTGATCGGTGGAGTCGTATTCTTTTCCGAATACGCCGGTGATCAGCCTGTCTGGATATATTCACTTGTATATAATGGTTGGTACATGATCCCATCCATTATCATCTGTGCCACGGCTGCTGTATTATTGTTCACAACTGCACCGCGCCTCATACAACGCACATAGAAAAAATGCCGCTCTTCTACAAAGGAAGAGTGGCATTTTTATTCCCTTTTCATCTCTCTGACAAACAGGAAGCTTGCTGCCAGCACGGCCGTCAAGAAAATGGCGGCTGCTGAAACGAACAATTCCTCCGTCCCATTTTTTACAGCAATTCCGATGAAACTCCAAATGAAGATCAGATTACATACATAATCTCTGTGGTGGTACATAAAATGTAACGCGCCAGCTGTTGCCACCGTCATGTAAATAACCGTCCAGAGGGGGTCGCTTAAACCCCAGCCGCTCCATTCATGAAGCATTAGCAAATAGCTAAGATTGGTAATCCATCCGAATGAAGCCCAGGCAAGGAACGCGGCAATCGGTACGCGGCCGGTTATTGTGTTCTCTCGTTTCGGGTACGTGAAGTAGAGGAGCAATAACAGGGCCACCAACATGCTTTTGGCAAGAAGCGCCCAGCTAAACAGTTCGAAATGCCATAACAAGATCCAAGCGATTTGAGAAGCGCATGCGGAAGTGAAAAGTACAGTTCTTCTTACTCTCAGACGTTTATCGGAAGTCCCTTTGAAGATCCAGTAAAAGAGCAGCCCGTAAATGACGCCCCATATGATGAAGACATAGTTAGCCGGAATAAAAAGAACGGGGATCCGATTGGTAATTTCAGTTGTTGTACTGCCATTGATGGAGACGAAGTTCCCGATAATAGTCAATAGGATGAGTGCAAGCAGGGAAAGCGCCATAATAAGTGATTTTGCCATACGTAATCCTCCTATCCCTAAGTATACAGAGGAATGAGCAGAAGTGCTCGTGAAAGTATGAAAATTCCTTAACAAATCGTTTATTTCGATTCCCGAATATTCATGGTATAATAAAACCGGAATTGTTGAAAAAATAACTAAATGATTTGGGGGAAATGACGTTGACTAAATTAGCATATTCTCAAGTATGGGATTTAGATGTGTTTTTCAAGGGGGGCAGTGAATCGGAAGAACTTCGCTCGCATTTGGACGAAGCATCGAATAAAATAAGTGTACTGGAAAAAAGCATTGAGGCTTTCCAGACACCGACTTCAAAAGAAGATGCCGGTCGGGTTCTGCAACTGCTTGAAGAGGTAAAAGACACCACATTGCATTTGAGACAAGCGGGAGCTGTTATCGGATGTTTCCTCGCAGCTGACACGACAGACAAGAAAGCGCTTGTCCTGCAGGCAGAAACTATGTCGTTAAGCGCACGTTTTGCTACGGCTGATCTTGGGCTGCAACAAAAGTTAGCTCAGACGGAAACTGACGTATGGGAGCAATTGCTGCAGACGGACCAATTGAAAGACTTCACATTCATCCTCAGTGAATGGAGAGAAGAAGTGAAGATGAAGCTGTCTCAAGAAGAGGAAAGCCTGATTACAGCTTTGAGCGTGGACGGCTACCACGGATGGGGTCAGTTTTACAATCAATTAATCGGTGATATTAAGGTTAAGCTGAAGGTGGATGGTGAAGAGAAGATCCTTTCAGTTGGACAAGCAAACAATTTAAGCTCTCATGAGGAGCGTGCTGTCCGGAAGACTTCATTTGAAGCTTTAGAGGATATTTGGACAGAAAAAGAGGACTTCTTTGCTACGACGTTGAATCATTTAGCAGGCTTCCGCCTTGCCACCTATAAAAAACGTGGATGGGATTCTGTCTTGATGGAACCATTGATGCGTAACCGCATGAGCCAGGATACACTTGATGCAATGTGGGGCGCCATCAGTGCGAATAAAGGTCCGTTCGTAGATTATTTAAACCGGAAAGCTGAATTGCTTGGAACCGACAAAATGGACTGGTTCGACTTAGATGCGCCTGTCACTTCTTCTACAAAGAAAATGGAGTACCAGGAAGGCGCGGAATTTATTCTAAAGCATTTTGGCGCATTTGGTCCTGAGCTGGAAGCTTTTGCGCGCAAAGCATTTGAAGATAGCTGGATTGAAGCAGAGGATCGTCCGAATAAACGTCCTGGCGGTTTCTGTACAGGTATGCCGATTTCTGAACAATCCCGGATTTTCATGACGTACAGCGGGTCCATGTCGAATGTAGCGACACTGGCCCACGAGCTTGGGCATGCATTCCATTCGTACGCACTTCGACCGGTCCATCCACTGAACCGCCAATATGCGATGGGCGTGGCCGAAACGGCTTCTACGTTCGCCGAGATGATTGTAGCCGATGCATCGGTGAAGGCTGCAGAAAATACAGAAGAAAAGATCGCATTGCTCGAGGATAAAATCCAGCGCAGTGTCGCATTTTTCATGAATATCCATGCTCGTTTCCTATTTGAAACAAGATTTTATGAGGAGCGCAAGAATGGTGTTGTACCGGCTTCCAGATTGAACCAATTGATGTCAGAAGCACAGGAGGAAGCATATGGCGGTGCACTAAGCACGACGCATCCTCATTTCTGGGCATCTAAGCTTCATTTCTATATTACAGGAACGCCGTTCTATAACTTCCCTTATACATTCGGCTATCTGTTCTCGTTGAGCATTTATGCGAAGGCGCTGGCAGAGGGGGAAGGATTTGAACAGAAGTATATTGCATTATTGCGTGACACAGCAGTCATGTCTGTTGAGGATCTTGCTATGAAACACCTTGGCGAGGATATTACAAAGCAGGAATTCTGGGCGAAGGGCGTAGCGCTGTGCGTGAATGATGTGGAGGAGTTTTTAAATCTAACTGCCAAGGAAAGGTGAATGGTCATTGATACTGCTTGAAGGGCAAACATGTTATTTACGGATATTAACGGAAGAGGATGCGAGTATTTTTACCGAATTGCTCATTGCAAACAAAGAATACTGGACAGTGTTCGAACCGCGTCATGATAAGAGTTATTACTCGGTATCTGTTCAGCGTGACAAGATTCGGGAATCTCTCTATCAGATGAGAGATCGTCGGGAATACAATTTCGGTATATTCGACTCGGATACGAGCCGGCTTATCGGTCATATATCCCTTTATAGTATTAAAAGATTGCCTTTTTCAAGCGGTTTTGTAGGATACTCGATTGATGAAAGGGAGACGGGAAGGGGATTAGCCACGGAAGCGGTCAAAATCGTGACAAAGTTCGCCTTTGAAACGGTTTCCCTTCATCGGGTCGAAGCATTCGTTTCTCCCCGAAACTTCGGGTCGGTCAGAGTGTTGGAAAATGCGGGATATACAAGAGAAGGTTTATTGCGCAAGCTGCTGTTCATTAATGGTGTTTGGGAAGACCATTACATGTACGCTATGCTGGAAGACGAGTATTGAAAGGGTAAGGCCGCATTGCGGAAAATCCTTTCGAAAATGAAAAGTCGATTCCTGTAAAAAAGGAATCGACTTTTTCATTTCCCGGGAAATATCGTGTCATTGTTTGGCGGCAGCTTCATAGCCGTCTACGATCATATCAAGCAGACCTGTGTCAGGATGGGCGACAAGGCCGTGAATAGGCACACTCTTATCCATTAGTGGGTGATTGCGAACGACGTCTACGCTTCGTTTTACACTTTCAGTTACATCGCTAAAGCCGCGAAGCCATTCTTTCATGTTAATACCGGAATATTTCAATGTGGAGAACAGGCTTTCATCAACACCGCGATTGACCATTTTAGAGACAATGGAGTCTGTATCGATCGAGCTCATGCCGCAATCATGGTGACCAATGATATATACTTCATCCGCACCCAATTCGTAGACGGCAACCAGAATACTTCTCATGATGCCCCCGAATGGATGAGTGACGACAGCGCCGGCACTTTTAATTATCTTCGCATCACCGTTTTTCAAGTTCATCGCTTTAGGGAGTAATTCCGTCAATCTGGTATCCATGCATGTCAGGATCACAATTCGTTTGTCAGGAAACTTTGTAGTCTCATATTGCTCATACTGCTTCTCGTTTACAAACTCTCTGTTAAACTCTAGAATTTCAGATAAAATGGTCATAATACAGCCTCCGTTCTTCGGAAAAATAAGTTTTTTATAAAATAAAAGAGTCGCCTATTGGCAACTCTTATTTCACGTCTGGTTTCGGGTCGATCTTCTCAGCATCTGAAGAATTAAGAGCCCTTCCAAGGTAGTGCATTGTAAAGTATGCAGCGATTCCGAGGACGACCATATAACCGATGACTGTTGTAAACATTAAGCCCATCTTCAAGACCCCTCTCTATCAATGATAGTTCCATGCAACCCCTATTATACTACAAAAGATCATTTTTATTAAGTGTTGTTTCCAAGTAATTGTGGCGTATTTTAGAAGGCCCAGTTCCCATTCCGGAATATTGGTTCAGTAGTGCCGTCCTCTAAAATGCCGTCGATGTCCATCTCCGCTGAGCCGATCATGAAGTCGACATGTGTAATACTTTGGTTCAACCCATGCTGCTGCAATTCTTCGGTAGACATTGTCTTTCCGCCTTCTATACAGAATGCATAGGCACTTCCGATTGCCAAGTGGTTAGAGGCATTTTCATCGAACAGAGTATTGTAGAACAGTAAACCGGAATTGGAAATCGGCGAATTATGGGCAACAAGGGCAACTTCTCCAAGGCTCTTGGCACCTTCATCTGTGTCGATCAGGCGTTTTAAGACATCTTCGCCTTGTGCTGCGGACACATCTACAATTTTACCATCCTTAAAAGTCACTTTGAATCCGTCAATAATATTACCGCCATAGCTCAATGGTTTCGTATTGGAGACATAGCCATTAATTCCATCCTTATGAGGAACGGTGAAGACTTCTTCCGTTGGCATATTGGCCATGAACGTATTTCCTTGTTCGTTGACACTGCCGGCACCGCACCAAATATGTCCTTCCGGAAGATCAATCTTTAAATCTGTATTAGGCGCTGTGTAATGCAGCGTCTTATATTTCTTTTCATTTAAATAATCTGCTTTTGTATGGAGCGTTTGATCGTGTTGCTTCCAAGCTTCTACTGGATTTTCTACATCCGCGCGGACTGCTTTGAAGATAGCATCCCACAGCGCATCGACCTGCTGATTTTCTGGAAGTTCAGGGAAGACTTTAGCCGCCCAGTCCTTTGAAGGAGCCGCGATGACAGTCCAGCTGAATTTATCGGCCTGCATCATTTGGCGGTATTTGTTAAGTGCTTGACCAGCCGCCTTTTGCGCATCCGCAATACGGGATGGATCAATGCCTTTCAAAAGGTCAGGGCTTTGAGAGACAATGCTCATGAAAGCGGCACCATTTTTCGCAAGCGTTTCACGTTCTAAAACTTTCCATTCCGGAAAATCGGAGAAGGAATCAGCAGGTGCTTTTTCATACCGCAACCGAGCTATTTTATCATCAGCCCAGTCAACGATCACATGGCGCGCACCAGCATCATATGCCTTTTCCACTACCAATCTCACGAACTCTGCAGTTTCGATCGAGGCGCTTATGTATAACGTTTGATCGGGCTGGATATTGACACCTACATTAACCGCTAAGTCAGCGTAGTTTGCCAGTTTTTCATTAAAAGTAGACATAATATAAAAACTCCTTTCAGTCTTTGTAATTATTCTACCAATTCAATATACCTTAGAGCAAATTTTAATTGTGAAAAAGGAATGTACATGGAATAAATATTTCAAGAATGTTACTGAAGTTATCTAAAGAACTCGCTTAAAATGTCGAAATAAGAAGAAGTAGATAGGTAGATATGGGAGGTACAATTATGGATTTAACAACGGTATTAGGATTAATACTCGGAGTTGTGGCATTGTTGGTCGGTATGACGTTAAAGGGTGTCACTCCGGATAACCTGGTGAATTTGGCAGCTATCCTGATCATCATTGCAGGAACAGCTGCTTCAGTTGTAATCGCGTTCCCAAAGAGCGAAGTGAAACGGATTCCTAAACTATTCGGTGTCTTGTTCAAAGAACAGAAGCTCACTTCTGATGCGGACCTGATCCGGATGTTTTCCGGTTGGGCGGATATTGCAAGACGGGAAGGGCTGCTTTCCCTAGAAGCGAAGGCAGATGAAATTTCCGATCCTTTTTTGAAAAATGGGCTGGGACTAGCAATTGATGGCCAAAATGCTGACTATATCCGTGATGTTTTGACGGAGGAAGTGGAAGCGATGCAGGAGAGGCACTCGGCGGGCTCCCAGATATTCAGCCAGGCGGGCACCTATGCACCGACACTTGGTGTACTTGGTGCGGTTGTCGGTTTGATTGCTGCATTGAAAAACATGAATGACATCGATGCACTTGGCCATGCGATTTCCGCTGCGTTTGTCGCGACGCTTCTTGGTATTTTTACGGGATATGTTTTGTGGCATCCGTTCGCAAATAAATTAATCCGGAAGTCCAAAGAAGAAGCTAGACAAAAGATGATGATGATCGAAGGAATCTTATCGGTTCTAGAAGGTGAAGCACCACGTGTAATTGAACAAAAATTGGCCTCATATCTATCCATGGAAGAACGTCGCAAACTGGCTGCGAAAAATTCAGAGGGCAAGGAGGCTGGCCAGGTTGTCGAAGAGACGTAAGAAAAGGAAAAGCGAAGAGGGACATATTAATGAATCATGGCTATTGCCTTATGCGGATCTATTAACTTTGCTTTTGGCGCTGTTCATCGTGCTATTTGCATCCAGTTCAGTGGACGAGGCAAAATTTAGCCAGATATCCTCCGTTTTCAACGAAATTTTCGATGGCGGGCGCGGGGTGATGGACAACTCGTCCCCAACGACTGTACCGGTCCCTAAAGACCAGGCAGGGCAGGAGAATGATAACTCCTCCTATTTGGAGGACCAGCGTTCATTAAGTGAAATTCAAGATAAACTGGATGAATATATCGCAGTTCATGAGTTGGAGAATCAATTTCAGACCAAGCTGACGGATGAAGGACTGCTCATCACCATCCGTGACAGCATCTTGTTTGAAACGGGGAAGGCGACGATCAGTCCGCAATACGAAAATCTTGCGAAGGACATTGGTGACTTGCTTGTGTTTGATAAACCGAGACAAATTGTCATAGCCGGCCATACGGATAATATTCCGATCCATACCGCCGAGTTTGATTCCAACTGGGATTTAAGCTCGATGCGGGCCTACAACTTTTTGAAGATATTAGTCCGTGACAGCAACCTCGATCCTCGTCTATTCAGTACTAAAGGATTTGGTGAGTTCCAGCCGATCGCTTCAAACGACACGCCGGAAGGCAGAAGCAAAAACAGACGAGTCGAAGTGTTGATCCAGCCACTAGTGCTGAAAGACGGTACTCCGGTTGAATAAAAAGCTTACGCTACCCTTGCCAGGGTGCGTAAGCTTTTTTCGGGGGAAAAAATGGGCCGCCTATAGTGCGTCATGCACAGTGGCGGCCCGTCTTGCTATTCACGAAGTGACCCAAGTTCTGCAGCAATTGCTTGCATTTCATTTGGTGAGAATGTATCCCGTTTCATGACCATCTCGTACATATAGTGAAGATCTTCGTAACGTGATGTGTTGAAGTTTTCAGCTTTCATCGCATCAACATTGACCATACGGAGTTTTTCTTTAATTTGCTCCACCATGTATGAAATATTTTCTTGTGTCGGGTTTGATAAATCCATGTGGTTGCCCACCTTTCTTCAGCTTAGGATTTATCATTTCATTATTTTGACGTTGTGTCAACAGCTGATGATTTGCCCAATCGCTCCGCTTCTTTTTCTTCTTTGATTTTCGCTTGGAAGCGTTTTGTTTCCATTACGATAACTCCGGATAGACCAAGAAGACCGATCAAGTTCGGGATGGCCATCAGACCGTTCAAGACGTCGGCAAGTGCCCAAACTGCTTCAAGACTAATAACGGAACCTACGAAAATGAATAGTACAAAAATTACGCGATAAGCGAAAACTGCCTTGTTATTCGGGAAAAGATACTGGAAGCACTTTTCACCGTAGTAAGACCAACCAAGAATCGTAGAAGTCGCGAAGAAGATCAAACCAATCGCCACGACAATCGGACCTGCGCTTCCTAAGAAAGAGCCAAACGCTTCAGCTGTCAGTGAACCGGTTGCTACGCCTTCTTGCCATTTATTTGACATGACGATCGTCACACCAGTAATCGAACAGATGATAAGAGTATCAAAAAGTACTTGTGTCATTGAAATGAGAGCTTGACGCCCTGGCATATCCGTACGCGCTGCAGCAGCGGCAATAGGAGCCGAACCGAGACCTGCTTCGTTGGAGAAGAGACCGCGAGCTACTCCGAAACGGATGACCGCACCAATTGCTCCCCCTGCGACAGCTTGTCCTGTAAATGCATCTTTGAAAATCAATGCAAATGCACCTGGTACCAAATCGAAATTAAGAATAACAACTATTAATCCTGCAATGAAATAAAATAATGCCATGATTGGAACGAAAAAGGCTGTAACCTTACCGATTGATTTAATTCCGCCTAAAATAACGAGAGCTCCGAAGATGACAAGCCCGATTCCAGTTGCCCAGTGAGGTACGCTGAAAGTGCTGGACATGACGTCAGCAACAGCTTTCGACTGGGTTCCATTTCCGATACCGAATGCAGCAAATGCCCCAAATACGGCAAATAGTACACCGAGCCACTTTTGTTTCAAGCCATGCTCTAAATAATACATCGGTCCGCCAGCCATTTGGCCTTTCGAGTCTTTCACACGGTATTTAACCGCCAGAATGGCTTCTCCATATTTAGTAGCCATCCCGAAGAATCCGGCAAGCCACATCCAGAAAATCGCGCCTGGTCCGCCTGCTGCTACCGCGCCGGCAACTCCGACGATGTTACCGACCCCAACGGTAGCAGCCATCGCTGTCATGAGTGCCTGGAATTGCGAAATATCCCCATCGGCTTTCTTATCATGTTTCCTTGAAAAAACTTGCCTTAAGGAATACGGCAATAAACGTACTTGTATAAATGCGAGCCTTGCTGTCAGGAATATACCTGTACCGACAAGGAGGATCAATAGTGGCGGTCCCCAAACCAATCCACTGATCTTGTCTAATGCACCTGCGATTGCATCCATCTCAATACCCCCGTTTTTTCTAGTTTATTTTTGCGTGTGAAATATACCCCAACCTCTCATTTCCCCCTGTATCGACTCCCTCTCAAAGCATACTAACTTTGTATTAACAAACTAATAATAACTAGTTCTATTGTTAATATTCCGAAACTTTAACGCGTTAGTCAAGTACTTTTTTTACTCCATGCGAAATTTGTTTGTTTTCGGCTAGAGAGGGTATAATAATATATGCAAAACTAGTCGGAATTGGAGGTATTAGAGTGAGCAATAGCAAATTTGGAAAGTTCATCTTATTTGGAGCTCTAGCCGGAGCAGCAATCAGCCTATTCGATCGGGCGACGAGACAACATATGGCAAAAACGACAAAGGATATGGCTGCCGAAATCAGTTATTATTCCAAAAACCGTGATGTCTTGATGAGCAAGATACAAGAAAAGAAAGAGAAATATCAGTCGGTATATGAACAGCTTGCCGGCGATGCCTCCTATATAAAGCAGCAGGTGGAAGAGCTGAAAGCATTGACACCGCAAGTAAAAGAAGTTGTCATGAACACGAAGGATGCCGTCGTTGAATCAAAAGATGAAGTGAAGGAAATCGTTCAGAGTGCGAAAGAGGATATGACAAAAAAGTAAAAGGCTTTGAAAGGAGTGAGTCTAATGTGAAGAACGAAAATCAGACTTTCAAAGCAAGCAAGCCGGTTTATGCCGAACAGGATAAAAAAGATGGATTCATGAAGGATACGAAAGTCATGAATTTCTTGGATGATGTGAAAGATGGAGATTTACAAAAGTTTGATGTGACGACAGCAAACGGGTTTTTTAAGGAATTAGTAGTCAGAATAAAGAAAGTAGATGTAACCGGTCTCGGTTCTCAACTTGCTTTCTTTTTTCTGTTGTCTATGTTTCCTCTATTAATCTTTCTAATTACGTTGTTGCCATACTTGAATTTGGATGAATCGCAAGTGTTCCTTTTTGTCAGGGAATATGCACCGGACAGTGTTTATCAGCTAATCAAAAGCACAATTGATGAGATACTGAAAAACCGGAACGGCAGTTTATTATCCATTGGATTACTCGCAACCATCTGGTCCGCTTCCAAAGGGATGAATGCGTTGACGAGAGCATTGAATCGCTCTTATTTTGTGGAGGAAACAAGATCTTTTCTCGTGTCAAGAGGGATGTCGGTGCTTTTCACCATCGCATTGATCGGCGTTTTGGTCGTTGCACTGGTTCTGCCGGTATTTGGCCAGCAAATCGGAACGCTGTTGTTTTCCTATTTTGGACTAGAAGAAGGATTTATGAAACTGTGGGGCAGTTTGCGATGGATTCTACCCCCAATCCTAATTTTCGTCGTTTTTTCTGCCACATATTGGGCTGTCCCTAATATGAAAATCCATTTGAAGAGCGTTTTCCCTGGAGCTTTGTTTGCAACTGTCGGTTGGATTGTCACGTCGCTAGCCTTTTCGTTTTATGTAGGGAATTATGCGAACTACTCCAAAACGTATGGCAGTATCGGGGCAATCATTGTTCTCATGCTTTGGCTCTATTTCTCCGCAATCATATTAATGCTTGGAGGCCAGTTGAACGCTGTATTGACTGAACGTAAACAAGCGATCATAGCAAAGAAAAAAAGCAATGCCATCCACTAAGGGGCATTGCTTTTTTTTCTGTCTGATTGAGAGATTCTGTGTGGATTGTTTTATGCCTTGTTCATCGGATTCAACATCCGTAGGCCATTCAAAATAACAAGGATCGTACTGCCTTCATGGCCGATGACGCCAAGTGGCAAATCGACGACCTGCATGAAGTTGGACAAAATGAGCACCACAATGACAGAAATGGAGAAGAACACATTCTGCTTCACAATTCGCTGCATTTTCCGGGATAGTTTCACGGCATACGCTAAACGGTTTAAATCGTTTTGCATAAGAACCACATCGGCAGTTTCGAGCGCGACATCTGTCCCTTCACCCATCGCGATGCCAGAAGTCGCAGTAGCGAGCGCCGGTGCATCATTGATGCCATCACCGACCATTCCGACTGTGCCGTATTCGTTCAGCAATTGTTTTATTTCTTCTACCTTTCTTTCAGGCAGACATTCAGAGACATATTTTTCAACTCCTGCTTCTTTGGCGATAGCGGCAGCTGTCAATTGGTTATCCCCTGTTAACATGATCGGACTAATGCCGAGCACCTTTAAATCTTGTATGGCTTTGGCAGCTTCAGGACGCAATGTGTCACGAAGAGCCGCGCAAGCCAAAATCCCTTCATGGTCCTTCATATAGATCACTGTTTTTCCTTCACCGGCTAACTTCTTTGCCACGTCTTCCTTGAATCCATGGACGGCGTCTTCACCGACAAATCGTGGATTTCCGACTAAAAACTCATGATCTCCAACGAACGCTCGGATGCCATAGCCAGGTACGTCTTCAATATGGGGAGCGCGGGGGATCTGAACCCCTTGTTCCACTGCATATTTTGTAATGGCCATCGCCAAAGGGTGATTGGATTGTGACTCAATCGCCGCTAGTAGGGCAAGTGCTTCCTGTGCGTCTTTACCATTTCGTACAATGAAATCTGTTACTATCGGCTTGCCTGTTGTTAACGTGCCTGTTTTATCAAAAGCGATTGCTTTCAATGAGCCGACATGCTCAAGGTGCAAACCACCTTTGAATAAGACACCTCGTTTGGCCCCGTTAGAAACTGCAGCCAGGGTTGCAGGCATAATAGAAGCAACAAGTGCACATGGAGAGGCTACAACGAGCAGGACAATCGCCCTGTAAAATGTCGTTGTCCAATCCCACCCGAATAGGAAGTGGGGAAGGACCATCATAATGAGCACCGTAGCAATGACAACTTTTACATAAGTCCCTTCAAAACGTTCAATGAATTGCTGGGAAGGGGATTTTTCACTTTGTGCATTTTGGACGAGCTGAATGATCTTCTGGAACAATGTCTCGGAACTTGGCTTCGTCATTTTCATTTGAATGGCTCCGCTCATGTTGACCGTTCCGGCAAACAGCTCATCGCCTTCGCCCCGAGAGACAGGGACAGATTCTCCATTGATAGCGGACAGATCTACCGATGTCATGCCTGACACAATGATGCCGTCAACCGGTATGCGCTCACCTGGTTTAACGAGCAGCAAGGAGCCCACGGAAAGGGAGTCGGTGGATACTTGAGATACAGCTCCTTCTGCATCTATCAGCCAAGCAACCTCTGGCTGCATACCCATAAGGGCCGAAATTTCTTTATGGCTTTTATTTAGGGTATACGTCTCTAAAGCACCGCTTACAGCGAAAATGAAGATCAGAATCGCACCTTCTGCCCAGTAGCCAATTACGGCAGAACCGATTGCTGCGAAAACCATTAGCATCTCCACGTTGAGCTGCTTATCCTTTATTGTCTCTTCAATGCCCTCCTTCGCTTTTGCAAAGCCGCCGATTAAGAATGCAATGATATATAGAATAATAGAAGCATTTTCCATGCCAGATTTCCCTATAGACCAGGCGATGGCAATTAAAAGACCGGATAATAGGGCGGCGAATAATTCCAAATGAGCAGTCCACTGAAAAGAAGTGGATTCTTTTTCGATAGGTTGAGTTGTCAAACTAAGCACCTCCTAATTGAGAATGTTTATCAAGGTGAATATGATAAGGAATTTATTTTAAACCTATAAAATAATAGGTGAAAAGGTTATTTGTTAGTTAATGATAATGATTATGATGTTATAATAATTATCATCTGTTAGTAGTATAGCATAGCAAACTATGAAATGTTACCAATTTGCATAAAAAAGAAACTAAAAAAAGACAGCAGTATCTAGCGAGAGATACTGCTGCCTTGTCATCTTATGCAAATACTTTTTCTTTGTATTGTGCAAGTTTATCAAGTGAGGATTTATCTACATCGGCATGCAGGCTATTGCCATGTGAGTCCATCGTCACAACCGCTGTGAAATCTTCAACACGCAAGTGCCACATGGCCTCTGGAATGCCGAACTGAAGAAGATCGACACCTTCAACAGCTTTAATGCAGTCCGCATAATATTGTGCGGCACCGCCGATCGCGTTCAAATAGACGCCTCCGTGTTCCTCTAACGCTGCCAATGTTTTTGGACCCATTCCGCCTTTTCCGATGACAGCGCGGATGCCAAACTTCTTCATGATATCGCCTTGATAAGGTTCTTCACGAATGGAAGTAGTCGGGCCTGCGGCTTTAATTTCATAAGAACCATCTTCGTTCTTCAAAACAACCGGTCCACAATGGTAAATGATTTGTCCGTTCAAGTCGACTGGAGAATCGTTGTCGGATAAATATTTATGGATGGCATCCCGGCCCGTGTACATGCGGCCGCTGATCTTAACGACGTCTCCGACTTTCAAATCACGGATTTGTTCTTCGGTGATCGGTGCTGTCAGCTCCACGACTCTGGAAGACGACTGGACGGAATCATCTTGCGCCGGCTCCTCAAAAGTTAACTTGTCGCCATCATTATAATGCCAGTGCTGAATTTCGCCGGTATTCGCGTCGATATCCACTGCCATCCGACGATATGCCCAGCAATTGTACGCAACCGAAACATAAAAGCTCGCTGGAATGCGGTGCATGACACCGATTTTACAGCCGAGCAGCGTCGCTTCGCCGCCAAAGCCCATCGTGCCGATGCCAAGCGTATTGGCTGTTTTTAAGATATAGCGTTCTAACTCCGCAAGCTCCGGAATTGGATTGACATCATCCACTTCACGGAAGAGCTGTTCTTTGGCCAAATCGTAGCCCGATGACCGGTCGCCGCCAATGCCAACGCCGATAAATCCTGCAGAACAGCCTTGCCCTTGTGCTTGATAGACAGAATGCAAAATGCATTTGCGAATGCCATCCAGGTCGCGGCCGGCGCGGCCAAGACCTTCTAATTCAGCTGGAAGGCTGTATTGGATGTTTTTATTCTCACAACCGCCGCCTTTTAGGATGAGTTTCACTTCAATGTGATTCTCTTCCCATTGTTCGAATTTCACGACAGGGAGGCCAAGGCCCAAATTGTCGCCGCTATTTTCACCTGTTAAGGAATCAACCGCATTCGGACGCAACTTGCCGTCTTTTGTCGCCTGTTCAATTGCACGGCGAATGGCTGCTTTGATTTCCAGTTGGTTTACACCGACTGGCGTCTTAATTTTAAAAGTAGGCAAGCCTGTATCCTGACAGATCGGAGAAAGCTTCTCGTCCGCCATATTAATATTTTTCGCAATCGTATCAAGACTCATTGCCGCACGTGTACCGGCATCCTCGAGTTCCCTTGCCGCTTTTACCGCTCTGCGGACATCCTTCGGCAAGTTTGTCGATGTTTCGCAGACAAGTTCATACATGCTCTTTTCGAGATTTTCTATGTACATTCAAATTTCCCCCTGCTTATTCAGTTGTCTGTTTTAAGCTGTTCCATCTGTTTTTCGAGTTCATCAACTAATTGTATCAGTTGATCAATTTCTTGCAGATCCGCCGTTTCAGGCTCTATCGATTCCAATTTTTCAAGGAATTGATGGAGACGGCTTTTTAACTGATCCACTTGTCCATTGTTTTGTGGATGATTCAAGCGAGACACCTCTTTTCATTCATTTCTATCCTATATGAAAACGTGGAATTGTTCAATGTCCTCTCCTTGTGAGCTGTGAGGTGTTTTTATGGTGATGTGCCACTTTTATGGTATTATGCGTTTCTTGGTGGTTGGTTATGCTTGGTTTGAAGTGGTTCATGTGGGTGTGTCGATGTGTTATGCACGGGTGGGAGAGTTATTGCTCGGGCGTGGATGTGGTATGCCGTTTGAAATTTGGTAATGCCGAGCCGGACAGAGATATGCTAATTTGACTGTGAATGAGTGGAATGATAGTAATTATAATCGATTAGAACTAGGCAGTGCGAGTTTGGACATGGGTAATGCATTCTTGGTGTGAGAAATGGGAGCGGGGCGATGCAATGCTCACACAGTGTACCGCAACGCGGCTCCTTGATTACCATCACATCAATGATATAGGAATTTAGAATTAAAAATAATCGAATTGTTTGAAATATAAAATCTTTGTGTTATACTATGTTTAATCAATCGTAAAGGAGGCCGTAGGAGTAGAGACGAATCACATCCTGATGACAAAGGAGGGGATCCGTGAACGGACGGCAGCAATTGCACCGGCCGACTACGACATCTTTATGCAAATGGAAAGTGAAGATATTACTCAGACGTAAAGGCCCAGCCATCATCTGCTAGCAGATATGACTGGGCCTTTTTGTTATTGTGCGATTTCATAAGTTTCAACAATCTCAATGGATTCATGCACGGACTGGACCATGGAACAGTTTTTCCTTGTCAGTTCCAGGACGCGATCCATTTTCGAATCTTCAATGGAAGAACCTTTGATTGTGAAATGGAGATGGATTTTTTCAATCCGGTCGGCTTCATCTGGGTTGCGGACGATTTCCTTAGCCTCCACCGTAATATGTTCGGCGGGCATACGCATTTTGTCGAGAATTTTTCTCATGACTCCGCCGCTGCATACTGCGACGGAAGTGACGAGTAGTTGGAAGGGTCTGAATCCATATTCCTCATTCGAAGAGATGGCTAATTTTCCATAGGATGTTTCGGTTTCAAAGCCGTTTTCAGTCATTTCAAATTTCATCGTTTTCATTCCTCCTTATGCTACCATTGTATAAGAAATTCAAATATTTAAGGAGCAGAATGCTTATGGATCGAACACTTCAGGCAGAACGGCATCGTTTTTGGATTTTAGTCATCATCGTGTCGATCTCAGGTTTTTCACAAGGTATGTTATTGCCGCTCATTTCAGCCATCTTTGAACGGGATGGAATATCCAGTACATTGAACGGGTTAAATGCAACGGGACTGTACATCGGGACACTCCTGGTTTCGCCTTTTATGGAAGCGCCGCTTCGGCGGTTTGGGTATAAACCCATCATTATTTTTGGAGGAATTATCGTTTTTGGATCGCTCCTTCTGTTTCCGCTTTGGAAGCATGTAGTTTTCTGGTTTATCTTGCGGTTATTAATTGGCATCGGAGACCATGCCCTTCATTTCTCGACTCAAACATGGATAACGAGCACATCCCCGAGCTATCGTCTTGGCAGAAATATAGCGGTTTATGGTTTGTCTTTCAGTGTGGGATTTGGAGCTGGACCATTATTTGCCCCGCTAGTCCATGTATTCGAAGGGCTGCCTTTCATCATATCCGGCCTCCTTTGCATGGCTGCCTGGTCACTCGTCTTTACATTGAAAAACGATTTTCCGGATGTTATATCCAGTAATGAAGCAGGCGGTCGCCATTTTGCAGGACGGGCGAAAATGACGATTGCAGTTGCGGGCATCGCATTTTTAGGTCCATTTGGTTATGGCTTTCTGGAGTCATCACTCAATGCAATGTATCCCGTTTATGCCTTGCGAAACGGATTGGAATTAAGTTCAGTTTCCCTGATATTGGCCACTTTCTCTTTAGGCGGAATTTTATCGCAGCTGCCGCTCGGCATGTTGTCCGATAAAATCGGGAGGCGGATAATTGTTCCAATCACCTATGCTGGAGGCGCAGCCGGCTTCTTGCTTGCAGGACTAGCTGGCAACACGGTCTTATTTATTCTAATCGCCATTTTCATTACTGGGATTTTCTTAGGTTCTGTCTTCTCACTCGGCATTTCCTACATGTCGGATTTAACACCGAAGGATCTCTTGCCGACCGGAAATTTACTATGCGGCATCTTTTTCAGCATCGGCAGCTTAACCGGCCCATTTGTAGGCGGCCTGTTTTTAGAGCATTTTGCCAACGTGAGCTTTCTGCTGATTTTATCTATCTTCTTTGGATTGTTATTTATCGCTGCACTTGTCGGGGGGAGAAGGAGGACGCGTGCGATTGGGTAAAAGTGGTCGGCTGGTAATAAAGTCTGAGTGCTTGTTAGACGCCTTATATGGCGTTTTTTATGAATTTAATTTTTGGAGTCCATTTCAATTTAATTACTGGGATGGATCCCGTTTATCTGGAACTCTTGCGGTTAGTCAACTGGCGCCGGCTCAAGGACAATTTTAATTGGCGGAAGCCGAGAGTAATTTGACGTTCGTGTCGGTTATCTGGCGTTCAATCCAATATTCTGGCGTTCGTACTGGTTATCTGGCGTTCAATCCAATATTCTGGCGTTCGTTTTGGTTATCTGGCGTTCAAATCTATATTCTGGCGTTCGCGCTGGTTATCTGGCGTTCAAATCTTTATTCTGGCGTTCGTACTGGTTATCTGGCGTTCAATTCTATATTCTGGCGTTCGCGCTGATTATCTGGTGTTCAATCCAATATTCTGGCGTTCGTCCAGATATATTGACTTACTGCCAACCAAGCCACGGAACAAACCACATCAAAAAAGAGCACCCACAAAGTGGATGCTCAGTGCAAAATGGAGTTAACATTTTCGTACTCGAGAACAAGGTCATCGAGCGTCCGGAATTCGTAGCCCAATTTTTTGGCTTCGCGAATAAAGTCGGGGAGTGCTTCCGCGTTATCTGGAGAGACGGTGTGCATGAGGATGACCGCTCCCGGATGCAATTGGTTCATGAGTTCATTGTACGCGTAAGCTTTTCCTTTCGGCTTGTTTGCATGCCAGTCGATAAAGGCGACGGACCAGAAGATGTGACGGTATCCGAGTTCATTTGCCTGGGCGAGGAGTGCTTCGCTGAAAACTCCTTCAGGCGGACGGAAGTAGTTGGTTCGCTGGACACCGGCTGTCTGGTTCAGCAGTTCGTCAAACTTCTTCAGTTCTTCTTCCACCTTTTGTTGGGAGACGCTAGCCATATTCGGGTGGTTATAAGAGTGATTTCCGATGATATGGCCTTCCTTCACCATCCGTTTTACGAGAGGCGCCGCGCTTTTTAAATAATGGCCGGTGAGAAAGAATGTCGCCGGGGCTTCCTCTTTTTTGAGTGTATCGAGAATGCTTTCCGTATAGCCATTTTCATAGCCATTATCAAATGTCAGGTAGGCGATTTTCTCATCGGGTTTTCCTTTGTAGATGGCGCCGTGACGTTCAAGTATAGTTTCCAATGCGGCTCCTGCATCAGGCGGAACGCCGCCGGTTGCTTTTTTGAATCCCCAATGGAATTCTTCCGCATTTGCGGCAAAAGGATTAAATAGCACACCGACGATGATGATGAAGGCGGCCATTAAGATCCCGGGTCCATGATGTTCCACGCGTAACACACTCCTTTTCCTTCCAGAATCCGAGGGCAGGCTTCAAGAAAAGCAACCACAAGGATTTTGTTGTTAGGATGTGCGTTTTTGAAAAAAATATACTTTACGCCAGCAAGTCATTTAGGGCGTCTTCAAGAACCGGAAAATTAAATTGGAAGCCGGCTTCTTGGAGTACTTCAGGCAGTACAAATTGTCCTTCCAGCACGAGGCTGCTTTTCTTGCCTAATGCTATTTTCATTAGCGGCGCAGGGGCTGGCATCCAATGCGGCCGGCCGATTGTGGAACCGATTGCTTTTCCGACTTCGCTCATCCGTTTTGGGAAAGGCGATGTGACATTTACAGGCCCTTCCAAGCTATCGTGTGTTAATGCAAACAAGATGGCGCGTGCGACATCCTCCACATGCACCCAGGAGATCCATTGCTTGCCGCTGCCAATTTTGCCCCCAACGAACAATTTATAGGGCATGACCATTAATGGAAGTGCTCCATCTTCTTTGCCGAAAACGGTTCCGAACCGTGTAAAGACCGTACGGATGCCCATTTCGGAAGCGGCAGAAGCTTTCTCTTCCCATGCTGTTACGGTTGTACCCAGCAAATCATCTGCTTTTTCTGTTGAACGTTCTGTATATACAGCGGTTTCCGAGGTCGGATAAATACCTATTGCACTCGCATTGATTAAAACAGAAGGCTTTTGTTCCATCGCCGAGATGATTCTCAACAATTCATCCGTCGCTTCCATACGGCTGTTATAAATCGCTTCTCGATGGGATTGATTCCATCTTCCATCATTAATTGAGACGCCAGCCAAATTGATAAAGGCATCGGCTGTCCCTATTTCTTTTTCTGGACAGGCATCCTCATCGAGCCATCGCACATAAGTGACTCCATTCGAAGTATGGGATGATTTCCTCGTAAGCACGATGACTTCGTCTTGTTGCGCCTGCAGCAACTCCACAAGATGACGTCCGACAAATCCTGTTCCACCGGCAATAACCACTCTCATTCCGGCCATCTCCTCTCGACTAAAATCAGAAAGCTGACCTCCATGTCTCATCGTTGTATACTAGTAATAGCGGGGAGGTATGCCTATATGTCTGTTATTACGAAAATAACACAACAAAAACGTGATAGCGAACGATATAATATATTTCTCGATGAAGTATACGCATTCAGCGTCCATGAATCCGTGCTCGTCAAGTTTGGTTTGACGAAAGGGATGCAGGTGGATGATTGGGCTAAAGGCGAAATCGAGTACGAAGACCAAATTGAAAAGGCATTTAATCGTGCGCTCCACTACTTATCGTTTCGGATGCGAAGCGAGTTTGAAGTGAAGAAGAAGCTAGCGGATTTGGAGTTTGGAGAGGCGGTTATCCTGGAGGCAATCGTCAAACTGAAGCGTCTCGGTTTCTTAAATGATGAAGCATTTTCGGAGGCTTTATTGCAAACACAAAAAAACACTTCGAATAAAGGACCGAAAGCCATCCAGCAAGATATGCAGAAAAAAGGGATCGCTAAAGAATTACAACAACAAGTGATCGAGCAATATTCAGATGAGGAACAGGTGGCGCGAGCAAGAAAGTTGGCGGAAAAAGCCGTCAACGGAAATCGTTCCACCCCTCCCGCGCAATTAAAGCAAAAAATCCAGAACGCCTTATTACGTAAAGGATTCTCCTATGAGGTGGTCAATCAAGTCATTGATAACCTGGAGATGGAAATAGAAGAGGACGAGTGGGATGCGATGACTCACTCAATCGGTGAGAAAGCATGGCGTCGATACGAATCAAAACATTCGGGCTATCAATTGATCAACCGGGTGAAGCAGGCGATGTATCAAAAAGGCATACCGATGGACCGGATTAACCGGTTCATTGAAAAGAAGGAGACAGAGGATCATGGAGAGCCAGAAGAAATATAGTGAAATGACAGAACACGAGCTTCGCTCTGAAATTGCACGGCTTATGGAAAAAGCGCGTAAAGCGGAGCAGCTTGGCATTGTAAACGAATATGCGGTGTATCAGCGGAAAGCCGTTATTGTACAATCCTATTTGGTTGATGCAGACTCGATTGTTCCGGGAGAAGTGTATCGGATCGATGGTGATGAAGGAGTTTTCTTCAAGGTGGATTACTTGAAGGGCCTATTTGCTTGGGGATACCGACTGAGCGGTACACGAGCGGAAGAAGCATTGCCGATTTCCATGCTGAAACCATTAAAGTCCGGGAAATGACAGGAATAAGAGCTGCCTGCGATAGGACAGGCAGCTCTTATGAATTCGGGATGATCTTTAGTTTTTTTCGCAGCTTGTCTTCGGAGAAAATCCAGCCCGTGTAGGAGTTGACGACTTCCAAGTCTTTATTGAGGTGAGCAACTGCAACAAATGGATAATACCCTTTGCTCCGGTAGCGCAGATCAATGAGGCGGACTTCCACTATGTCGCCAACATACGAGATGGCCCATCGGTAAATGGGTGAAAAAGAAACAAAGGCTTTGATATTTCGATCTTTCATGGCAGCCTCGATATAAGGGGAATCAGGTAATGGTTCCCGTTCAAAGCGATCGTAAATATTTACGGACCGTTTATAGGCACGTCCTACGTAATGATATTTGTCATTCGAAGCGGCCACCCGCCATTGGAAAAACCGCATGGTCGGTGCAATGAAAATATCTGTCGCATCAGGCACTGTGTTGCAAACGGCTTGCTTTACAGCCGCTTTTACTGCGAAGCGCAGTAAATAGTAGCCAAACAGCACGGCATAGAGCAATGCGAATGTGAATACTGGGTTGCTGCCAAGAATCCAGGCGAGGATTGCGATGATATGCAATCCAAATATTATCGGATCGAACGTATTGATTACCCCGATAGCGACCCATCGATTGGAGAATGGGCGCAAGGCTTGTGTGCCGTATGAATTAAAAATGTCCACAAAGACATGAAGGAATACGGCTAAAAATGTCCAAGCCCAAACATGGATATAATCTGCGCCAGGCAACAGAAACGAAAGCAACACTGAAATAACGAGAGGCCAAAGCAACACAGCAGGGACAGAATGGGTGATGCCCCGATGATTCCGGATATAGATGGCATTGTTCTTCAATTTTAGAACGGTGTCGATATCCGGTATGAGGGAACCGCCGGCTATTCCGACAAAAACAGCTGTCATAGTCACAGGATCTGAAGAAACGACAGGATCCGCAAGTGCGATTCCGCAAACCGCGGCACTCATGACAATATGTGTTCCTGTATCCAAGTGATCACTCCTTCCTTCAGTTCATCAGTGTCTTCTTAGTATTAGTATATACCCTTTTTTTATCGAACAAAAAGTATTTGCAAGGTGGCGGTTAAAGTTGTTGCAGGAGAATGAACAGAAAAAATTATTTCAGGAGGCACTCGTTTCTTGGTATTACAGGGAAAAACGTGACCTTCCATGGCGAAAAACAACGGATCCGTACTTAATCTGGGTATCAGAAGTGATGCTGCAGCAAACACGTGTGGAGACTGTCATTCCTTATTATGAACGTTTTACGGCAAAGTTTCCGACAATGCAAGCTTTGGCGAATGCCAAAGAAGAAGAATTATTGAAAATGTGGGAAGGCCTTGGCTATTACTCGAGGGCCCGAAATCTTCAGCAGGGTGTTAAAGAAGTAGTGGAATCGTATGGCGGCAGCGTGCCAACAACTAGAAAAGAAATTTCTTCTCTGCGTGGGATCGGGCCATATACAGCGGGAGCCATCTTAAGTATTGCATACGGTATTCCGGAACATGCTGTTGATGGAAATGTGATGCGCGTATTATCAAGGATCCTTCTTATTGAAGAAGATATCGCCTTGCCGAAGACTAGAAAAACGTTCGAGCAGGCAGTTATGGATTTGATCTATAAAGAGGACCCTTCTGCTTTCAATCAAGCCCTAATGGAACTTGGAGCTACCATCTGCATACCACGGCCAAAATGCCTGCTCTGTCCAGTCCGGGAATTCTGTGCTGCTTTTGAAGAAGGGCGGCAAGATGAATTGCCGCTTAAAACAAAGAAAACAAAAATGAAAACTATCCCATTGGCTTTTTTCGCAATTACGGACGGAAACGGCAAGTGGTTTATGCAACAGCGTCCTGAGAAAGGGCTTCTTGCGAATATGTGGGAGTTCCCGACAGCCGAACTACTGCAAGAAGAAAATCCTGCCCTAGCGATTCAGGATCAGTATGGCCTTCAATTGGATGAGGTATCAGCCATTTTTGATTTTAACCATGTGTTTTCCCATTTAACTTGGGAAGTGAAAGGGTATATAGCGGTGACACCGAATGCCGGATTTGTCTCAGAGAAGGCAAGATGGTTCACGGCAGAGGAAGTTGAAGCGTTGCCAAAACCGATGCCAGTCATAAAATTATGGAATGTAGTTAACCCGGTCAAATAGAAAAAAATACCGTCGAATAAAAACGCCTCACGTGCACATCATATTGTTCACGGAGGTGAAAATCCATGACAAAAAATCCATTCAGCAAAAACGCCAAAACAGATGCGAATCATGTAAGGCAGCAAAACCAAAGTTCAGCGATGAACGCTCAGAATCAAGGTCAGTTCTCTTCTATGGGAAGTGAATTTGGTTCTGAAACGGATGTGCAACATGTGAGAGAACAAAACCAAAGTTCAGCAATGAACAACTCAGGTCAATTCTCGAATATGACTGCTGAGTTTGGCTCCGAAACGGATGTGAACCATGTGAAAGAACAGAACAGTCGTTCAGCAATGAACAACCAAGGTCAGTTCAAGAACATGACTTCAGAATTCGGTTCCGAAACTGATGTAAATCACGTGAAGGAACAGAATCAACGTGCTGAGATGAACAAGCAAAAAGCTTCGGGCACTCAGGGGAACCAAACAAAATAATTGGATTGACATCACCGGCCGGTGGGAGCATTTAAGCTTCCGCCGGTTTTTTCGGTTTGAATACGTTTTCATTCTTTTTCCACTTGGAATCGCTTTTGTTCAAATTTTAAGAGGCAATTGGTATAATAAAAAAATAGAAAAGGGCATCAAAATTTCCGGTGGCCGAAGGTGGTTATTAAATGGCGATTCCAAAAGAAGGAGAAACGATACAAGTACATAGCTACAAACACGATGGAAACATTCACCGAGTATGGCAGGAAACAATGGTGTTAAAGGGGACTCGCAATATTGTCATCGGAGCTAATGAACGAACACTCGTCACAGAAGCCGATGGACGGACATGGCTGACTAGAGAGCCTTCCATCTGTTATTTCCATGCAGAGCATTGGTTTAACATCATTTGCATGCTTCGTGAAGACGGCGTCTACTATTACGTCAATATGAGCTCGCCATTTGTATACGACAATAAGTCGCTGAAATACATCGACTATGATCTCGATGTAAAAGTATTTCCGGATATGAGTTATGTCATACTGGATGAGGACGAATACGCGGACCATAAAAAGAAGATGAACTATCCGGATGTCATCGATCAAATTCTGCGCCGGAACCTGGATAAGCTTCTCGTATGGATAAAACAGCGTAAAGGCCCATTTGCTCCGGACTTCATAGAAGTTTGGACATCGCGTTATGAATTTTACAAACAGGTGAAAAAACCATGACCGGAAAGCCTTCCTGCACGCAGCAGTGGGCTTTCCGTTGTTTTTGGAAGGGAGTGATGGCATGGGAGAAAGCATCAAACGGTATATGAAATTTGTAAAACCATACAACTGGCAAATTTTCCTAACCATCGTCATTGGGATCGTTAAATTTGCTATTCCGTTGTTCATTCCATTGTTAATAAAGATTGTCCTCGATGACATTATCGGAGCCGACGATCTGACAAAGGGAGAACAGACACGCTACTTATTTTATTGGCTTGGGGGCACCGTGCTGCTGTTTTTCATCATCCGGCCGCCAGTCGAATATTACCGCCAATATTACGCACAGTATGTCAGCAACAAAATTCTTTACGACATCAGACAGAATTTATTTTCTCATCTGCAGCGACTTGGTTTGCGGTTTTATTCGAACACAAGGGCAGGAGAAGTTATTTCCCGGGTCATAAATGATGTGGAGCAGACGAAAAACTTTGTCATGATCGGGCTGATGAATGTATGGCTTGACCTGGCAACCATCATCATAGCAGTCGTCATTATGTTGTTTATGGATGTACCGCTGACTATTGTTACGTTACTTGCCTTCCCTTTTTATGCGTATAGCGTGAAGCATTTCTTTGGAAAGCTGCGGGAGTTGACCCGTAAAAGGTCCCAGGCCCTGGCGGATGTGCAAAGTTATTTGCATGAACGGGTAGCCGGCATGAGTGTTATTAAGAGTTTTGCATTGGAAGAGAAGGAGCAGGAAAACTTCGACGGAACAAATGGCAACTTCCTTGCAAAAGCAATCGACCATACGAAATGGAATGCCAAAGCGTTCGCAGTTGTCAATACTATTACCGATGTGGCGCCTTTGCTTGTAATCGGCTATGCAGGGTATCAAGTAATCAATGGACCATTATCTATCGGTACAATGGTCGCTTTCATTGCGTATATCGACCGGTTGTACAACCCGTTGCGCCGTCTCGTTAATGCTTCGACAACGTTGACACAGTCCTTTGCGTCCATGGACAGGGTGTTCGACCTGATGGAAGAGCCGTATGATATTACGGATAAACCTGGGGCCAAACCTATGCCGGTCATTGAGGGCCGCATTGATTTTGACAACGTCAGCTTTTATTACGAAGAAGAAGGTCTTGAAGTGTTGAAAGAGATTAACTTCACTGTTCAGCCAGGCGAAACGATTGCGCTTGTCGGCATGAGCGGAGGAGGGAAATCGACGATTGTCAGTTTGATACCACGGTTTTATGATGTGTCATCGGGAGCCATCCGAATTGACGGCCATGACGTCCGTGATATTCAGTTGAAATCACTGCGAAACCAAATCGGCATTGTGCTTCAAGATAATATCCTCTTTAGCGATTCGGTGCGTAGCAACATAATGATGGGGAATCCGGATGCGACGGAAGAAGAAGTAATTGCTGCGGCAAAGGCGGCAAACGCCCATGACTTCATCGAGTCCTTGCCGGAAGGGTACGATACAAAAGTCGGTGAAAGGGGCGTCAAGCTGTCAGGTGGTCAGAAACAGCGGATCGCCATCGCCCGTGTCTTTCTCAAAAATCCACCTTTGCTTATTTTGGATGAAGCGACCTCTGCTTTGGATTTGGAAAGTGAAGCACTCATCCAAGAGTCGTTGGAGCGTTTAGCCCACGATCGGACTACGTTCATCGTTGCTCACCGATTATCGACGGTCACGCATGCGGACAAAATAATTGTCATCGATCATGGTGAATTAAAAGAAGCGGGTAGGCACGAAGAATTAATGGAGCAGAAAGGCATTTATTATAACTTGTTCCAAGTCCAAAATTTATAAACTATCAAACACTACTGATAAAGAGAATTATCAGTGGTGTTTTTATTTTCGGAATTTCGTATTGCCTTTTAACCTACAAAAAGTATAATAAGAGTAATTCAATGTTTCAGAATTTCTAAAAAGTAGAAAAAGGTGATCTGATGGTAGAAAAGAAAACAATCCTGGAAGTGAAGGATTTACAGACTACCTTTTTCACCGATTCGGGTGAAGTGCCGGCAGTCGACCATATTGATTTTCAGTTGAAGGAAGGGGAAGTATTAGGCATTGTCGGGGAGTCTGGATGTGGGAAAAGTGTAACGTCCTTGTCCATCATGGGACTTGTGCCAAATCCGCCTGGGAAGGTGGTAGGCGGTGAAATCCTGTATGATGGCACCAATCTCATCGAGAAGAAAGAAGCTGAGATGAGGCAAATTCGGGGCAATGACATAGCGATGATCTTTCAAGAGCCGATGACATCGCTGAATCCTTTATTCACCATTGGCAATCAAATGACCGAAGCGATCCGGATTCACGAGCGAAAGCTTTCCAAGAAGGAAATTGAGCAAAAAGCGGTCGATATGTTGAAAATGGTCGGATTGCCAAGGGCGTCTGAGCTTATGAAAGACTATCCACATCAGCTGTCAGGCGGGATGCGGCAGCGAGTCATGATTGCAATGGCATTAGTTTGCAATCCGAAAATACTCATTGCAGATGAACCGACTACGGCACTTGATGTGACAATTCAGGCGCAAATCTTGAAATTGATGAAAGATTTGAATGAACGTTTACATACAGCCATCCTGCTGATTACGCATGATCTCGGTGTAGTGGCGGATGTGTGCGAGAGGGTCATTGTTATGTATGCGGGCCAAGTTATTGAAGAGGCACCAACCGAGACATTATTCGATCACCCGCAGCATCCATACACGAAGGGACTGATCCAGTCTGTTCCCGACTTGCGTGAAAAAAGGGACCGTCTTTATTCCATTCCTGGAAATGTTCCGAGACCGGGGACGATTAAACAAGGTTGCCGGTTTGCGGCCAGATGTGAATTTGCGTTTGACCGTTGCAAAGTGGAAAATCCAGAATTGTACGCGACCTCGGACGCCCATCGAACGAGATGCTTCTTATATGACGGGGAAGGGGTGAAGTCACATGGAAGAGAAGCCGTTGCTGAAAGTTGAAGGATTAAAAAAATACTTTCCCGTAAAGAAAGGCCCGTTAGGCCGGATCGCCGGACATGTGAAAGCGGTCGATGATGTATCCTTCCATGTGAATGAAGGGGAAACATTAGGCATTGTCGGGGAGAGTGGCTGCGGAAAATCGACGACGGGAAAATTGCTGATGCGGTTGTTATCTCCGACAGCTGGAACGGTCGAATTTGATGGGAAAGATATCACCACTTTGACGAATGATGAAATGCGCAAAGTTAGACGGGACATTCAGATGGTATTCCAAGATCCGTACGCTTCGTTGAATCCTCGGCATAGTATAGCAAGGATACTAGAGGAACCGCTGATCGTTCATGGGATCGCATCTAAGAAGGAACGGAGAGAGAAAGTAAAGCAATTTCTCGAAGTTGTCGGGTTAAGCAGTTATCATGCCAAACGCTTTCCGCATCAATTCAGCGGCGGCCAGCGGCAACGGATCGGGATTGCCCGGGCGTTGATGACAAATCCGAAACTGATCATAGCGGATGAGCCCGTATCCGCCCTGGACGTTTCTATCCAGGCACAAGTCTTAAACCTTATGCAAGATTTACAAAAAGAATTCAAGCTTACTTATATATTCATCGCCCATGACTTGAGTGTCGTACGGCATATTAGCGATCGGGTCGGCGTCATGTATTTAGGGAAACTCGTAGAGATCGCGGATAGTGAAAAGCTGTACGAGGAGCCTCTCCATCCGTATACGCAGGCATTATTATCAGCTGTGCCGATTCCCGATCCTCATTTCAAAAATGAGCAGATCATCATCCAAGGGGATATTCCGAATCCGGCGGATCCGCCATCGGGCTGTCCGTTCCATACGAGATGCCCGCACAAAATGGAGATTTGCACAAAGGTTACACCTGTATTGGATGAGAAAAAATCAGGTCATTCTGTCGCCTGTCATCTGTATAACGAACAGGCCGGCAATGATATAAAACAATTGGAGGGGTCTGTATGAAGAAAAAGAGAATCCTGTCCTTATCATTTGTCATGCTGCTAGGGTTGTCCATGATACTTGCAGCTTGTGGCAGCAGTGGCAGTGAAGGTGGGAATAGTTCATCGGGGAAAGGGAGTTCCATCCTTGTCTTTGGTCGAGGAGGCGATTCAACATCTTTGGATCCTTCAAGGGTGACTGAAGGGGAAACATTTAAAGTAACAGTGAACTTATTCGAAACGTTATTGAATTTCGGGGAACAAGATACAACGATTAAACCGGGATTAGCAGAGAAATGGGATACGTCTGATGACGGGCTGACATACACATTCCATTTACGGGAAGGGGTCAAATTCCATGACGGCACAGACTTCAATGCGGATGCTGTAGTCAAAAACTTTGACCGTTGGGCAAATGGCGATGCGGATAAATTTCCGTATTACAGCTCTATGTTCGGTGGATTCAAAGGAGACGAAGAGCATGTGATCGATTCAGTCACGGCAGAGGATGAAAAAACTGTCGTCATCAAGCTGAAAAGACCCCAAGCGCCATTTTTGAAAAATATCGCGATGAGCATGTTTGCGATTGCAAGCCCGACTGCATTTGAACAAGGCGATGACCAGTTCGAACGGAATCCGGTCGGAACTGGGCCATTCAAATTTGTAGAATGGAAAGCAAATGATACCATCACAATCGAGAAATTCGAAGACTATTGGCAAAAAGGATTGCCAAAGCTTGATAAGGTCGTGTTCAAATCAATTCCTGATAACTCTGCACGATTGAATGCCTTGATTAAAGGTGAAATCGATTTGGCGGATGGCATCAATCCTGCTGATGGCGAGAAAATTGAAAGCAATGATGATCTGCAATTAATTGAGCGTCCATCCATGAACGTAGGTTATTTGGGATTGACGGTAACACGTCCTCCATTTGATAAAAAAGAAGTGCGCCAAGCACTGAACTATGCAATTGATAAAGAGACGATCATCAATTCATTCTTCGAAGGACGTGCAGACGTTGCAAAGAACCCGATGCCGCCTTCGATTTCAGGCTATAACGACGATATCGAAGCCTACGAGTATAATCCTGAAAAAGCGAAGGAGCTTCTAGCACAAGCTGGCCTTGCGGACGGTTTTGAAATGGAACTATGGGCAATGCCTGTACCACGTCCATACATGCCGGACGGCAAAAAAGTAGCGGAAGTTATCCAAAGCAATTTGGCTGATATTGGCGTAAAAGCGAAAATCGTTTCCTATGAATGGGCAACCTATTTGGATAAAGCGAGCAAAGGGGAAGCTGATGCGTTCATGTTAGGCTGGACGGGAGACAACGGAGATGCTGATAACTTCCTGTATGTCTTGCTTGATGAAGACAATATCGGTAGCAATAACTACACGTATTTCAAAAACGATGAAATGCACGATCTTTTCATTAAAGCACAAACCGAAGTAGATGAAGAGAAGCGGAATGAATATTACCGCCAAGCACAAGAAATTATTCATGACGAAGCTCCTTGGGTTCCAATCGCCCACTCCACTCCGCTGTTAGCTGCGAAGAAGGGGCTGACAGGATTCAAGCCGCATCCTACTGGTTCTGACATGCTGATGCATGTGGAAGTGAAGTAAACAAAAAGTTTGTAATAGGCTGGATGAAAAAGGGAGAGGCTGCCAGCTTCCTCCCTTTTCCTTCTTACAAGGAGTCCGCCTAATTGGTAAAGAGGTGAATAGGAATGGTCGGCTATGTAGGAAGACGTTTATTACAATTGATACCCGTGTTGCTCGGCATGGCTTTCATCGTATTTATGATGATCCGGGCGATTCCTGGGAACCCGGCCCAAGTTATTTTAGGCCAACAGGCGACACCTGAAGCTGTAGCCGCGATGAATGAAAAGCTTGGCCTGGACAAACCATGGTATTCGCAGTTCTTTCATTATCTTGGTGGTATTTTAAAAGGCGATTTAGGCCAATCCATGCGCACCCGGCTTCCCGTGGCAGACGAAATTTGGCCACATCTGGCGGCAACGCTGGAACTTGCAATCTTTGCAATTATCATTGCCGTGGTAATTGGCATGAATGCAGGTATCATTTCAGCCTGGTTCCAAAATTCATGGTTTGATTACACAGCAATGATTTTGGCGCTTGTCGGTGTTTCCATGCCGATCTTTTGGCTCGGCCTGTTAGGGCAATGGGGGATTGCCATTGAACTCGGCTGGCTGCCGACTTCTGGGCGCGAGGAAGTGAGAGATCCGGTAAATGCCATTACGCATCTCTATGTTATTGATACGATTATCCAAGGACGCTTTGATCAATTAGGGCAGGTGTTGCGACATTTAGTACTGCCTGGAATTGCCCTTGCAACGATTCCCATGGCAATCATTGCCCGGATGACCCGTTCGAGTATGCTCGAAGTTATGCGTTCGGATTACATCCGCACAGCACGGGCAAAAGGACAGAAGATGTTTTGGGTCGTTTATAAGCATGCGTTGAAGAATGCAATTATTCCAGTCCTGACAGTAATCGGACTCCAGATGGGCATGCTGCTTGGCGGTGCGATTTTGACGGAGACGATTTTTGCATGGCCGGGCATCGGCCGCTATATATACGAGGCTATTAATTTCCGTGATTACCCGGTTATCCAGTCTGGCATTTTAGTCGTTGCTTTCATATTCGTCATGATTAATCTGGTTGTCGATTTATTATATGGATTGATTGATGCGAGGATTAAATATGACTAATCGAAGGGGGCGATACATATGTCTGAATTGACGCCAAAAGTTGATGGAATTGCGGAAGCGAAAATAGATAAGACGACCGGGCCATGGCTGGATGCTTGGCGTAATTTCCGGAAAAGCAAAATTGCGGTTGTCGGCATGGCAATCGTCCTGTTCTTTATTCTGGTGGCAATTTTAGCTCCATGGCTTGCGCCGGAAGGGATCAATGACCAAAGTCATGCAGACCGTCTGCAGCCGCCTTCTTCCGCTCATTGGCTGGGTACCGATGATTTCGGTAGGGATATTTTATCCCGGATTATCTATGGGGCGAGAATCTCGTTATCTGTCGGATTTTTATCCGTTGTCCTCTCTGTCATTGTTGGGAGTATGCTTGGCATCGTGGCAGGCTACTACGGCCGATGGGTGGATACGATCATTTCAAGGATTTTCGATATTATGCTTGCATTTCCTTCTATATTATTGGCTATTGCGATTGTAGCCGTCTTAGGACCGAGCCTGCAAAATGCATTAATTGCCATCGCGATCATCAATGTACCGAATTTCGGCAGGCTGATTCGTTCCAAAGTGCTCAGTATTAAAGAAGAAGAGTATATTTCCGCTGCTAAAGCGATCGGGATGAAGGATGCCCGGATCTTATTCTCTCATATTTTGCCGAATTCAATGGCTCCGGTCATTGTGCAAGGAACACTTGCAGTCGCAACTGCTATTTTGGAAGCAGCTGCACTCGGATTCCTTGGACTGGGAGCGGAACCGCCGATGCCGGAATGGGGCAAAATGCTGGCAGATTCAAAGGATTACTTGCAGTCCGCACCGTGGACGATGATCTTCCCGGGCTTATCCATCATGTTGACCGTATTGGGCTTTAACCTGATGGGGGATGGATTACGAGATGCGCTGGATCCGAAAATGAAAAGCTAATGAAAAACCTAGGAATCCATTTTTGGATCCCTAGGCTTTTTTAATAGATTTCTTCTTTTAGCTCTTTACTAATATCGTGGCTGTGTCTTTTTTGATTGGAAACGACCAGTCGGTCCAAGTATTCCAGTTGTTCTTCGTAATTCAGTATGGACGAAAGTATATGGAGCAGATGATAAGCCGAAAACTCTTCTTCCTCTTTCGTGACGGCGATCTGCTTCACAAATATCTCCATTACCTCATGACGCTGCAGAAATTCGCCATTCAGATTTTCGCTCATTTTATCCGATTTCAACTTTCCGACAAACTTCAGATGAATTTGTTCATGATATGTGAGCAGGGCATCGAGCCTTTCCTGGATCATCATGCGGAAGTGCTCAGGCAAGGCGATCAGTTCATTCTCGAATTTATGCAGCCTGTTCAGCACATCATAACTGCTTTCCGAGGTAGCTAACATCTGTCTGTAAATGACCAGTTTCCGGGTTTTCGCCATAGTGCCCTTCTTGAAGTAGTTCCTTTCCTCTTTAAACAGCAGATAGAGCTGGTCAATGTGGGAAAGTCGCTCTTTCAATTTGTCTAGGGACTTTTTCGTGGCAATATGCTCTGAAGCTTGCCGACCTGCTAGCCGGATCCACCGAATAATTTCATCTTGTGTCTGATGAATCGCTTGGAACAGCTTTGTTTCATACTTCGGCGGCATGAAAACCAAATTGACGAGAAACGCGGCCAAGACGCCGATGATAATCGTCAATAGACGAAGCAGTGCAAATGACAGGAAGGCATCCCCCTTAATTTCCATGATTGCGATCATGGTCACAAGCGCCAAGGAAATGGATTTCTCCAAACCGAATTTCAGCATAAGAAGAATGATAATGACTGCTGCAAGGCCGATAACAATCGTCTGGTGTCCAAATATGAGAGCAAACAGAACTGCAACTGAAGCCCCGATCAAATTCCCTTGAATCTGTTCCACAATGGTTAAATAGGAACGGTAAATGGATGGCTGGATTGCAAAAATGGCTGCAATTCCTGCAAAAACGGGGTTAGGCAAATGCAAGACTTCAGCAACGAATAAAGCGAACACAATTGCAATACCCGTTTTAAATATGCGGGCACCTAGTTTCATGTTATTTTCCTTTCTATTATCCATTTTCAAAATGAAAGAATCATCTTCTATATAAGGTAATACGCGGTACTCAGAATTACAACTAAACAAACTGAATTATTGTAGTGCCATGGCTAATGGAAATCAGTTCTTCATAGCGGCAAGCTCTTTAAAGGACTCGTCGACTGCCTGTAAGGTTTCCTCGATATCATTTTCTGTATGGGCGATTGTCAGGAACCAAGCTTCATATTTGGACGGCGCTAAATTAATTCCCCGCTCCAGCATCAGTTTAAAGAACTTGCCAAACGTTACCCCGTCAGTTGCTTCGGCCTGTTCATAATTCTCAATGGTTTGATCCGTGAAGTAAAGGGTCAGCGCACCGCCGAGACGATTGATTGTCATTTGGATGCCGTGTTTTTGGGCCAGCGATAAAATGCCTTCCTCGAGCTTTGAGCCGAATCGATCAAGTTGCTCATATACGCCTGGTTGTTGAAGCACTTCCAAGCAAGCGATTCCGGCAAGCATGGAAGCTGGATTTCCTGCCATTGTTCCAGCTTGGTATGCAGGGCCTAATGGAGCGACTTCATCCATAATTTCTTTTCTTCCACCGTATGCGCCTATCGGCAATCCACCACCGATGATTTTCCCGAAAGCAGTTAAATCTGGCGTAAAGCCAAGCATCGTTTGGGCTGCACCGTAGTGGAACCGGAAAGCAGTGATTACTTCATCATAGACGACAAGTGCCCCTTTTTCTTTCGCAATTTCATGTACGGTTTGTAAGAATCCTTCCTTCGGCTCCACAATTCCGAAGTTGCCGACAATCGGTTCAACGAGAATACAAGCAACTTCCTCGCCCCACTTATCCATCGCTTCACGGTATGCTTCCGGTTGATTGAATGGAATGGTAATCACTTCTTGCGCGATGGAAGCAGGCACCCCGGCAGAGTCAGGTGTTCCAAGAGTTGCTGGACCGGAACCTGCAGCTACAAGCACAAGGTCGGAATGACCATGATAGCAGCCGGCAAACTTCATGATTTTCGTTCTGCCTGTATAGGCTCGTGCCACCCGGATCGTCGTCATAACTGCTTCGGTCCCTGAATTGACGAAGCGGACTTTATCCATTCCTGGAATTGCGTCTTTTAGCATTTTAGCAAATTTAACTTCATGAGGGGTAGGTGTTCCATATAAGACCCCTGTTTTGGCTGCTTGTGTGATTGCTTCAGTAATATGAGGATGGGCATGGCCAGTAATGATCGGACCATAAGCACCCAAGTAGTCGATGTATTTATTTCCGTCCACATCCCAGAAGTAGGCACCTTCCGCTCGTTCCATAACAGTCGGAGCACCTCCGCCGACCGCTTTATATCCACGAGAAGGGCTGTTCACCCCTCCGACTATATGCTCGCACGCTTCACGATAGATTTCTTCTGATTTTGTTCTGTTCATAAATTTAGCCTTCGTTCAATTAACTGCTCCTCCATTTTAAACAAAAATATCGCTTCACGCCAAAGAAATTGAAAGTGGCCGTTGTGTCCGGTACGATGGAGGAAAGAAAAGGAGTGATGATAATGGAGAAGTTAGAAGGATTGCATGCACCGGAATTTCAATTGCCTGACGAAAAAGGGGAGCTCGTATCATTACAAGACTTCGCTGGAGAAAAGTACGTCGTTCTTTATTTTTATCCAAAGGATGCGACGCCAGGCTGTACGACGCAAGCATGTGATTTTCGGGATGCCCATGCGGATTTCAGCAAGTTGAATGCCGTGATTTTAGGGGTCAGCCCAGACAGCGGGGCATCTCATGAAAAGTTCATTGAAAAACAAGGACTGCCGTTTTCATTGCTCGTCGATGCAGATCATGCCGTTGCGGAGAAATATGGCGTTTGGAAACTGAAAAAGAACTTCGGTAAAGAATATATGGGGATTGAACGTTCGACATTCTTAATTGATCCAACAGGCACAGTAGTGAAGGAGTGGCGAAAAGTGTCTGTGAAAGGACATATTCAAGATGTCTTGACTTCACTTGAGCAATTAATCAACGCGTAACACTAGGGGGAATCTGGTTGAAGGCTGTATTTACTTTCAAAATAAAAGATACGCAATATGAAGAACTGACAAAGCAATTTCCTGATGTGACATTTAGCGTCTTTCCTTCAATTAAGGAAGCAGAAGTCGAAGATGCAAATATTATTGTGACTTATGGGGAAGATATTGATGAGCCTATATTGGATAAGGCAAGCGCCTTAGAATGGATCATGGTTGCTTCTGCGGGGGTAGAAAAAATGCCGTTGTCTGCAATTGCGGAACGGAACATTGTGGTGAGCAATGTCAAAGGGATCCATAAGACACCAATGGCAGAATCGGTGCTGGCGCATATTTTAGCGCTATGCCGTTCTTTGCCGGCCATTTATGAAAACCAAAAGCGAAAGGAATGGAATAAGAAAGTCCATTCTGTTGAGTTATATGGTTCTACTGCGATGATCATCGGACCGGGTGCCATTGGAGCAGAAATAGGACGCCTGCTGAAAGCGTTCGGAGTCAAAACGATCGGGTGCAACCGTTCCGGGAAACCGGTCGATTCGATGGATGAGATTGTTGAATTCAGCAGGTTAGAAGAAGCTTTGCCGCAAGCTGACTTTGTCATTTCTGTATTGCCAAGCACGCCTGAAACGAAAGGTTTATTGACAGCGCGGCATTTCGATGCGATGAAATCCACTGCTGTTTTCATGAATTTCGGACGCGGGGATCTTGTTAAGGAAAAAGATATCGTGGAATCCTTACAGTCCGGAAAAATCGGACATGCTGTGCTAGATGTTTTTGAAGAGGAACCTTTGCCGCTGGATAGCGTATTGTGGGAGTTGTCTAATGTAACCATCTCTCCTCATATTTCAAGCCATTCAAGAAATTACGTTCCGAGAGCTCTTGAAATTTTCAAGGAGAATTTAGTGAAATGGCAATCAGGAGATAGACAGCTGATCAATTTATTGGATCCTGAACGAGGTTATTGATAATAGAAGGATCTGACATGATACTTCGCTCAGCAGATTTGTTGACAGCAGGCACCTCTTTTCAGTAAACTGATTATAATAATTATAAAGAGATAATCTTTTTGGATTGGGGTGTTAGCGATGTCTGAAGTCGCATTGAAAGACGCGCTGGTCACATTAAAAGAAAGTGGAGTACGAATTACACCACAACGGCATGCAATATTAGAATTCCTAATCTCTTCGGAGTCACATCCAACAGCTGATGAAATATATAAAGCATTAGAACACGACTTTCCTAATATGAGTGTTGCGACGGTTTATAACAATCTCCGTGTTTTCCGTAATGCAGGGCTTGTAAAAGAACTTACTTATGGTGATTCGTCCAGCCGCTTCGATTTCGTGACACATGATCATTATCATATTATTTGTGATCAATGCGGCACGATTGTCGATTTTCACCACCCGGGACTGGAAGAAGTGGAACACCTGGCATCACACGTAACGGGATTCAAAGTCAATTCACATCGCTTGGAAGTATACGGAACATGCCCGAAATGTGCGAAGAGCGCAGCTGCGAATTAATGTTGATTGGATTGTTACAACTGCTCAACTTGCAACAGAATAAAAAAAACCGGACAGCCTAACTAGGCAATCCGGATTTTTTTTATTCTGTTTCTTTTTTACGTGAGGGACGATTATAAGATTCGTCAAATTCCTTGCCTTCCAAAGCAGGGTCTAGTGTCAGCGGTTCTCTGCAATGGCCGCACATATCAACACGACCTAGCATTTTTGTTTGTTTGCCACAATTCGGACAAACAATTTGAACGGCTCGAGTCGAGAGGGTACCGATCCATGCGTACACAATCGTGCTCGCTAGTATGGCTAGCATGCCGATCACCATGAAAATCAACATGATGAGTTGATTGTTTTTGAAAAAGATACCGAAATACATGATGACAAAGCCGATGAAAACGAGAGAGAGTGCGAACGAGCGAATCCTGTTTATTTTATTTTTGTACGGTTTCAATGAATAATCCTCCTAAAGGGCGATGCTGTTGCCGGGTAGTGAAATTCAAATAATACCATAATGCTTCTAAACTAATATATCATAAATTCTATGTAATTCACGTAATGCGTTTTTATTGAAGAGCTATTATAATTGTCACCATGGCTGAAATAGGTGAAGAAGGATTATGATGAATTGATGTCGAAAGTGAATAAACAGGGAGGGGTTAGGATGGAGCAGATTTTAAGACCGATCTATCAAGAGCGGGCCAGTTCGCCAGAAACCTTGGGAGTCATCCTGTTGGAAAAACGTACAGATGGTGACCCGGTAACAGACACATTTGATGAGATATTACTTATTATCACTTCGAACAATGAGATACCGATATATACGAAACATTACACAGATGGCAATGGAAAAGCTGCCATGCATGTAATAAGTGAGAAGCAACTTCGGAAATGGTTGTTGCTAGGAACGAAGAGAAAAGTGGTGGATTGGCTTTTTTACGGCAAGATCTACTACGATCGAAACGAATTTGTGGAGAAGCTTAAAGAAGAGTTAAAGGAATATCCTTTCCATGGCAGAAGAGTGAAGATGGGGATTGAATTGTCCAAATTAGTCAGATCCTACATGGAAGGGAAATCTTTCTTTGAGCAGAAGGATTATATGGACTCCTACCATCATGCGGTACAATCTCTCCATCATTTAGCGAGATTGGCGATTATAGAGTCTGGACTATCGCCGGAAGTGACAGTGTGGTCGCAAGTGAAGAAATTAGATCCTGCCATTTATAAATTATATGAAGAACTTATTCTAAGCGAGGAACCAATTGAGAAGCGACTGGAATTAATGTTCCTAGCCAGCGAATTTTTTATTCATAATAGAACATTGGATGGAGCAAGGCATATCCTCGATATCATGTCGGCTAAAAGAAGCTGGACGATCCAAGAGCTGCATGAACATGAGGAACTGAGGATGTACTCCATTAACCTTGAAGTGTTAATGGAGTTTCTAGTTGAAAAAGGTTTAATAGAGATCGTTAAATCGGAATCAAAAAATGAATTCGTATTCCATCGGGATTACAGCGTGAACCACTCCCAGTAAAGGAATCGGAACTAGTCAGAAGTCGCCACTTGCCGAATCAAGTGGCGATGGAAAACGGTTCGGAAAAGTTTTTTTGGATTTCGTGTTGACACTTCTAGATACCGCATGCTAATATAATATTCGTCGCTTGGGACAGCAACTTAGCAAGCCTGAAACAAGCGAAAAAAACAAAATGAAAAAAGTGCTTGACTGAAAGAGGAAGCGATGGTAAATTAGAGAAGTCGCTTTTGAAGGAAAGCACAATGAACCTTGAAAACTGAACAGCAAAACGTCAACAATAAAGTCGAAACCCGACTCGTCGGGAACACGACAAACACGAATCTTTGGATTCAAAATTGACATCTTAAATGATGCCAGCAGAAATCGAGCTACTCGAATTTCTTCAAAGTTTCTTCTATTAAAGAAGTACTTGCTGGCGACCGAGGC
>NZ_JBPVIR010000015.1:0-37315 GCF_057373025.1 Sporosarcina sp. AD_1
TTCATATTTACTTAATCATAAAGAAATTACATCAAAGGCAGGGAGCGCAACGTAGACTCCTATGGGAATAGCTTGAGCTGAAGACCCCGCAGGAACGAAGTGACGAGGAGGCTGAAGCCAAGCCCATGGAAAGCGAAGTTGCGCTCCCTACCGGTTAGTTTATGCATTTCTATTCATCTCGAAGTGACTTTGTCTACAGTCTGAATCCATTTATAATATGGATTTTAAGGATGTACTAGTTAGTTCTTTTGGTCGTTAAACTTTTCATTGCAATAGTTAAGGAGATCAATCATTAACTGCGAAAGATCGTCAATTTTTTGCTTCTTCGATTTATAATATCCCGTTCTCCCACCATCTCTAAGGCTTATCACTTCATTAATGATAGGATGCCAGTTTTCTGGAATATGGCGCTTTTGAAATGACCCCTCGTTCTTGTAGTTTATAATACTGACGCATGTAACTTCTCATGAGTACGATCTTTATTTTATGATGGATACCCTTTGTAACGCCTTAAAGGGATGGGTATTACTTGATATGGAGTAAGACCACTTTTTTAGTCAGCCTTTCATGCCTGCGTTACTCAACTTCTTTTCTCGATTTTAACTCTCCTTATCGACCGACCGCCTGCCGGTGTAAATATACCATTTTAGCTATGTTGTGAGACAGATAAATTATTTTTAAAAATCCATATTACAAGTAGATTTAGTGTGTTGACAAATAAGGGAGGAAATCAATTTGATTTCCAACCCTTTTTCCAGTCCAAGCGGTTTTGCAAATACAATGTATTATCTGAATAGCTCACTACTCAAGCCATCCCAATCCAAACCAGTCATTTTCTCTTTCCGATTAACAATGTGATTTGGGCCATGGTGAATGTCAATGAAGACTTTTTTCGATAGGCGACATACTTGGATTCCCAAAAATCCGCATATTTCTGTTTGAAATTTTTTAAGCCTTTGAAATGATAAAAATATTGACCGTGCAGGAAGATTTGGGCTGCTATCTTTTCACTAACAAAGGAATATTTAGATCGTCCTACATTTGACAATGGTGACATTCCAATATTGAAAACTTGATAGCCTTCGGCTTTCGCCCATTCGAATAAGGATAAGAAAATGAAGTCCATCGTTCCATTCGGAGCATCTGGTTTAAAACGCATGAGGTCAATTGAAATCCGCTTTCCCTTATCGTACATCGGCATAATACTGGCAAACCCTAGAATCTCCTCTTGATTCCTGAGAATTGCAATACTGGAAGTACTCAAGTAATTCCGATCGAAAAAACCTAGCGAAAAGCCCTTCTCTACTCTCCCTTGCAGCCATTGTCTTGACACTTCCTCCAGTTCATCCATAATGACGGATGAATAGGGAGGGCTCAATAATTCGATGAAATAATTTTCCCTAACAAACTTATTCTTAACTGCTCTGCTTGCCTTCAGCTTTTTTCCAGCTAGAGAGAACTGCTCCAGATCGACATAGGCTTCCTCGCCCAACTTGAAAAAGCCGAATCCAAACTCATGCAACGAAGATAGAATTTTATTATTCACTTCGTAAAACACCGGTGTGTAGCCATACAGATCTGCTGTATCCAAAAACTCTTCGATGGCGGATGAAAAATCCGATTCCCTTCCTACCGGATTTCCAAGAACCACAATTTTATCTGCATAAATTTGGTAAGAAAATAAAACGCTCTTTTCTTTATTCCAAAAAACGTATTTATCATGCAGAAAAATTAAATGCGAAAACTCTGTTCCTGTATATGTTTGAAGATGCTGCTTGATTTTTTCTTCTTCGTTCAGCGAAGAAAGTATTTCCATTTTCTTCGGCCTGTGAATAATGTGGCCGATAAATAGAATGGCGAAAGCAATGAGAAGCCCAATGATCGCGCTGAAAAACAAGTCCGTTGAATCCGTAATGATCAAGTCACTCAGTGAAGCCGGAATATGAATTTTGGATGAAGGCATGCTTACATACCCAATGAATACATACATTCCAGTAATAATGGTTACGACAGTCAAATCAAACAGAGCGATGCCCCAAGTAACCACATAACTTTCCCGGTAAAACTGACGTTTAGATGCCAACAGTAACGCCATTACAATGAGTAAGAAAATTGCCTCCTCATAATCGAACCCTTTTATTATCGAAAAAATTGCTGCGCTGATCAACACAATAACAGCGAGGTGAAATGTCCGTTTCACTCTCGAATTAATGCCCCTGCATAGTCCTAACAGAACGAAACCCGCTGCCACTGTCAATTGATGGGACACATTCATTATCGGAGAGGCAATGAATTCCTGTGTAATTTTGAGTCGGCTAAACACGCCAGGTACAGCTGCGGACAATAGCAGCATGATTCCTGCGATGAAAACGAAAACCGTTACTAATACTCGGCTAAGTTTTTGAACGATGATGGCTGGTACGTCATCCCACGAACGATTCCACTGTTCCCAATATCTTTTTACAAATAAAAGGGTCGAGAAAAGGAACGGCAAGACGAAATAACCCATCCTGTACAAAATGAGCAGGAATAGCACTTTTTCATCAGCAATCCCTAAACTTTGCGTTCCCCAAAGGAACACAACGTCAAAGGAGCCAATCCCTCCGGGAATCATACTGGCAATTCCCGCACAGGCAGCGATTAAGAAAATAGGGATCAGCGCAGATAGTTCGATTGGAATATGTAATACTAAAGTTAACAGCCAGATCACTAAAAAGACGGAAACCCATTCAAATACGGAAGTGATGACGAGTTCAACAGCCATGTTGGCCTTAATGGAAGGCGAATCCAGTTGGCGGTAGCGGAACAGAAAAACAGCCATAAAAATGGGGAAATATAAACTAACGGCCAATACCGCAATCAAGAGCCATCTCGTCTCTTGCAACAATGGGAAATCTCGAAAATAGATCGTAACGATCCACGCTAACAATGAAATTCCCGTCAAATAAAACAAGGTGATGGAAGCAATGTTTTTCAACATCCCTTCCTTGTCTTCCCTATATTCTGAATAAAAATAACTCCGCATCATGACACCGACAAGACCACCAAAGCCGATGAGATTCGAAAACGTGTTAGAAATAAATGAATGCTGCAAAAGGCTCGTCGTCTTCATTTTAATGCCCAACACTTTCAAAAGAATGACGTCATAGTAAAGCATAGGTGCAATCGCGCAAAATGAAACGATGATGATAAGAGCAAGTTCCCATGACTGTACTTGCGCCATTTCAGCCCTGATCATCTTCATGTCTAATCCACGTACCGTCTGTTGAATTTCAATAATAGCTAATCCCAATAAGACGAGGGGGAATAAAATCTTCAGAACGCTAAACACCCGCTCTTTTCTTATTTTAAACAAATACATCACCCAACTCCCTAACAATATACTCCCTCTTCATGTGATACCCATAAAGGAAAGAAAAAATCCGAGCATTAATTCCACTATCGACTGCCAGTACAGCACAAAAATATGGACAATTGAACTTAAACTATGTAAATACAAAAAGAAGCCAATAAAAGCTTGATTTTATTAGCTTCTTGTTATATTTCATTCCATCGTATCGTACTATTACAACTATTTGTCGCCTTCTTGCAATAATGTAATTTCCTTTATGACAAGCATCGTGAGGTTGCCAATAAGGAACTCTTCTTTCATCAAGTGCCTTCAGTCCACTTCTTCTTTTCCAGCCAATTTTACTCCGTACCAACCTTTTTGCCGTCTCTACTGAGCAGAATATTTTTCATTGCAATACGTAATAATATAAACCATTAACTGCAAAAGATCATCAATTTTTTGCTTTTTCGATTTAGCATATCCCGTTCTCCTACCATCTCGAAGGCTAATTACTTCATTAATAATGAGATGCCATTTTTCTGGAACGTGATTACAAGCATAGGTACATGCCTTGATTTTTGAAGTGACAGCTCGTTCTTGTAACGTATAAAATTGACGCAACACACCTGGAACAGACCAGAGCAACTCCTGTTCAATCAGTCGATTTGGCAAAAAGGCAGCAAAACGTTGATATTTCTTCAACTTATTGACTCGTCCAGCCCAATAGGAGTTCATATTCCGGAGAATAAATGAAGTCAGTTCACTTTCTTCTATTTCTATGGAGAACGAAGTAACTTCTGGCCCAGTCACACGGATTCCTTTATTTTTAAACATCCACCATGTGACTGGATTCATCTCATGCTTGCTCCGCATTGCTTTTCCGCCATTCACATAAAGACATTCGATTATCTTATTCGAATTCCGACCCACCTCATTATTAAGAATATAACTGCCATCCATCTCTATGGTCTGTTGTCTTTTTAATTCTTGATGGATTTGGCTGATAGCTTGTACTTCCTCATCCCCTAATGGTTTGTTGACCACCGCCATGAAGTCAATATCGCTGGAACCTTCTTGATAGGCATCTAACGCAATTGAACCATGTATATACAAACCAACTAATGTTTCAGGTAGTTTTTGGTGGAATATAGCTAGGTAGTGGTCTAATATGTGTTGTACAGGTTTTGTTATTCTAGAGTCCAAAAAATATCCCCTACTCTCATGTCTCTAAAAAAGCAAGGACGCGTAAGAGACCATTGCCTCCTCATGTAAATATCATTTTACCGCCTCAAATGTAAACGTTTGATCTTGGCTCTCAGGCATGGTTCCATATTGATAATCTGCCGACACCACAATATCCTTAAAACCGATACTTTGTAAAATAAGTTTGAACTCTTCCAGGCCATACCAACGGATTGCAAAGCGTTGCAACTCCGTTTGCATTAAGTTGCCGTAACTCCATTTTTCATATCGTAAATAGGACACTTTGCTCTGTCGGAACAAATCGGCTTCAATTAATTTTTCTTCCATCGTGATTGTGTCGCCATTGGGCAAGGAAAACGTGGAATTTGCAACTACCATACCAATCTTTTCAAACTGGGCTTCCGGAAGAAATAGATCAAGGATCAATCTGCCGCCCGGTACCAGATGTTCATACAAGCGTTTTAAAACCTTCATCGCTTCATTCCGTTCTTCAATCAATTGAAAAGAACCAGCGGGAATCAGAATGGCCTCATATCGTTGCGATAATGATAGCTCTTTTATATCAGCCTCATATAAGACAGGTGCCAGTCCTCGTTCCGCGCATCTCTCACGGCAGGACAACAGCATATCTGCTGAATAATCTACACCTTCCACATGATAACCCGCCTCTAAAAGCGGAATTAAAAAGCGTCCTGAACCGACCATCGCTTCCAAAATCGGGCCTTTGCAGCTTTTTAGTCTCTCTATATAATAGGGAATCTCTTCGCCAAACGAATGGCCGACCGGCTTCGTGATATCGTACACTTCCGTACAAAGTTCTCCATAATAACTAAAAGACATTTTATAACCTCCCATTTTATCATTCGGGTTATAGCCCTTGATGCTAGGTTTTTTGCTTCCTATCAATGATTCATAGTCCACAATTTTACTATAACAAGAACATTCTAACATATTTAACTAGCAAATACATCTCGTTACTAGTCAACTCTATTATTCTCAGCACTTTAAATTTGACAAAAAAATTTATTTATGCTATAATTTACAAATATATAATCGATGTGTATAATAAGGTTCTCCTGGCCAGGGGAATCTTTTTTCCGTTGAGGAGGATGAAGGATTTGGAGGAAAGCAAAGCAAGCTTTACTTCCGTCTTGACAGCTTTCGGACGCGCCTATCACAGTCGATTCGATACACCAAAAATTTTTAATGACTTTGCTGTAAATGACTTGATCTTTGAAAAAGAATTTGAGGAGATTAGCCTCAACATGGTAGATGGTATTGATTTTTTCAATCCCTCCATTAAAGAAAAATATCAAAACTGTCCCGATAAGATCCTTCGTTGGATCACTCATTTGCAATTGGCCCCCACATCGATAGCCCGCTCGGCTTTTTGCGAACAAGTCTTGCACAATGAGATTCAATTGGGCACCACTCAGTATGTGATTTTAGGAGCCGGCTTGGATACGTATAGTTTTCGCCATTCAGATGTAAGCAGTTTAGATGTCTTTGAGGTTGATCATCCCGCTACACAAGAATCCAAAAAGGTAAGGATTCAGAAAGCCGGTTGGTCCATACCAAGCCATTTGCATTTTGTTCCGATGAATTTCAGTGAGGGGTTTGATTGTAAAGGTCTTTTAGAGTCTGGTTTCTCATCTGATAAAAAAACCTTTTTCAGTCTGCTGGGAGTATCCTACTATTTGAAGAAAGAGGACATTGCTGAATTGCTAAAAACTTTATCTGCTAATGTGCCACCAGGCAGTTCCATTGTTTTCGATTATGCTGATGAACAGCTGTTTCAGGAAAAAGGAAGATCAAATCGTGTGCAGCAGATGGTTCAACTGGCTTCTGCTACCGGCGAACCAATGAAATCATGTTTTTCTTTTGAGGAATTGGAGCGGTTACTGGAGGAATCAGGTTTATTAATTTATGAACACTTATCTCCCGCCGACATTCAAGAGCGATTTTTTCAAAACAGATCTGATGAATTGTCCGCATTTGAAACCATCCATTATGTACATGCCGTGAAACGATAAGTTTTCCGGAAGCCAACCGCCTGTTATTCGGTTGATGGCTTCCGGCTTTTTATGCGATGGGCGTACCGTTCAAAACGGGCATATCCGGTTTTAGCAACACCACGTCGCCTTCCTCCGGCACGCCGCCTAGGACTAGCACTTCTGATTTGTACCCAGCAATCCGTCTGGTCGGGAAATTTACGACGGCGACCACTTGCTCCCCAATTAACATTTCCGGAAGGTACCGTTTCGTGATTTGTGCAGAGGATTGTTTTATCACAAGCTCACCAAAATCGATTTTTAATTTGATGGCTGGAACCCTGGCTTCTGGAAACGCCTCTGCATGGATGACGGTGCCGACACGAATATCCAATTGTAAAAAGTCTTCAATTGCTGCCATTTTGTTTCGCCTCTCTTTCTATTGTATCCCTTGCCATAATCCAATCAATAAATAGATGGCCGTTCCCCAAATGAAGACAGCCGAACATTTATTAAACAAAATAAAAATGCCTGAAGGGATCTGAATCCTTTTCAACAGGGATCCAAAGGTGGATAATCCGAAAAACCACAACCAAGATATTGCGATACAGGCTAGAGAAAAAAGGAGTCTGTCCTGCCCGTTATATTTTACTGCGCTAGTTCCGATCACCCCAATTGTATCCAATAAGGCATGCGGATTTAATAATGAGACGGAAAGCGCAAAAAGAATTTGGCGTTTCGCCGGCATCGCGACAGTTCCTTCAAGATTTGCTGCTGGAGATGTCCAAATGACTCTTCCCATATAAACAAGGAACAGAATGCCTGCCACAATTAAGACGAGCCGCAGCCATTCGAATTGCAAAACGATCAATGATAATCCTAAAATAGCCAGAACGATCAAGACAGTATCACAAATGGCAGCGGTAATTGCCGCTGGGAATGCTTTGAGGAGAGTCGGCTGTGTAACCCCCTGTGTAAAGACGAAAATATTTTGCACGCCAAGGGGCAGGATGAGACCAAACGCGAGCAAAACACCATGAATAATCGGTTCCATTCCTACCCTCCTCCCATCTAGCTCTGGTTTCTTTTTGAAAACAGACACTAGAAACATAACCTAAGTCAACTTTATAAGCAGTTAAACTATACTATCAAAAAAGCAGCTCGAACGTAAGAATTTAATATCATACACTTGATTAGATTAAAGGCTTAAGAACTGTTATAGCAGCATCCGCAAATACGATTCAAAGTTCACACCAGCAATTGTTGGAATCTGCTCTTCCGATGTCGACTTGATTGCGGCCGATAAAAACTTCTCTGCGAGTTCCATCGCCTCAACAGTATTCTGACCGCGCATCATACCGCCCATCATGACAGAGGCAAATAAATCACCCGTTCCCGAATAACTCTTTCCGTTATATTCTTGCAGATTGTGATACGATCGGGAGCCTTCAATATACATATTACCGACGTATCTCGTATCGGAAAGTGCCGGCGGATTTAATCCGGTAATAATAACTTTTGCGTCTGTTTCTGATTGCAGCTGCCGGCCAGCCTCCTCAATTGCGACTAAATAATCCTCACTCGTTTTGTACGCTTGCAGTTTGTCAAACGATAGGCCCGTCAGTAAACAACATTCCGTAACATTCGGCGTTATTAAATCAGCACGCTTCACCAATTCCTTCATATAACTAATCAAATCGTCAGTAAAAACATCATACATCAGTCCCCTGTCCCCCATAACCGGGTCCACCAACAGTGTTGTCTCTTCCTTGTAAAACGTATGTAAAAAAGAAAAGATATTTTCAATTTGCTCTTTTCCTGTTACGAAACCCGTATGAATACCATCAAATGTTACGCCCATCTTGCTCCACTCGTTTGTAAAATGAGACATCTTCGAAGTTAAATCCTCACAAAAATAGCTAGGATATTCTGTCTGCGACGTCAAAATGGCAGTCGGTAAAGGGACTGGCTGCACCCCCATGACAGATAAGACCGGAATGGCCGCTGTGAGCGAGCATTTTCCGAAAGAAGACATATCTTGGATGATCGCAACTTTTTTCAATTAATTTCCCACCTAACTCTTCGGTACTTGCACTTCTTCCATCGTACCACAAGAAAGGGAAAGCAAGAATATAGAGAATCTCAATTTCTATTCCCTTTCTCTGACCCCTATAATTTTCGTCGAACTGGCACTTTTGTGATGGTCAGATATTCAGTACTATTAAAGTAATTAAAATTCCGTAGAGTGAGGGAATGGATGCGCCTATGCAAACTTTACAACACAAGAAAGAAACGGTACACAAAGCTAAGACAAATAAAGTAGTACTTTTACAACAAAAAACAACAACCCATACACGTACAAAGACGATGGATTTAGTACTGACAGCCATTCTGTCGACAATTGTATTATTGTCAACTGTATTTATTAACATTAAGCTTCCGATTGGACAAGGTGGCCTCATCCATTTAGGGACAGCGGCACTTTTCATCGTTGCCATTTTATTCGGTCCGAAAAAGGGAGCGCTAGCTGGAGCAATCGGGATGGGCTTGTTTGATATTTTTGGCGGTTGGATCATCTGGGTGCCAACGACCATCATCGCACGTGCCTTGCAAGGCTATATTGTCGGGAAGATTGCTTGGTCGAAAGGTCACCGGGGAGACAGTGTAAAACTCAACATCCTGGCTGCCGTTGCGTCTACCCCTGTGATGCTTGCCGTGTACTATATCGGGCAAGGCATCATGTATAACAACTGGGTGGCGCCACTGGCATCCATCCCAGGTGATCTCATTCAAAGCGTTGTCGGTTTGGTGATTGCTATTCCGCTTTGCTTAGCTTTGAAAAAGACACCATTTTTCCGTAATAAATAATAATAAAAAGCAGGGAAGAGAATGCTATTTGCTCTCTTCCCTGCTTTTTATTTGTGAGATCAACATAGAGCTTCACTATTCTTCATGACAACGAAACTCCTTAAGTGAAATATTCCATTGTATCAAGATCCAACAAGATAATAAATGATTGGCAGCAATAGTAATACCGCTATAGTTTGAATAAAGGTCAAAATCATGTCTTTCTTGAGATTATTTCTTCCTGGATAACGATTCATCATGCGGTGAAACACCAGCAAAAGCACCCACCAAATTAAGAATTGCAGCATAGTGGAACCTAGATTGCTATAGAAATGAGAATACACGCGAGCTCCCCCTTCTTCTTTCGTTTTCTATCTAGGCTATTTACTTCTCTACTAAAGACCTCTTTTACAGATTAAAAATCAACCTAATTCACGTATTACATTTGATTGTATCAAATTTCCAGTATTAATATAAGGTAATCTGAAATTATCAACATGAATTTAAAAAGGAAATTAAAAAGGGAAACCAGCTGTCTATCCGGTATCCCCTCTTTATATGTAATTCATTATATAGACATAGTAAAATCATTTGCGAGTAGGGAAGTCACCATTTCCCTACTCGCCCATTTATATTAGGATGTTAACTTTCATATTGTTTATTTTTTCACTTCATAATGCAGTTCAACAAACTGGTTAAAGGTCCTCACGCTTTTCAATGAAAGATTTAATTGGTAATCCCCCTCTCGAAACAGTGGTATCCCTTTACCAAGCACAGCTGGGGCAACGGTTACAATGAGTTCATCAACCAACTCTTCCTCCAAGAATGTTTGTAACAGTTCTCCACCACCAACTAGCCAAATGTTTTTTCCCTCTTGGTTTTTAAGTTCGTCTATCAACGTAGAAAGATCGCCGCTCACAAATTTCACATTTTCAGTGTCTTCGACTACAGACCTTGTAAACACATAACAATCTTTGTTTACATAAGGAAACTCCTTTAAGTCTTGATTCATGATCCAATCATACGTTCTCTTGCCCATGATTACAGTACCCACCGTATCATAAAACTCCGAGAATCCATTATCCCCCTCCCCCTCGACGGAAAAGAGCCACTCGAGCGATTCATCCTTTGTAGCAATATATCCATCTAAACTCGAAGCAATAAACAAGACTACATTTCGTTTGTTCCCCATAAAAAAATCTCCTTTATTCTAAATAATAATTATCATAAAGATAAAAACCTCATAACTTACACTTCCTATTTTCAATGAGTTCCGCAATTTGTCATGCTCAAAACTGTTATTCAAGCTCCGAATGGTATACCGGATAGAGAAACTCAATGTTCTCTCTCTCGAAAGAATACGATTCTCCCGACCGCCTGCCCCAACTATCATGCGTTTCATTTTTCGCTTCATCATATAAGTTCCATCCAAATTGAAGTGACGGTTCTATATACATAGATGTCCACTTCAACCCATGCATAGTAGAGATTCTGGCTTTCTGCTCACCTTCCAGATAGCTTAGCCATTCATTTGGTAGTGATATCATGCCATACGGAGAGGATGAGAGGAGTACTTCCTTTTCCATTTGTACTCTAGGTACATATCGGTCGATTTCATCTCCCCAAGTATAATTCCGATGTTGAACTGCGTAAAAAGAAACCGAATGAGCTTGCTGATCTGGCCGGATATTCCAGACAATCCGATAGGAAGAAGGATCCTTCACGTCAACCTTCCATATTTTCGGCCTACCTCCGCCATCCACTTCAGCTATCTTCCACTTCCGCTGCTTCCATACCCAGTAACTTAGACCATAATCATCTTCTTCCGATATAAACGGCACGACGAGATGACGCTCACCGGCTGGAAGTTTATCTAGAACGGTTGAAACAACGGATCCCGGAAAAGCTTTGTTGATTCTATCGGCTATTTCTTGATCTGTAGGGAATGAGGAAGGAGTTGAAAAATAAAACCAATAAATGAATCCGAAACATAAAGCAAAGGCGACAGCCGCTCCCATTCCTAACCGTTTTTTCATATGCAGTACCTCCTCATTTTTGCAGTATTTATTTAGAGGAAAACAAATGAATTAACAACCAGCAGCCTCCTAATATCATCAAGATTAAAAGGAAACCTCCCAGTATCATCACAACGCTGAACATTCCATATCCCCCTATTCAATTTTTCACCAAATATATCATTAGAATGCAATAGAAGATAAGCTGCACTTGCCTCTAATTAGTTTTGTGGTATCTTTGGTATACAGTGTATTCGTCAGATTATTATAACAATGAAATGAGGTAGCTACGTGAAGAGCAAACTGTTTATTTTTCTTTGTTGTTCCTATTTGATTGCGTTCGCCATCAACCTAATCCCTTCAATAACACATCCAGATTCCACGATGACGATTATCAATTTATCCACCTCAACCTTACTAGGTATTGCCTTATTCGCATTTATAGGAAAGACTTCTTTCCAAAATGTTGTTGTAAAGAACATCTTATTAATTGGCTTTATATCCGGCGTAGTGGTTTACACAGTTAACTTTTCAAACTCGTTAACTGACCTTGCTATGATAGATATTCTAACTGCAGTTCAGTATCCCTTTTATTTGATTTTCGCAACTCCATTATTCGGATTGAATTACCTAGTTGACATAAGTTATGATGCTTTTTCATTATTACTATCAGCAGGCTATTTGTTTGCAATCATTTTTGTTATTACTATTCATAAAAAAACCATTCTAAAAGCGTAAAGTGAAGATCCACTCCTTTTATTACCGACAGAAAACCGACTCTTCCAATCGATAATAAAGCTGTTGCTTCTGTGTAGTGACTAGTATGCCTCTTCCATCATTCTCGATAAACGTGAGAGCATGCATTCCGCTACTCCATTTCGGCCCCACGCCAATTAATAAATATGGAAACCTTTCCTTTAATTCGGATTCTGAGTCAACAAACGTTTCATAGTACCATTCTTCTGAATAAAACGGCTCCTCCTTTGCAGTCATTACTTGTTTGATCAGTCGTTTTTCATCCAAGCAAGCTTCCCTTCCTGAAGGGTGAGTCGGAATAATGGCGGCATTCTCTACAACTGCAAAATAAGTCTCCAGCTTATCTTCCGGATAAACAAGATGATGGATTGGGATAGCGAGCAAATGAATGGCCAAGAAGAGATAATTTGCACCAAAACCAAGCCAAGCATACGATCGATAGGTAGCCCAGCGACCTTCTTTCCGTTTTAAAATAAATAATAAAATCCAAACACCTAGCGGCAAAACAGATAAAGAGATAAATGAATCATTAATTGGTATGTTAATAGTAAAAGAAAATAAACCGAATAAGACGACTAAAATAACCGCTATAATTGGCGGCTTTTTAGATTGCTTTCTATAAAGTCGCGCTACCAATAATGCTAGTAAAGCGTATCCAGTTGCTTTCGCAATTAATGCTATTACATCCATGTTCAGATCATACACTACTGCCAAACTGAACCCTCCTAATATCCCTACACAAAAAAACCTCTTCAGACAATCTTATCCAAAGAGGTGTAACTTCTCAAGAAAATTCTTATCATTTAAAATTGACGGCTTGCATTTGGCAAAGTGAATCGGGTCACTCCAATTGGTTTCATTGGCTGGCGATAATTAGTTTGAACATATTTTAAGAGAGTACCATGGAGACAATTTTCATTCCTCTTTATAATGTTCTATATACTCATCCGATATTTCCTCAATTGATCCGTAAATTTGTTCTATTGCTTCTACAGTAAGTTGATAAACAATTTTATCTCTATCTGGATTGCCATGTTCAATTATATTGCTCTCCTTCAACAATTTCACCATTTCCAAGTATTTTTCAATTCCATATGTTTGAATTAAATAGTCTGTAATAAGGAAGCCAACGTTATAAATATCTATATAATTCTCTGTATAGTTTATTTCATTAAGCTCAGAGATTGGCTTTATTTCTTTCGTGTTTGCTACTATTATCTTTTCTCTCTCTTTAACCTTAGTAAAATCTAGTTGCGGTGTTTCTGTATCGTTCTTTACAACCGCACTGGATACGAATATGGCAAGTCCTTCTTGCAAAAACATCGGTGCATTATCATTTGAAAGATCTGCAAGCATCATATGGACAATCTCGTGTTTCATCAATCCATATGTAACAGAGTATTCTCCCTCCACGACAAATTTTAAAGACACGAATGGAACAGCAACTCCATACAAACTTGGCCAGCCAACGGAAGCTGCAATTTTTTCTGGCGAGTCGTACAGTTTAATGTTTAGCACTTGAGGATCCCAGCCAAATGTTTGACTGTAAAGATCAACCAACTCTTGGATATCTGCAAGAATCATTTCTGCCTTTGACTCTAAGGAAGGTAGGTAGTATAAGTTTATGGGTCCATTCGATAATTTCTTGAACGGAAGTTCATTTAATTTCCATGTCCCATTATTTTTACCTATTGGATATGTAATACGATTGTTCTTATATTGATCTTCATTTTTCATACTAATTGTAAAATCGACGCTCCCACTTTCCATAGATTCCAACGTTACATTATCTATCGAAACGGTAACCTCCCAGCCTTCTTTTCTTTTTTGCTCTAATGAATCAATCCATCCTTGCTGTTCTTTATAAAATAGCTCATCCGCACTGTTTATATACGCAAGAAATTTCTCTATATGATATTCATCCACTGCACTTATCATTTCATGGAAATAATCTTTTAAGAATTCCTGTTCGTTAATCATTTCTTCTGAATCTCGTTGATCTACCTCATCCTCTTTACCATCCAATTCACTTCCTTCAACCTTTTGGACATTTTCTACTTTCTTTTCTGTTTCCTGTTTTGATGTCTGAGAACTGCATCCGACTAGCAACACGACTAGAACTGCAAGAAGAAGTGCAATTTTTTTCATTTCCATCTCCCCCATTAGTGATCTAAATTTGTCGTTTTGTTATGCTATTGCTTAATTCGATTTTCCGGATTTTCTAGTAAAATATTTCTATCCACTACCTTCTTTTCTAATTTCAATTCCAAGCTCGAATGGTAACAAGCATGGATGTGTTGTATTTCGATACTGGACAGAAAAATCCTTCTTTTTAGAAATTTATTCGTTGTTGATTGGTATAACCTGATATTTTGTAAATCTACGTGTACCAGATGAATCGTTTTTAGAGCAATAAACAAATAAAAACCCCTTCATGGCATAGCCTGAAGAGGATAATTGAATACGGGTTGTTCATTTTTGATACACCATGGACAAAAAGAGTTATCTGTAACCGCAAAAAGTTCAGCCAGATTCTAAATGATTCACTCTGTTATTGAATTTGTATTTAATTGGTTATATCTCCTACTGCTATTCATACTCCTTCTTAATGACAAAATAAGAGCCGCGAATTGTGCCGGCCAGCTTTGATTTTTGTCTTGCGAACTTAAACTTCCCTTCTAACTCATTTGGCACTTCCATGCCATAAGACAACTTGAATCCAACAGCACGTTTCTTATTGTCATCCATGGTATACATGACATTGACACTCAGGCCATCTTCATAGAAGACATAAGCGATGTGAATGTTATCGACTTGAAAACGTGAAGTCTCTAACGGTTTGGCGGCAAATTCGATATCACGTTCTTCTTTTAAAATCCGGTTCACGTAAGCAAGTGTCTCCTGGCTTTCGCTTGCGGGAACAACTGTAAATTCATGCTTATATTTATTCATGAAGTACCGGGCTTCATTTGCACGCAATCCAGCAAGCGCTTCAGCGACCGGAGATGATTCTAACCCGATGGTGGACACATTTTTGAAATCAACAACATAGGACAAGGCCATCACTCCTTCTTTATTTTATTTCCTCACGACTGGAATCCACATTTCACCATAAACCATTCCATCTCTCTTCCCCATCTCAACAGATGCATTTGGTCCGCCTACATAGGCATACTCTGTCACTTCGCCGAGAACCTGACCAAAGGCAATGCCAGTAAGCTGGTTGTTAAGTTCATGCGCTGTAGTTGCTTCACCTTTGACTACAACGTATGCACCTTTAGGGAACTGGATCATTCTGGTTGCATTCGGCACATTTGCTTCTGTCATAACGCCTGCATAGTACATCATTTTGTTGTTCACAGCTTCACTAACGGCAAACAGATAGTTGTTAGAAGCTACCGCTTGCAATGCTTCAAGCGTTACATCTTGTATGATCGCTTCCCAAAAATCATTCTTCTCCTTGGTTAATCCAGCAAAATCCGTATAATGGCTTGTCAGCTCAACGCCAATCCCCACTACAGTAAAGCCGTCTTTTTGCTCAATCTTATATTCAACCATGTTCGTAACCACCCTTTTCGTTGTTTTTCAAATGAGTTGTCTTTTCACTTGATAGGTTTATAATAATCGTTAATCATGTCAAAAAACGAAACTGTTTTTGGAGGACCCGATGAAAAAAGTGGAACGGATCAACACGATCATGCGATACATTAATAATCGATCTCATTTCACGATATCAGAAATTATGCAGGAATTTAATATCTCCCGATCTACAGCCATTCGGGATGTCCGTGAAATTGAAGCAATGGGCATGCCCTTAGTAGCTGAAGTCGGGCGGGACGGGGGCTATTCGGTCATGCATAATTCTGTCCTGCCGGTAGTCCGTTTCACAGACAATGAGGTGAAAGCTCTTTTCATTGCCTTTATGGCAACAAGAAATCAACAACTGCCCTATTTGAAAAGTCGTCAATCATTGGCAGAAAAATTACTTGGACTGTTGTCTGATAATCAGCAAGACGATTTAGTCGTACTGAATCAAATTTTACTTTTTCCAAGTACCAATCCGGCGAATCCCGATTTACTAGAGCTGTCCGACCTTCCCCATCCAATGTTAGAGCAACTGATCCATATGCTTTTATCAGATCGCTACTTATTGATTTCCACTTCGGAAGGAACGTATCCCATTTATCTTTTGCATCTTTATCAAGAAAAAAACCAATGGATGATTGAAGGTTTCCATTTACAAGATGAAAACAGAATAGTGTTTGCCGTAGATATGCTCAAAAAGGTCCAACTGTACCCGATCAGTAAGCGACTCAGTGAGAAAACGATTGCTGATAAAATGAGGACGCAAGCTAATAAGGACAATCTTATCATCGAGCTTGGACCCAGTGCCATTGGACAATTCAGGAAATATCATCCTATGAAAGTCACCCTTACCTACACGAGCCCTTTTCAATCAACAGCCTTGTTGAAGACATACATTCAAATGGAAGATAAAAATGAAGTGGATGAGATGATTAATTGGCTGCTGTTTTTGGGACGCGATATAAAAATAAATGAGATGCCTGACGAGATGAGAACGGCAATACAAAAGAGACTGGGAACATTTTTTAGCTAACGCAAACCAAATGAACGTTTTCCAAAACGCTCGCCTCTGCCTCCAATACGTAATGAATTAACTACTTTAGTCAATCTTCTCCAACTACAGATGTTGGCTCAAGACTTATCAGAATTTACAGCAATAAATTATATCAAGTTCTCGAAAGTACTTCTAATAACTACAAACGATCAGCTAATTTTCTCTTCACTAAAGTGTGTGCCTTGTTTTACACTACAAAGATAAAAAAGAATGAAAAGTGATAAGGAGAGTTATCGATGACGCAAAACAGAACCAATCCGAAGGTTGATGAATATTTGAGCAAGGCGAAAAAGTGGCAGGAAGAGTCTGAGAAGCTGAGACAAATAGCACTGGATTGTGATCTTACCGAAGAGTTCAAGTGGATGCATCCTTGTTATACATTTGAAGGGAAAAATATTGTGTTAATTCATGGATTTAAGGATTATTGTGCGCTTTTATTCCATAAAGGAGCTTTAATGGAAGATCCTTCAGGAATCCTCATCCAACAGACTGAAAATGTACAAGCCGCTCGCCAAATCCGTTTCACGCAGCTAGAGGAAGTACTGGAAAAAGAAGAGATCCTAAAAGATTATATTAAACAAGCCATTGCCGTGGAAAAGAGCGGTTTGCAAGTGACAAAAAAGACAGATATTAACATACCGGAAGAACTGCAAGCCCAATTTGAAGAGAACGCTGACTTAAAAACGGCATTTGAAAAACTCACTCCCGGCCGTCAAAGAGCATATTGTTTCTATTTCTCCCAGGCAAAACAAGTTAAAACCCGCGAGTCACGAATTGAGAAATGCATACCTGACATCCTTGCTGGCAAAGGCTTGAATGATTGAAATATAAAAAATGCTAAAGAAGCAAGTGCATGACGACTTGCTTCTTCTGTTTGTTACAGAGAATCCAAATATGCTGGAAGATCTTCTTCAGAAATAACTTGCAATCCATGTCGCCTTAGTAATGCAGTTGTAACTCCGAGACCCGTGATTTTTTTCGCATTAAATTCCCCATTGTAAATCATAGAGCTTCCACACGATGGACTAGATTCCTTGAGGACGATGGTTGTCACGCCCAACTCGAGAGCTTTTTCTAATGTGAGGCGGGCTCCTTTTAGATATAGGTCCGTGACAATCCTACCAGATTTCTCGAAAACTTCTGCCTTTCCATCCAATACATCGTCCCCATCTCCTCCGACAATTTCGGCAGATTCTCTCGGGGTAGTAAAGCCTCCTAACAATTCAGGGCATACCGCAATCGCTTTATTGTCCGCCAATAACTTCTCAATCACACCATTCGGACATCCTATCCCATTATACCGGACAGGCAACCCAGCTAAGCAGGAACTGACCAAAATCAAACCGCACACCTCACTTCATATTCATTTCTTCGGATAGACAAAAAACAAACCGGTCATCTGGATCCCATATATGTTCATTGTCAGCAACGTAGCCGCGCAGCCAAAGTTCTCCATTGATCCGACGAAGATAAAAACCCTTTGGAAATTCATCACTCGCGTCCATAATCTCTGTTACAATCGTAATTGAACCGTACGGAGCTCGTTGTGTTCTCGCTGGTTTGCCTGCTGACCCCTCTGGCTGATCAAGATAAGCTAGCCGAATATACGGGGCAAGTTCAAAAGGACCGATTTGTAGTCCGAGCTGTTCTGCCGTTTCAAAAATTTGTTCGAGTGAAGCCCCTTCTGTTAATCCAAGATCCCTGACGCTGAGCTCGACAGTAATTAGCTGATATGTATGTTCAGAAATGGTAAAGCGTTCATCTGAAAGTAACTGTTCCCCCAGCTCATTCATTTGAATTTCTTTCCGGTTCAGCTCCTCCATTAGCTGCATCTTCGTAAACCCACCTACTTGTAGCTTTCGGATTGTCGTGGGACAATTAGGATAAATGCTCATTTACACCCCTCTTTTCAAAAAGTCATCTCGATGAATATAAAACAAAACATGCTTCCGTAACGGACTTTCTAACGATATTTTTGGATGATCAAAAAATTGCTTAAACTCAAGACCAATCTTCTTCATAACATTTTGAGATGGCTCATTTATTTCAGCCGTAAAACTATAGACATCCTCAAATCCCAATTCAGTGAAACCATAATGCAAACAAGCCATTGCGCCCTCTGTTGCAAATCCTTTTCCCCATGCCTCCCTCTTCAGTCGCCATCCGATTTCAACGCAAGGGGTAAAGTCCTCCTCAAATGTCGCCTTGTGAAAACCAATAAATCCGATAAACTCGTTTTGCTTCTTCTCCTCTACTGCATATAATCCAAAACCGCATTCCTTTAACTCCGCTTGAATTGCTTGGTAAAAATGAAGAGACTCTTCAGCGGTCAAGGTTTTTGGAAAATACTCCATCACCTTTTCATCTGCATTCATTTGACAAAATATAGAAAGGTCGTTTTCTTCCCAGTCTCGCAATTGCAATCTTGGTGTTTCCACATAAATCATTCAGTTCCCTCCTTTGTATGCAAAAATGGAAGTGGGCTTAGGTTATCCCACTTCCTTCTATTTCTATTATAACTGAAGTATTGCTATTTAGAATCATAATAATTAGAACTACTAGAATTGTGCCCTCCCTCTTTGCTCTCTTTTTTACCTGTTAGCAAACGTTGAGCAAGAGTACCTACCGTGTACACAATCAAAAATCCAATAGGTAATAACACTAATAAAGTAAATAATTGCATTGAAAATATCCATGATGCCATGCAGTTCACCTTCCTCTTTCCTAATCTGTGCAGCGTTATTTTCGTTATGCTTGTTATCTGTCGACAATTCTTAGTTGCTGTCAAATGATTCAACACGATATCTTTCCATAAAACTTTCTTCACTAATTTCACTCTGATCACATAATATTGATTCAAATTCTTTAAAGAGGTCTTGAATCTCTTTTTGTTCATTAATGATTGTAAGACCCTTAATATATTCATTTTCGTCTCTATACTTTGCAATTTCCAACCATTTAGTAGTATCTTCTTGGCTGTTTAAATAAATCACATCAAAGTCCAAATATCGTTTATAAATTTCCGTGACTTTTCCTTGAATTGTTACAAACATATCCTCTTTTCCTTTTTGGACATGGTATTGATAAACCTTAACAAACATCATTTCCCCCCTTCTCTCCTAAAACCTCGCACAGATATTGTTTCAATTACTACGCAGCATCTCCAAACCTATTCCGATGGCTTCCTCTTCTTTTTTTGTTTTGTGATAAATGCAGTACATCGAAAAAATCGGCAACCCACCCTCTATATGATGCGTCAGTTCATGAAGTTCACCATCTTCAAGCTGCTTGGACACAAAGGATTTCGGTACAAATCCAAAAAGGTCACCTTTCTTCAAATAATGGACAAGTAATGCGGTCTGATTCATCTTGAAAGCTGGTATGAAATGAGGGCCCGCCACCTCATGGAATCAATTCATGAAAGGCATTCCCCAGTCAATAAAAACAAATTGGCTGCTGTTCAATGAGTCAACTGTGATAATTCGTCCGGATTCTTTTCCTGCCAGTACAAAACTATCTTCCTCTAGTAATTCGCATACAATGGACGGATGGGTTGGTTTAGAGTATACGATTCCAATATCGATCGTCCCGTCTATTACTTTTTGGATGGTGTTTTCATTCGTATGCGCCATCAAATCCAGTGCAATTTCAGGATGCTTTTGCTGCAGCTGAAGTATGCTTTCGGTGAGTCGATCATTCCAAATCGAAGAAGGACCTCCGATTGCTAACCTTCCTTTGAAACGTTCAGCCATCTGAATCTGCTCCATGCTTGCATGCAAGAGAGATATCATTCGTTTGGCATAAGGATAGAACAGCTTCCCTGCACTTGTCAGGGACACCTCCTTGTTCGTCCGAACGAAAAGCTGCTGCCCAACCTTTTTTTCCAATCCTTTAATTCTTGCTGTAATAGTCGATTGAGCGATATGTAGAGATTCAGCAGCCTTTGTGAAATTCTTTTTATCCGCAATTACAATAAACGTTTGAATTTGCTCAAAATCCATTGGCCTCACCCCTGTCAATCAAACATTTCGATTGAAATCATTCAATAAATCAATTTTACAAATTTATCATAGAGGGATAAGATTGAAATGTCAAAACTAATCTGGCAACTAAGGCGTAAGGAGAGGATACAGAGAATGGGCTCAAGAATCATGCATCTCTTGATTGCGAATCGCATTGCAGAGATTTATTGATTGAAAACAAAACAGCATTGTTGTTAGGAGGTATTGCTCCGGATGCGGTATTTCCGAAAGAACTGTCACATTATTTTATTGGCCAAACAGAAAAATACACAAGAAGCATAGACTTTAACGGCTTTCTCAATAACTATGATTCAACTTTGGAGGACCCCTATCTTCTCGGGTATTACACTCATTTGATCGCGGATGATGTTTGGCTTCAAGGCTTCTATCTTTCATGGCTAAAAAACCGCATGAATAAGGACGAGAGCCTCTATGAACGATATCACAACGATTTCCGTATGTTGAATGGCTTATTACTTAAGCATTACGGCAATCGAGATGAATTATTGGATCATATTGAAAAGCCTTTCGCCATACCGGATCTCGAGGAAGTAAAAAGAATCGATCTATTAAATTTCCTTCCTTACGTTGTATCTGATCTGTCAGTGGATCAAGATGTCATAAGACAGGATAAGCTGCAGGTATTTTCGCTCGAGCAGATCATTGGGTATATCGAGACTTCTGTCGACATTGCTTTACTTCATTTGGAGCAAGGAAAAGCAAGAATTCAATAGGGCCGCACTCTACCTGTCCCTTTGAGATCGTTTTCGAAAATAAACCAAAGCAGTCACGACTAGCAAAATGGCGACGACAGAAATGATGATAACTAGTGGATCAATTATGATGAAATAGGAATCTTTGAGTTCGTACATGTAAAACACCCCTTACTTAATTTCTTCATATTAGCAAAAGTAAATACTTTTAGGACTGGTCCAGTTCCTATTTCGTCTGGAGTAGCTATAAAAAAGCTAATGAAAACTAACTGTAGTTAAAGGACCTCTTTCCGGTCCTTTTGGACGTTTTCATTTTAATTTGAAGTTAATTTTAGAAATCACTTGCTTTTGAGGTTCAAAATATTCCTCTTGCGTTTTAATTTCATCCAAAACAACAAAGGTGCTTAACATATATTCTCCGCTATCCGCTTTGAAGTTTTCATTGTTTTCTTCGTTAAACAATTCCCTATTCCAACTAAACTCTTGTTCAATTGTTTCATCTGCATCTAATTCCACTAGAACATAATCATAAAACGAACGCTCTTTTATATTGGAGATGTCTTGATTCTTTTGTGGGCTCAAAAATCGCCACTGGTTTTCACCTTTTTTCCAAGCCATTACAGCAGAAATACCTTCTTCTGCATCTGCTGGTATGGGTGCATAGACTGTTTGTGGTGAATCATTATGATTCGTTAATTTTACTATAGCAATGATTTCATCGTTTGGTGAAAATTCCAGTTTATTGATGGATAATTCTAATTCTATCCCTTCTAATTCGTTCGATGCTATGTTCTCTGCTGATGAACAAGCCGATACGGTTAGTAGTAGTGAAATAAAAATAAAAATGAAATATTTCTTCAAAATTCGTATCCCCCTTTATTAATCGGTTCACTTGATACGATTGATGCCATTTTATTATCAATGTCTTACTAAGGATACGTTCTTACTGAATAATAAGTTTCATAATTTTTACATATTGATTATGTGACATTAAACGTTGCAATGTTTGAAAGGAACAAAATTTGACCGACTAAAAATGGAACCAACAAAAATTGACTGGCATGAGCCGGCCCAAACCGTCTTCACACCAGCCAACTAGCTGCGTAAGTAAAACTCTAACTTAAAGTGTGCCATTCATACCTCAACATAAAATCTTTATTCTGTATCTCTAATTAAATCGTAGAGATAATTATAATTTATCTCTGAATCCATTACTTTATAGTATCCTTTTTTGAACCCAGTTATAGAAGAACCAATATATAGAATGTTAGGGGTATCTAAAAATATGTCAGATAATAATATCTCTCCACTATTATTAAACGTTAACATTCCGGTTAAATAGGTATCATTTTCTTTCTTACGGAGCATTCTCTGTGCATCTTGCTCCTTTAAAGGTATTAATTTCAACTCACTAAAGTAATCTAAAATTAAGTTGCAAGTGCTGGATTGTTGACTCTTTACGCTTACTGTTTCTCCACCGGAGAGATTTTTAGTCAGACGGAAGTCAACTAGAGATTCAGATGCGTACTCCTTGATAGGATTAAAAGGGATTCTATAATATATGAAGTTCTGATAAATGAATATAGCTAATAACAATAAAATTCCAGTTGCAAATATTACATACGTAATTTTTTTCACTAGTAACAGATCCTTTCTTTGTTTCTTATCATACCTTATGTTGGCGTCACAGTAATTTTACATTTAAAAACGAGCATTTGGGTTACCGTCAGATAAGAAGAAGCTCTGAAAAAAGGGTTTATTTCTAATCACTATTCGTTCCAGTTTTTGCTCATAGTAAAGCTCGTAAATTAATAATAACCATTTTATTCCTCTTGAGTTTAAGACAAAGAACTGGCAAGTGTATTACTTATTATTTTTCAATATGTATAGAAACATACTTTATTAATAGTCAAAAAGAGGAGAACCGGACTCTGAGTAGAACTACATAGGAAACATATCGGAAGGGGATGTTGAACGTGAACGAACAAGAGGAACAACAATGGGTTGATCGAATAGATGCTGTCTTTCTTCCCGTGAGAGATCTAGAGGAATCATTGGCATGGTATCAGAATGTGTTCGGCTTTGCATTGCGTTGGAAAAATGAAAGAATGTGTGGTCTTGTCATTGCACCGAATTGCGGGTTTCACCTTGTCCAGACCCCCGGCTTCAAACCTATTTCAAATTACACACCATTCAATTATGTTGTACGTGATTTGGAGGATGCGCGAAGTCGATTGCTTGCTAAGGGCGTGACTGTCTCACCGTTGCGCAAGGGGGAACCAAAACGATTTGATATGACAGATGTAAATGGAAATTTGATCAGCTTCATCGAGTTATGATCTATAAAATCACAGGGTAACGGAATGGAGTCCCACTTTGAACCCCCACCAAGGGATAGCTAAAACGGAAGAATATAGAAGGAGTTGATGAAATGGGCGGATGGATGCTAACAGTTGCTGTCGTGTTCCTCATTTACGCCTTAATAATGAAATCGAATCGGTTGAAACGGCCAAGGCGTTCACCAAAGTTGAGCCCGCCAATCTGGGCTGACGAGGCGACTAAACAACTTTTCAAGCAATTTAATCAAGCATGGACTAATGAAATAGAAAAGGTTGTGAATGAACGATACCGTATACAAGATGGCAGCTTGCCCCCATATGAAATCCAGGCACGCTGGTACGAATTAAAGAAGTTTTTGCTGCTAGCCAGCTTTTCAAAAGGATTGCCCATGTTCTCCCAAAAGGTTGATGACATATGGCATCTATTTCTTGAAGAAGACACTTTATATCAAAAGTTCTGTACTGAATTTATTGGTGAGCGAATTGAACATCATCCGCATGGCCAGCCGAAACACTTGCCGGCGGAACGCGCATGGTTCGATATTCTGTATCTTTCCTTTTTCCCCATCTCAGATTATTCCCATTTATGGGGTAATTTTTTACAGGAACGAGAAGAGCATGAAAGATGGATCCAACAAATTAGGTACCAATCAACACAATTAAAATCGGAGTTTGGCAAACATCGTACAGCGGCTCCTACGCTTGAGACAATGGATGCATTTCTCGCATTTGCAGAGGATCTCATGGAGAGAAAAGACGATAAACTTACGCAACGGGTTCAGCAACCTGAAGGCTATTGGTATGGAGCGGCTCTCTTCGGGGTTGGGACATATGGCGCAATTGAAATCGAAGAGCGAAAGAGCAAGCATGACGGGTATAATGGAGATGGTATTGGCTACGCAGGCAGTGCCGATCAAGACAAGGAGCAGAATGAGAATTGGTATGATCTGGCTAGTGACGTGAATGAATATCAATCTGGCTCCGATGCAACAACCCAATCCACCCACTCCGGCAGCGGTTGCAGTTCCTGCAGCTCTTGTAGCTCGTGCAGTGGCTGTTCATCATAAATATAACGGTACATCAAACAAACCAGGTGCTTACTTTATTAAGCAAGCACCTGGTAATCACTTTGCAGCATTTCGTTGGCGATTGGCTTTGATCTGCAAAATGATATCTCTCGCAAGCAAAATAGCTGCCAAGTAGAAAAATACACTTAACATAATAGATAATACTTGGCCCGTCTCTTGAGAAAATAGCTTGTAAGTTCCAAAGCACAGGCAGAACAGCAGAAGTATCAATTTCTTGCTAATCTTGTTATCCTGCCTAAACAATAATGTAAGTTTACTCATATTACGCTCTCTTTCTATCGATGCTTATATTTTCCTTTGTTCCAGCTTACCATTAAAATCAATTAGATGCCTTAGTAAAATATATAGCTTTTATCTAATGAAGATGACCTCAAACTTACTGAGGTCATCTTTACTCGCTATTGCGGCTTTCTTATAAATCTTTCCCGAAATTCATGGAAGCATTTTTCAAAGCCCCAATAAGTCTCTGTCTCAATTCCACCATCCATTTTGGTTCGTGTTCCCACTCTTCTTCAGTAGATCGCAAAAGACGAGCATAACTGTATAAATTAGCAAATCGTTTACAAGCTGGTATCAAGTCAAATGCGTCATTTGACATGTCAAATTGTGATTGGTAGCCATCTAGAAAGTATTGTTTTTTCTCTTGAAGCAGTTCGGGGGGGATGCAGTCCTCCAAACTATCCATCGCTTGCACGACATCCATTATATACCAATGATACATAGAGTCATCAAAGTCGATGGCAAAGCAGGAATCACTCTGTTTATCATAAAAAACATTATCAAATTCAAAATCATAATGAATCAGCCCATAATTGCTTGGTTCTTCAGGGATTGAGTCAAAAAAAGCCCGCAAATTTTCCGTTTCCGCTAAAGCCGCCGTTTCATTTGGATACTCCATAAGTATCGTTTGTACCCAATCCAATACGTCACTATACGACCAGCGATTACTGACAGTAGGCGTAAACTTGCTGGACAGCTGATGGAGCAAACCTAATGCTTCCCCATACTTAAATACGATTCCAGCGTCTAAATCGGTTTCTCCGATCTGCACTCCAGGTACCCGAGCAAATACAGAAGCGAAATACTCGCCCCAAGGCGTATTTACTTCTACCAGCTTCTCCCCCTCTTTCGAAACAACCGCTTCCAACACACCATACTTCTGAGCTTTCAAGTACGCAATAAACTCTAGTTCAGCGAGTAAATTCTCACGAAGCTTCTCTGATCTTGGAGAGAAACGCAACAACTGTGTTAATCCATCTTTCTGAAATGGATATATTGCATTGGAGGAAACACGATAATACTTGAACATCTCAAGTGATGATTCATCATATTCCCAATACCTCACTAGCATTTCTGCCAAATCCACTTGATTGAATAAATATTTTAATTTCAACATAACAGACACTCCCCATTTTCTTTTTGGTCTTTGTGTACAAGCAGACTAGCGTTATTCCATTCATTTACCTCCAAGTTATTGAGAAGGATCACCCGGAATTACATTTGCCTCACTCTTATAAGACCAGAAAAATAGAAAAAAGCCACAAGGTAGATAAAATTACCTTGTAGCTCAGATTCTGTTCTGTACTATAAGCAGTTTGACTCGCAGTCAAAAAAGCTACCTAGTAAAGCCGTAAGAGTGAGAGGCACGACATGTAATTTTTAAGGTGATCTTCATTAAATTAGTCATTGCACAAACTCACTCCCTTCGATGTAGTTAAGAAAATTATACCATTTTAGTTAATCAAAAAGCAATAGCTTTCCTCAAATTTCTTCTTTCTCGATATGCTTAATCAATCGCTCTAAAAATGAGAGATTAGAGGATATTTTATAGTTTGCATAATCATCCACAAACTCGGCAAATACCTTATGCTCTGGCCCTATTAAATGTGATGCATCTATTTGGGAAAGCTGCTCGCGCGATTTATGAATCTTGTCTATCTTTTTTTCTAATAGACCGATGACTTTTTCACGATCGACATATTTCATATTAGCTAACCCGATCACCATGTCCCCGATGTCTTCGGCACTTTCAAAAAGCTTATAGATCTTTTTGGGCAGTATTTCTCGCCCTTTTTCCGTAATGCAGAATACTTGTTTGTCTGGTCGATGCTCTTCTTTGATAATTTCTTTCGTTTCAATCAAACCTTGCTTTGCCAGCGATTCAAAATGGTAATAGAGCTTGCTTTCTGTCAAACCATTTATCTTTTCCAACGGCTGCAAATCTGCTAACTGCTTTTTTAGTTTGTATGGATACGTATCTTCCTCCATCAACTGCGTCAGGATGAAAATTTGAACTGCCATTGCTTCAGCTCCTTAGGCAAATAGTAGTTTTATTGTAACAAAACTAAGTATTTCCTTCAGCAAAGATTATCCAATCGCCGTTTCCGCTTCCTGATTTTCCGCTAGTTCGACCGGCTTGTGTAGAAGCCAAACAATCACGATATTCAAGAGCATTGCGGCAAGGCCTACTATAGCTAAACCGATTAGATAGGGACTTGCACTTGTGCTGCCGAAGAGATTCGCAAAATAGGCCTGCACTGAATAATACATTGGGGTGATATGGCTTGCCCACTCATATGGCGCATACATCATATCCCGAGAGATCGTCGCGCCGTTTGCAATCGTCTGGACTAATAGGATTGGAATATTCAAGACCATCCCTGCTTCACCAATTAAAAACACAACAATGGCTGTGAAGTTGAAGCATACCCAATAGTTCAAGATTTGTTGTCCCCAAATTTGCATAAATTGATCAACGCTTAGATTATTGATGCCCACTGCAATCCCAGCAGAAACGAGACCTGCCATCATGCCAACAAGGATTGCCGTCAATTGGACATAGATAAACAGCCGTGTTTTGGTCGTTTTGCCGCGGTTCGCCCTAAATGTACCTACCAATTGCATGGCGGCAATCATCGCGCCGACATACAACGCCATCGTTAAAAACATAGGCAGCATATTATTGTGCATGCCGTCCGGTACATCATTGATTGTTACGACATGACCGACGTAGCTCTTTTCAATTTTAGTCGCCAATTCCTCCGCCTGCTCCTTAGGCACGTTAAGATTCATAAGAACCCCTTCTGCCGTCTGCTGTGAAAATTGCTCCTGCAATTGCGAATTAATTTGGGAAATAACTTGATTCATTGTAGAAGAAACAACGGTGGCACTTGCTTCATTTAGTGTAAAATCGATGCTGGAAGGGCCCGAATTACTTTGTAAATCATTTGAAAATGTTGAAGGTATATGGATCACCAAAGCCAGATCATTATCTTCCAGCTTCTTCATAGCTTCTTTATTAGAAAGATTTGTTTTGATCGTTTTAAACGGCAGTTGACCAGCCAGACTCTCTTCAATTTGCTCACCAATTTGTCCTGCATCATCATTGACAATCGCAATCGACAATTGGTCAATATTTTTAGGAATCGAAGTGTAACCCGGCAGAAAAATCCCCAACATACATACCGCATAGAAAATCCCCATAAAGATTGAGGAAGTGGCACCTTTACTCTTTAAAAACTGTGTGAACTTCATGTTATACTTCCTTTCTCTTCTGGTTTAATTAAAGTACTCTAATTAAACTATGTAGGAAATTGTATAAAATTTGTTCGCTGTTTGCAAATAAAAAAATTATACGAGTTTCAATTTGCCATTATTTTATGTCCGTTTTATGAATATGAGATCATGTAAAAAGCCATTCCAAAGAACAAGATTTGTTCAATAGAATGGCTATAGTGGTTAAATCAAATAAAATAACTTCATTTACATTTCTAAATCCGTAAAGGCATACGGCAGAAGTTCACGAAGCGTTAATTCCAGGATATCATTCTTTTCATTCGTCAAATAGACAGGCATGTCAGGTGAACAGAACTCGGCCATCACTTGTCTGCAAATACTGCATGGCGGTAGAAAATCTTCTGTTTCCCCTGCAACTGCAATCGCTTGAATGTCACCTTTACCGTAACCATTTGCGACTGCGGTAAAGATAGCAGTCCGCTCAGCACAATTCGTAGCTCCAAACGAGACATTCTCCACATTTACACCATTAATGACAGTACCATCATTCAACAATAGTGCCGCCCCTACCGGAAACTTGGAATAAGGTACATACGCTGCTGACTTGATTTTACGCGCACTATCCATTAACTGCTCTTTCTTCATCTGTTCCATCCTCCAAAATAAGAATGAACTTATTAAAAGTCCCCTAGACGCCAACAACTTGTTGGCAGGACTTCAATCTTATAGTAGTTTGAAATATTCGTCAACAATAATTTTTTAGGCAGTTATTCGAATTGATCTTAACTTCATTCAGTGATTTACATAACGGATAATTAAAAGTCCAGACTATGGAAGGCATTACCATTTTATATTATCTTTAACTAAAGGACTTTGCCTTCAATAACTTCGCATGTAAAAAAGTAAAATCGAAAAAACTTAGATCCAGCCTGCTTTACACAAATATCGTATCGCCTGTGCATGTGCATGTGCTCCTTCACCCTCACTTCACTGGAATGATTGCCTCTTCAAGATTTCCCATTGAGTTTTTGAGCAATAACAAATGAATCTTCATATGATAATCTGTCTCCCGTCTATCCTGTAAATTCACCTTCTTTTTAAATCAATACGTTTTTAGTGGATATTAGAAAGTAATCTGACCGTGGAGACGTTCCTGTTGCTTGAAGACGATAACAGCTTAAATACGAGTCAGGAGGAATACCAGCATGCTAACCAAACTATTTTGGGGGTGGCTGTTTGTAATCTTGGTGATCCCTTTGGCAACTTTAATCCTCTGGCCGTCAGATACGAAGGACCTGACGATAGATAAAGACAAACCACGGTATAATCCCGAAATTGAGATGTCACTTCCTATCGAAGGAACTGAGGAGATAGTGCTGTTGAAACGCCATGAGGGGATTGAACCGTTCATTTGTCATCTACATCGATCAATCGAGCTATAGTGCAACCGTCAGGACGGTTTGGATGTGATTAAGCCACTCCGAAATGAAAAAGATGAAATGTCTCAGAGAATGCCGGAAGTGAGCCTTCGAGTCGAACATGTGACTAACCGAGTTCCAGAAGAGTTGAAGAAAGAGGTCACCGCCACTTGGCAGGATGAATTCATAGTATCGGATATAGCGGAACCCATCACTACTCCGTTCGATGGATTCCGTCTTCATCATGTCGCTGGTCAAGATTGGAATAGCGAAGTGAAGACAGTACTGATTCTCTCTGATGGCAAATGGAACTTTTTTAGTAACCGAAACACTTTTTCTAGAAGCTACCGAAGAACATGGAACTCGTTTTGACTTAATGCTTCACACTCTGAAACTATTGGAATAATACACAATCCAGCATGACGTTCACCATACTATTTTTCCAAACTTCTTGCTCAGCCAGCTTTGCAAAATCTCTCCTTTGTATGGATAATGAGAGAGGATACACGTTAAAAGAGGAATAGGCTGTGAAATAACATGAACTTAATTGAAAAATTATATACACTACTCATTTTTGCTGCTGTTTTGATTGGTGTAGGGATTGGCCAGATGAATCTTATCAGTGCTAATGCGGGATATGTTATTGTTCCTTTACTAATCGGTATGCTGTATTTGACATTCATCCAAATTCCAATGGAACAATTAAAGATAGCTTTTAAGAACCTAAAATTCACCTATACATCAGTTTTCATTAACTTTGTTTGGACACCGATCCTGGCCTGGCTGCTCGCTTTCGTCTTTTTGAGTGATCAACCTGCACTTTTCATTGGATTCATTATGCTCATGGTGACCCCTTGCACTGACTGGTACTTAATTTTCACTGGAATGGCGAAAGGAAATGTGGCTGTCTCGACGGCAATCCTGCCGCTAAACTTACTTTTACAAGTCATTCTGCTGCCGATCTACCTTCTTATTTTCCGTGGAACGACTGGAGTAATAGAACCAAAGTTTCTCGCGGAAAGTGTGTTACTCGTTTTAGTCGTACCTTTCGTTTTAGCTTTTCTTACACAACAAGCCTGGAAGAAAAAATCAGTCGGTCAAAAACTCCTCTCTCGTCTCAGCACGTGGCCGATCCTGTTCCTCGCCCTCGCTATCATGGCGATGTTTGCTTCGCAAGGCCAATTACTATTCGCTAACTTAGACGTAATGTGGCAAATCACCGTGCCTTTCCTGCTGTTCTTTCTGATCAACTTTTTCGTAAGTCAAAAAGCGGGCTGGCTCATGAAGTTCCCGGCATCAGATCAGATTAGCTTAAGCTTTACGACATTAGCAAGAAACTCCCCCATTGCCCTGGCCATCGCGATGACCGCCTTCCCAAACGAGCCGCTCATTGCATTAACGCTAGTAATCGGTCCCCTATTAGAACTGCCACTTCTGGCAATCATTACACAGGTACTGAAAGGGATTTCTTTCAATGCCTCTTTGGAGAAGACTTAATTCGCGGCAAAAAAAAGACGGATTCGAAAGGTCATTGGCTTTCGAATCCGTTTTTGGCGTATTGCTAACGATATCCACTAATTTCGAACTATTATATACGCTAAATAAATAATGTAGACCATGGCAAGCACCATTCCTTCCCGCTTACCGACTTTATAACCGGTCCTTGAGAAAATCAATAAAATAACAGTCAGGGCAATCATTAATATAACATCCATAAACACCTTGTCATTTACTTGTAATGGCGAGATGACAGCCGATGCACCCAGTACAAATAAGATGTTAAAAATATTGCTTCCTACAATATTCCCGAGCGCAATTTCACTCTCCTTCTTCAATGCTGCTGAAATGGACGTAACAAGTTCAGGAAGAGAAGTACCAACAGCAATAATAGTAAGACCAACCAGTGTTTCACTCATGCCGAGGGCGTAGGCGATTTTCGTACCATTGTTTACAACTAAATCTCCACCGAAAATGATCGCTGCTAGACCTATTAGCGTAATGAAAATATTTTTACCCCAGCTAATATTTTCAGGGGCACGTTCATTCACTGCGTTTTTCCTGCTTTTAAGACCAACCTCAATAATATAGTATACAAAAATACAAAGAAACAGAAGGAAGATGAAGCCGTCACTTCGTGTAATCATATTTTCGCTAAACCCTTGCAATGCAACATCACTCATTAGAATAAGCAAAGCCACACTTGCAAGTAACGTAAATGGGATTTCTTTTTTTATGGTTTCCGCTTCCACTTTTAACGGATACAGAAAAGCAGTCAAACCGACAACAAGAGTGATGTTGAAAATATTGCTACCGACGACATTTCCCACGGCAACATCTGCACTTCCCTCGAGAGCCGCCAGAATACTGACTGTCGCTTCAGGAGAACTTGTCCCAAAAGCTACAATCGTTAATCCGATCAATATAGGCGGAACCTGAAGCAGCCTTGCAATATTAGAGGATCCGTCAACAAAATAACTAGCTCCTTTTATTAACAGCACGAATCCAACAAGTAATAAAATATAGGCCATAGGTTGTTTTCCCCCAAGCGATTTGAATTTTCCCTAATGATTTCTGATCACTTACATACGTACCCCAGTATGACAATTAGCTAACATCGGATAACGTACGAACCATTTCTCAATACAAGAAAACGTATCAATATACTGCTTCAGTATATCAAGTATCTGATTGTTATTGTTATTTTATCTACTATTTATGAATGATTGTCATTCATGATAATTCGATAAAGAGAACTTCAAAACATTTGAAGCTCTCTCTATATACTGTCTTACTTCTCTTCATAACCTACTATGGAAGCAATCCTTTCTTGCTCCTCTTTCTTATCCAAGTACTCAAAAAATCCGATTTGATTGCCCCAAGGGTCTGAGAAAGTACACCATTTAGCTGATACTTCAGATCTTGAGAAAATTTCAAAGCCATCAATTTGCAGCTGTTCTACAAGTCGAACCCGTTCAGCTTCAATATTACGAACTCCTAAGCGCAAGGGGCCATTTCCCAACGCTGGAACTCCTTCTGCCACCTGCAACCAACAGCCAGGAATGATTTCCCACTCCGCAAATCCACGATGGGGAACAAAATCTGGTTCCCTATTAAGCAATGTTCGATACCACTCTTGTCCTTCCTTCATGTTAGAAACTCTAACCTGCATAGTCATTTCAAAAATCATTTGGATCCCCCCAATTCCATGCCGCTGCATAGATGCTTTTTGTTGCTGTAACGCAAGATATTGACAGTGACTTAACTCCCTTATTTACAAGCCCTTTTTCTCCCAAAGCTCGATCAAGCGGCCTTCCGGATCCTGAATCCAAATGAACTTTCCAAAATCACTGCTATCTTCTTGTTTTACAAGAGGGACACCAACATGCTCCAGATGCTTAATGGTTTCATTCATATCATGAACTTGAAAATTCAACATAACTTGCTGATCTGCTGGAAAATAGGTATCATTTTCTTTAAATAGTGAAAATACAGTCTCATTTCCTGTTTCGGATTTAATTACAGTCCCATTCCATTCGGCTATGTCTAGCTTTAACACTTCACTGTACCACTTCTTTACAGCCTCCACATTTTTAGTTCTCCAAAATACTCCTCCGAATCCTTTAATCATCGCAGATCGCTCCCTCTGTATTAATTTTCAGTATTTAACTTCTCTTCCAACTATACTGCTTTGTTGGTCTGCGTACAATGAACAGAAAGGCAATCAATATATTTATTTGAATCAAAGAAAAAATCACCACACAAGAAAAATTGTCGAGGTGATTTTCTAACTGTTTTACAAATTAATTTATCAATTGATCTAAAAACTTGGATATGCCATCCATAACATCAATACTTACATGTTTTTCACCATGAAAACTTGAGATACGGGAGTAATTTCAAACCCTGATGAAAGTAAGAAGTAAATTACGCGTCCATTTCCTTTTAGGAAGTTATACGTTGCACGTGTAATCGGACGGTCATATTCCAATGCATGCGCAAGAAGTTTAGTAAGAGCATCTTCATTCCCATTTTCTTTTACTTGAAAGAGAGTGATGCTTTCCGTATCCTTGCCAAACACATATTTTTTCCGAATTAAACAAGCTGCCTGTACTTCGTCATTTTTTGTTATCAATACAACTTCCCCGCCTGCTTTTGGTGTGTTACTCGCATCCGTTTGCCAAGGGACAATGCTTGGAAACAAATCAGATCCAATCGATTGAACCGCCGGAATCCTTTGCAGTTCATAGCCTTCAAGATCGGGCAGCCGAGCTTCTAAGATTCCGTTTGCACGTAAAAACAGTAACTCATCCACTACGTTGTATCCACACTTTTCATATAAAGAGATGGCTACCTTATTTTCTGAAAGTGCCTCTAACGTCGCTACTGAAACATGCTGCTCTCCAAGAACTTTTTCCGCTTCCTCCATCAAAGCGAAGCCCAGCTTCTTGCCTCTGTATTCAGGAATGATACCCGTCCCGCCATTCCAGGAAATCTTTTGACCATCCACTTCTCGTATCCCTTGAAGCACAAAGCCAATCGGTTTATGCCCGTCAAATGCCACGATAGATAATGCGGGAGATAAACCATCATTCCCAAAACGACCGATGAATGTATCGAGAGATAAATTCATTGGCATCAAATAACCTTCAAATCCACGATTAAAGAGAACATGCGCTTCCTCAAAGCTCAGCGAAGACATCAATTTATACGTACTATCCATTGGCATTCCCTCATTTATTAATAAAATATGTAACTTTGATAGAGCCGACTAAAACGAAGTTAAGCAAACAGGCTTTGTGCTAGGCATAAACCATCGATCTAACTGCTTTGCTGACCAATGATTCACTTCCACTTTTCCATATTGAACAAGCTGTTCCAAGCTGACACAGCCCATCCACCAGGAACTTAAATCTGAAACCGCTATAGACAGGTCAGCATTTCCCTTAGAATCCGCCGATTTATCCATTCTCCAAGTATCTTCGTTGAATGTTAGATGGTGAAAGCCGTTTTGCTCGGGAATAAAAGAATCCTGAACCAATAAAGTAACTGTTACAGGGCAATCCGGGCGATCGAGCGAACGAAAATTGGTCTCTTGCACAAATGAAGTGATTGACGTCATTCTGTACATCAGCCCCGAGCCAACCGATCCTATTTCATGGTACACACTTGGAATGAGACGATTGCTGTCGTTTCGAGGGTCATCTAACTGATAAATGAGTGATTCATCATGCGTCCGCACTACTACGCGGTCTACTTGATCTTGCTGGGAATGAATCCATGCACACATATCAAGAAAAGCGCTCGGTTTTGTCCATACCCATTCAATAATATTCATTTCATGATGAAGAAAATGACTATCCTTCACAGGTTGTAACGTATAAGCCATGGCACCGACTAACTCATTTGCCTCGTACACTCCAGCATAATACGAAAGGCTTTTTTTGATTTGATTCCGTTCATGCCAAGTCCTTTCTATCATGCCGTGATGCATCGTAACAAATTTATTGTAGATAGCGACCATTTCATCCTCATTGGCATTCGTTAACTGGACAACTTTTTTTCGATCGCCGCTGCTTGGAAAACTAGCGGGCTTGAACTTATATTGATAACGAGTGGGACCATACCCATAGCCCATCTTTTGATAGAAGGAAGTATTAAAAGGATACAGCGAGACAATCCCCACATCCTCTTGTCTCGCAAGCTCGTGAAAATGCTGCAGCAACTGTTTCGCTACCCCTTCTTTTTTATGAAAAAAGTGGACCGCTACCGTACCAATGCCCCATGTACGCATCATCCTTCCATTCACGTTTGCCTTTAATTCATGAAGCTTGTATAGACCTAGCAGCTCATTCTTTTCAGCAAATAAACCAAAATACTTCAGGTTGTTGTCAGCTTCCATCTCTACTCGCAGCCTTTCCATAAAAGCATTTTGAGCTTCTAAAGTGGAAAGTTGCATTCCTGGATAGGCCATTGCAATTAATGAAGCAGCCTGTGAAACATCATTTTCCGTTAATAAACGAATCAAGCAAATCCCCCATTCATTTTTTCATGAATATTGTTAAATCAATCTAAGTGCAATATAATTAAATCTCCACATATATTAATAGCATAATATTCAACTTTACTTAGATTTCTCCTCCGAATATATACGCTAGGAATATAACAAATAAGACACCAAGCGAAATAGAAATTAACGATAGATATTTAATAAACCCTTTTTCCTTCTTGATGAATGCGAGAATTCCAAGTGTTATGCCTGTTAAATAGATAGCAAATCCAATGGGTATAGCAATCATAGACCACTTTCCAAAAGTAATATTAATAGGCGGAAAAATCATATACGCAATAAATATCCCAATTACAATAAGAATGATGGAAAACGTGCTATACTTCCTTCCCACTGTCCATTCCCTCCTTTTTGAAATAAACTGCCTCCACTCAAACAGTACGAATATTATTTAAGTAAATGTAGTTTTGCTACACTATACAATTTCTTTCTTTCGGCCTTCTCCTTTCGCATAGCCTAATAAGCAAACAAACATAATGATAAAATTAACTTAAGAACCTCCTAGCCATCCATCAAAATTTTGTAGTTTCTTCTATTTTGAATATAGTACCGCGAGAGATTAAATAAACATTGCCAAAGATATCGATCTGATCCCCCTTCACTCGAACAGCACAATCTTTGTTTGACGCAAAAACATTCATCTCGTCTGACAGGGGAGACAGTTCATTTTGAACAAGCTCCATGTTATTTTCGAGATCAAAATGAGACAGGATAGAAAAATTGTTAAGCCCGATACCGTTGTAAACAGAACTTTTTTCAACGTCATAGCCTAGTTTTTTTGAGCATAGCCATTTGGCAGACATGTTGATTGCGCCTGCGCTCGCCCCTAATACGACGGCCCTGCTGTTTCTAATCCTCTCAGATAATTCATATTCCACTAAAAAGCGGTTAAGGTTAATGGTGCTTCCTCCCAACAAGAAAATGACTGAAGCCTGTTGAATCAACCTTTGGGCTTCTTCTTTCTGTACGCGATAGTTAATTAAATAATACTCCTCAAACACAATACCAGCCTTATCCAACCACGAACGTTCAGTAGCACCACCCTCTTCATAAAAAGAAGGGTTGGAGCTAATCATAACTACCGATTTTCTATCGGTAATATCCTTCTGTAATGCCCTGCTCAATTTCTGAGGAAAGAATGTAGTGAACCAGCCTAAATAGAAATGAGTTTTCATATGTACCTCCACGATTAAATAAACCAGACGATAATGATATGCCTCTCTCTGTCCTCTAGCTATGAATGCAACAGACTTGGCATAATTATAGCAGATAATCCAATTTTCATAACAGTTGAAAGATAGTCAATGCATGTTCTCTATTCTTTTACATTCAACATTTAAAAAGCCGATTCTTTTGGCAAAGAACCGGCT
>NZ_JBPVIR010000016.1:0-36124 GCF_057373025.1 Sporosarcina sp. AD_1
CAGTCTGGTGATGAGGGCGAAGAGGTCACACCCGTTCCCATCCCGAACACGGAAGTTAAGTTCTTCAGCGCCGATGGTAGTAGGGGGCTTCCCCCTGTGAGAGTAGGACGTCGCCGGGCAAAGGCCATCCCCTGTGGGGGATGGTTTTTTTTGTGCTTTTATAAGTTGGGTACCGTCAGGTATCTGTATGGTCCTTGTAATAACCTTAGCAGACTGCTGCTTCCCTGAGTGAAGTAGTCAGACGCCTTGATAACGACCATCCTCTGTGAAGGATGTTTTTTTTATTTCTGGAACGAGATATCAATTCAAAAGTGGTATCCAGCGAGCTTTTTGGAAGGAATGGTGCACATTTTATGTTGATATTAAGAAAAGATCTGAAGCAAGCATTAAGACTGGCTATTTTGCATTCTTATTAGACATGGATTTGGCGCATGCCTGGTTTTATTTGGCGCTTAATCTGATAATTTGGCGCATGCCTGGTCTATTGGCGTTCACCCTGAGTTATTGGCGTTCAGGCCAGATTATTGGCGTTCATCCGGAGATATTGACGTTCACGCAGGGTTATTGGCGTTCGGCCGGAGTTATTGGCGTTCAGGCGAGGTTATTGGCGTTCGGCCTGAGTTATTGGCGTTCGGCCCGAGTTATTGGCGTTCAGCCGAGGTTATCGGCGTTCAGCAGAGGTTATTGGCGTTCGGCCTGAGTTATTGGCGTTCAGCAGAGGTTATTGGCGTTCAGCAGAGGTTATTGGCGTTCAGCCCGAGTTATTGGCGTTCAGGCGAGGTTATTGGCGTTCGGCCTGAGTTATTGGCGTTCGGCCCGAGTTATTGGCGTTCAGTCGAGATATTGGCGCTCCCCCCGAGTTATTGGCGTTCAGCCGAGGTTATCGGCGTTCTCCCTGGCATATCTACCATCCACTCCGGTTATCTGGCATTCACCCCTATACACCGACACCCCAGGATTTAATTTTTCCCTTAAACCTGACGTGTATCTCTCCCCTACAAGGGTAGAGACGAATAAATAGTATCCTGGGAGGAGGTATCGGCATGAAAATATTCTTCATCATTTTAGTAATTAATGTGGTGTATGTTTCGTTTTTTACGATCCGGATGATTTTGACGTTGAAGGGTTATCGGTATGTAGCGGCAGCTGTGAGTATGATTGAAGTGGTCATTTACATTGTGGGTCTAGGGTTGGTTCTCGATAATTTGGATAAAGTACAGAATATCATTGCGTATGCGTTAGGCTTTGGGATTGGTATTGTGACGGGCATGAAAATTGAAGAGAAGTTGGCGCTTGGTTATATTACGGTCAATGTAATAACGGCTGATATTGACCATCGGATGCCTGCGATCTTAAGAGAGAAAGGGTATGGTGTGACGGATTGGGCGGCCAATGGCTTGGAAGGCAATCGGTCGGCGATGCAGATTTTAACGCCGCGCAAGTATGAGTTGAAACTATATGATACAATTAAGCAAATTGATCCAAAAGCTTTTATTATTGCGTATGAGCCGAAGACGATTCATGGCGGCTTTTGGGTGAAGTCCATACGGAAAGGGAAATTGTCGGATGACTCGTAAGAAGACGGTTTGGTTTGAAGTCGAAGAGGGCGAAACAATTGAAGATTGTTTAAATCGGTTATCTGCTGCAGGGTATCAGGTGGCAGGCCGGAAAGAGGAGCCTGTCTTCATGGAGAAGGATGGAGCGTATATTCCAGTACGCCAAGTAATAAAATTCAAAGGAATTCTTAAAGATTCATAACAAAAGCCGAACAAATTTATATATATGCGATATATCGTTCGGTTTACGTTGACGTTTCAGAATCGTCTTGTTATGATAATAGTGTAATATTACCCACATATATGCTGGAGAATTGGCTCCAGTGTCTCTACCAGGACACCGTAAATGTCCGGACTATGCGGGGAAGCGACATCCGTAAATTTGGCGAAGGTGTTTTTTGCCAATGGGATTTTTCATCATTTTCTTTGCGATGACGTCCTCGAATGTTCTGCTTTCCATGCTATTTGGAGAGTGGATCGTTCGAGGGCTTTTTATTTTTATTCTTGAAGGGGGCAGATGCATTGTGAAACCGAAAGTCGGCGTCATTATGGGAAGCAAAAGTGATTGGGACACGATGAAGCATGCTTGTGATGTGTTGGATGAGCTTCACGTTCCATATGAAAAAAGAGTGGTTTCGGCCCATCGCACGCCTGATACTATGTTTCAATACGCGGAAGAGGCAGATGGCCGGGGGATTGAAGTCATCATAGCTGGTGCCGGGGGAGCTGCACATTTACCTGGAATGGTTGCAGCTAAGACATTGCTGCCTGTTATCGGGGTTCCTGTTCAGTCGAAGGCGCTGAATGGTATGGATTCATTGCTATCGATCGTCCAGATGCCTGGCGGGGTTCCAGTAGCTACTGTCTCGATTGGGAAAGCGGGGGCGACAAATGCCGGATTGCTTGCCGCGCAATTTCTAGCAGTTTACGACAAGGAATTAAGAGGACGGCTGGAGGAACGACGCAATGCCATCCGTGACGCCTCATTAGAAAGCAGTGGTGATCTAGAATGAAAACCATTTTACCAGGTCAGACCATCGGTATTATCGGAGGAGGACAGCTGGGACGAATGATGGCCCTTGCTGCCAAAGAGGCTGGCTTTAAGATTGCTGTGTTGGATCCCGTTATGGATTCACCGTGCGGCCAAGTGGCGGATATCCGGATTGTGGCTCCCTATAATGACGAAATGGCACTTGAAGAATTAGGGGAAGTAAGCGATGTTGTCACTTACGAGTTTGAAAATATTGATTATGAAGGACTGAAGCGTCTTTCCCAAGATACATATATCCCGCAAGGTGCAGAACTTGTACGGATTACGCAAAATCGCATTAATGAAAAAGCGGAAATTACAGCATCGGGTGCTCCAGTCGCTCCTTATATTGCAGCTTCCACCTATCAAGAATTAGTAGATCATATCGACAAGATCGGATTTCCGTGCGTTGTTAAAACCGCTGTTGGCGGTTATGACGGAAAGGGGCAGGTGAAAGTGGACTCTGCAGATGCGTTGTCTGCTGCCGAATCATTATTTACTCATTCAGCATGCATTGCGGAAGCATTCGTTCCGTTTGTGAAAGAGATTTCGGTGATTGTGCAACGGAGTGCAAACGGCGAAACGTATTGCCTGCCCATCGCAGAAAACATTCACAAGAATCATATTTTGCATGAATCCATCGTTCCAGCCAGAGTCTCGGAATCTATACGGATAAAAGCAGAAGAAGCGGCTCGGCTTATTGCAGATCATTTGCAGCTGGTCGGCACATTGGCAGTGGAAATGTTTGTTTTAGAGGACGGAGAGATTCTCATTAATGAGTTGGCACCACGCCCGCATAACTCAGGCCATTATTCCATTGAAGGTTGCAATATTTCGCAGTTCCATCAACATATTCGTGCAATCTGCGGCTGGCCGCTGCGCGAACCGAAATTGTTGCGGCCGACCATCATGGTAAACGTATTAGGCGAACATGTTACATCGCTAAAGAAAGTGATTACCCAATATCCGGATTGGTCTGTTCATCTCTATGGCAAAGCCGAGGCGAAAGAGAAACGGAAAATGGGGCATATCACTATTTTGACTGACAGTATCGAAACGACACTTGAGGAAATTGAACAAACCGGCATCTGGTCGTAAGTCTATCACCATTTCAATTACAATTTATTCCTATTAGGAGGAAACAGACATGACAAAGGTAAACGTATACGTAACGCTTCGCGAGAGTGTAGTAGATCCACAAGGAATTGCCGCAAAAGACGCACTTCAAACGTTAGGTTTTAATGAGGTCCAAAATGTCCGTATTGGTAAATTGATCGAATTGGAACTGGATGGTTCTGCGGCAGCTATTGAAGGTCGTGTCACAGAAATGTGTGAGAAATTGTTGATTAATCAAGTGATTGAGGACTATCGCTTTGAAATTGGGGAGGTTGCAGGGCAATGAAATTTGCTGTACTGACGTTCCCAGGCTCGAGTTGTGATCTCGATATGTTTCATGCGATAAACGATATTGTCAAAGCGGAAGTACAGTGCGTATGGCACACGGAAGCGAATCTGTCTCTTTTTGATGCGGTTTTAATTCCAACCGGAGCGGCATATGGAGATTATTTGCGTCCGGGCGCCTTGGCGAAAAGCTCTCCTGTCATGAGTCAGCTGCAGGAATTTGCGGCATCTGGAAAACCAATTCTCGGAGTTGGCAACGGCTTTCAGATTTTAGTCGAAGCAGGACTGCTGCCGGGTGCCTTCCTTCTGAATAAAAGCTTGAAATTCAAATCAGGCCAAGCGAAACTCGCGATTCAAAATGCCGAAACCATTTTTACTTCCGGTTATGAAGCGGGGCAGGAGATCACACTTCCATTCGCACATGCATACGGCAATTATTACGTCGATGCGGAGACGGTTGCTCAATTAAAAGACAATAAACGAATCGTCTTCAAGTATAACGACGGCAATGAGGAAGGCAGCACAGAAGCGATCGCAGGTGTCTTGAATGAACGGGGCAATGTCCTGGGAATGATGCCGCTGCCTGAACGGGCGGTGGAAGAGATCATTGGAGGAACGGACGGTCTGCCTTTATTCCAGTCAATCTTGAAAAACGGGAGTGAACAACATGTCAGCGAAGCATGAACCGACAGCGCAGCAAATCAAAGAGGAAAAATTGTATCTTCAATTGGGAATGACCGAAGAAGAATACGAACGGGCTTGCTCCATGATCGGACGTTTCCCGAACTATACTGAAACAGGCTTGTTTTCCGCTATGTGGTCGGAGCATTGTTCCTATAAAAGTTCCAAGCCCATCCTGCGGAAGTTCCCGACAGAGGGTGCGCGCGTATTGCAAGGACCGGGCGAAGGGGCTGGCATAGTCGACATTGGAGACAACCAGGCGGTCGTATTTAAACTTGAATCTCATAACTCCCCATCTGCGATTGAACCGTTCATCGGAGCAGCTACGGGTGCAGGCGGCATTATCCGCGACGTCTTCTCTATGGGAGCCAGACCAGTCGCGCTTGTCAATTCCATGCGTTTTGGCGATTTGACGGATGCACGGGACCGTTACCTATTCGAAGAAGCAGTTGCTGGAATCGCAAGTTACGGAAATATCATCGGCATTCCGACCATTGCAGGGGAAGTTCAATTTGATAACAGCTATTCCAAGCGTCCTCTCGTCAACGCCATGGCAGTCGGATTATTGAATCATGAAGATATCCAAAAAGGTGTGGCGTCTGGAGTCGGCAATACAGTGATGTATGTTGGCGCTAAAACGGGTAGAGATGGCATTAACGGGGCGACCATGTCCTCCGCGGAAGTGAAAGTGGAGGCAAAGGCGGAACTTCCGGTTATGCAGGCGGGGGACCCGTATCTTGAGAAGCTTCTCATGGAAGCTTGCTTGGAACTTGTGAAATCGGATGCGTTAATCGGTATTCAGGACATGGGGGCTGCTGGACTGACTTCTTCTTCAGCTGAAATGGCTTCCAAAGCGGGCTACGGCGTGGAAATGAACCTAGATTTAGTACCACAGCGAGAAGAAGGTATGACGCCGTATGAGATGATGCTCTCTGAATCCCAAGAGCGCATGCTCGTTGTCGTGAAGCAAGGACGTGAGCAGGAAATCATTGATCTGTTCACGAAGTATGGCTTGGAAGCAGTCGCCATCGGAAAAGTAACAGACGACAAGATGCTTCGACTTTTCCATAAAGGAGAAGTGGTCGCGGAGGTGTCCGCCGATGCGCTTGCCGAAGATGCGCCAGTCTACCATAAAAAGTCCGAAGAGCCGGCCTATTTTAAGGAGTACCAAGTGATGGAAGGGGCGGAGCCTGCGGTTAAGGATGTGAAGGAAACGCTTATCTCTTTGCTACAGCGTCCGACAATTGCTTCAAAAGAGTGGGTTTATAACCAATTTGACACGCAGGCACGAACAAATACCGTCGTAGCACCTGGCTCGTCGGCTGGTGTTATCCGGGTTCGCGGAACGAACAAGGGCCTTGCGATGACTGCGGATTGTAATTCACGTTACATCTATTTGGATCCCGAAACAGGCGGCAAGATTGCGGTGGCGGAAGCGGCGCGAAATCTAGTCTGTTCGGGTGCGGAACCGATCGCTGCGACAGATTGCTTGAACTTTGGCAGTCCGGATAAGCCGGAAGTGTTCTGGCAGATCGAAAAGTCTGCGGACGGCATATCAGAAGCTTGCCGCACATTGAATTCACCGATTATCGGCGGTAACGTGTCCATGTCGAATGAAGTGAATGGGGTACCTGTTTATCCGACTCCGACAATCGGAATGGTGGGTATCGTACACAATCTAGAAGACGTAACGACAACTGTTTTTAAACAAGCAGGAGATCTCATTTATTTGATCGGCGAAACAGCAACCGAATTCGGAGGCAGTGAGCTACAACAAATGTTGGATGGGAAAATTTCAGGAAAAGCGCCAGCTATTGATTTGGCGGTGGAAGCGCGACGCCAGAAGGAATTGCTTTCCGCTATTCAAGGAGGACTCGTACAGTCAGCTACGGATCTGTCGGAAGGCGGTCTTGCCGTTGCTCTTTGTGAGAAGGCATTTGATGCGAAAGATCTTGGCGCGGATGTGAAAGTTTCAGGCTCTGCTGTGAGTGCGTTATTCAGTGAAACACAATCTCGTTTCCTAGTAACGGTTAAAGCTGAGCATGCGGAAGCGTTCGAAAAAGTGGTAGCGGATGCTGTAACTATCGGTTCTGTCACAGATAACGGAAAGATTGTGATCCAAGACGAAGCGGGCACTTCGTTGATCGAAGGGACAGTGGAAGAATTCCGTTCCGCTTGGAAAGGGGCTATCCCATGCTTGCTGAATTGCGAGGCCTAAACGAAGAATGTGGCATATTCGGCATCTGGGGACATGAAGATGCCGCGCAGATTACGTACTATGGCCTTCATGCCCTTCAGCACCGGGGACAGGAAGGGGCCGGCATCGTAACGAAAGATGGCAAGGGGCTCCATGTTGTGAAAGGCGAAGGGCTTGTAAACGAGGTATTTTCGGATGACAAATTAAAAGCTTTGACAGGGCGTACAGCCATTGGCCAGGTACGGTATACGACGGAGGAAGGGCGAGGGGCGGAGAACGTCCAGCCGCTCGTCTTCCGTTCCACTACTGGCAGCATGGCGATTGCCCATAACGGCAATTTGGTTAATGCGAAAGATTTGAAAGAAAACCTGGAAAAGCTGGGGAGTATCTTTCAAACGACGTCAGATACGGAAGTGCTGGCTCATCTGATCAAGCGAAGTAGCAGCGGGTCGCTGACACAGCGTGATCGGGTGAAAAAAGCGCTGTCTATGTTGAAAGGTGCATTTGCATTCGTTGTCCTGACGGAAGAAGGGCTGATGGTGGCGCAGGATCCGAACGGTTTGCGTCCTTTATCCCTTGGAAAGCTCGGGGGTGCTTGGGTGGTCGCTTCGGAAACATGCGCGTTTGATTTGATTGGAGCCGAACATGTCCGCTCGGTCATGCCGGGAGAGCTGCTCATTATCAATGATAGCGGCTGTTACTCAGATCAGTATGCGGAACCTACGGAGCGCGCGATCTGTTCCATGGAGTATGTTTATTTCTCGCGACCCGATTCAGATATCGATGGGATCAATATTCATATGGCCCGTAAGCGGTGCGGCAAGCAGCTGGCCAGAGAAGTGAGTATTGAGGCAGATGTAGTGACGGGTGTTCCCGATTCAAGCATTTCTGCCGCAATCGGTTTCTCGGAAGTGAGTGGGATTCCATACGAATTAGGGTTAATCAAAAACCGTTATGTCGGCAGGACGTTCATTCAGCCAACCCAATCAATGCGTGAACGCGGCGTGAAAATGAAGCTCTCTCCTGTCCATCAAGTCGTTGCTGGAAAACGTGTCGTCATGGTGGATGATTCGATCGTCAGAGGAACGACATCGAAGCGGATCGTCAACATGCTGAAGGAAGCGGGCGCATCGGAGGTCCATGTCGTTATCGCGGCTCCTCCGCTCGTCAGTCCCTGTTTTTACGGAGTAGATATTAGCACGGATTCGGAATTAATCGCAACAGGACGTTCGGTTGAGGAAATACGGGAGCTGATTGGTGCAGATTCGCTTACCTTCCTCTCGAAAGAAGGCATGCTGAATGCAATTGGCCGTTCCGATGAAATGAAAAATTGCGGCCAATGCTTGGCTTGCTTCACTGGGGAGTACCCGACTGAAATCTATGCGGATACAGTATTGCCGCATGAAAAAGAGATCGTACGATAAGGAGGCTTTACCTATGTCAAAGGCGTATGAGTCTGCTGGCGTCAATATCGAGGCAGGTTATGAGTCGGTGGAACGGATGAAATCGCATGTTGCACGTACAGCGCGTGCGGGAGTAGCTGGAACGTTCGGTGGTTTTGGCGGGATGTTCGATCTATCTGCATTACAATTAAAGGAACCTGTTCTCGTGTCGGGTACTGACGGCGTAGGAACAAAATTGAAGCTTGCGTTTTTGGCGGATCGGCATGATACGATCGGCATCGATTGTGTCGCCATGTGTGTCAATGATATTGTTGCACAGGGAGCGGAGCCGCTTTATTTCCTCGATTATATTGCGCTTGGCAAAGCAGTGCCCGAAAAGGTGGAAGCGATTGTCAAAGGGATCGCCGATGGCTGTGTTCAGGCGGGAGCTGCGTTAATTGGCGGTGAAACGGCTGAGATGCCGGGGCTGTATGATGTCGATGAATACGATTTAGCTGGCTTTGCAGTCGGTGCTTGTGAGAAAAGCAATATTGTAACTGGCGATAAAGTGGAAATGGGTGATGTCCTCGTTGGGATTGCTTCCAGCGGAATTCATTCGAATGGCTATTCGCTCGTGCGTAAGATTGTGCTGGATGAGCAAGGGTATGAGCTGGATCAATATATTGCGGGGTATGAAGAACTCGGCAAAGTCGGAACAGCCCTTTTGGAACCGACGAAAATTTATGCAAAGCCGGTCATGCAGATGCATGGAGAACTCGATATTCATGCAATGGGCCATATTACAGGCGGCGGCTTTTATGAGAATTTGCCGCGCATGTTCAAGGACGGGTTCGGCGTGGAAATCAATATCGGTTCCTGGCCGGTATTACCAGTGTTTAAAATGCTAAAGGAAAAAGGCAAATTGGAAGACCGCGATCTGTACAGTGTTTTCAACATGGGTATTGGTTTCGTTGTAGCTCTACCGGCTGAACAGGCGAAGAGGGCCATCCAGATTGCAGCAGAACACGGGGAAGAGGCATATGTCATCGGCCGGGTCGTGGAAGGCAATGGAGTCCAGTTCAACGGGGAGCATGATGGGAGCTTAGATCAATGAGTAAGCAACGAATTGCCATCTTCGCTTCGGGCAGCGGCAGCAACTTTGCCGCCCTGGAAAACGCATGCAGAGAAGGGGAACTGCCAGCGGAAATCGCTGTTGTCATTACAGACCGGCCGGCGGCATTTGTCGTGGAACGGGCGAAACAAGCGGGTGTGCGAGTGGTCGCATTCGAACCGAAGGCATTTCCGTCTAAGCAGCAGTACGAAGAAACCATTCTCCATACATTGCGGGAGGAACGAGTGGATTGGATTGTCCTGGCAGGATACATGCGTCTGATTGGGCCAACTTTGTTAACTGCCTATCCATCTCGCATTCTCAATATCCATCCATCCCTTCTTCCTTCATTCCCAGGGAAGGATGCCATTGGCCAAGCGGTTGCCCATGGCGTCAAAGTGACAGGCGTCACCGTTCATTTGGTAGATGAAGGTATGGACACCGGGCCGATTCTTGCCCAGCAGGCTGTCGATGTCGTGGAAGGTGATAAAGAACAGACAGCCCTCGCGATCCATGCGGTGGAACACGAATTATATAAAACTGTGTTGCAACAACTTCTCCAGCGGGAAGGACAGCAAGCAGTGAATTGATTGGATTAACGAAAAGAAAAACCGGTGTCACACCGGTTTTATTTATATAAACGGAGGGGAAGTTCGTGAAAAAACGCGCATTGCTAAGCGTTTCGGATAAAAGTGGGATTCTGGAGTTTGCTCAATCCTTAGAAGCGTTGGGATATGAAATCTTATCGACTGGCGGTACGATGAAGCATTTAAAGGAGAACGGTGTAGCAGTGACAGCTGTCGATGAAGTGACCGGGTTTCCGGAAATCATGGAAGGACGCGTAAAGACGCTGAACCCGATGATCCATGGAGGCCTCCTGGCGAAACGGGACGATTCGGGCCATGTAGCTCAAATGGAGGAGCATGGCATTCAGCCGATCGATATTGTCTGTGTGAATCTCTATCCTTTTAAAGAGACGATTTCAAAACCTGGCGTGACAGTTGAAGAAGCGATTGAAAACATCGATATCGGTGGTCCAGCAATGCTGCGAGCTTCCGCAAAAAACCATGCTTTTGTGACGGTTATAGTGGATGCAGCAGATTATGAAGCAGTTCTCTCAGAATTGCAGGCAAAGGGAGAAACGACACAAGAAACAAGAAGACGTCTTGCTGCAAAAGTATTCCGTCATACCGCAGCGTACGACGCGCTAATTTCAGGTTACTTAACGGAACTTGCTGGAGAAGAATTCCCGGAACAGGTGACATATACATACGAATTAAAGCAGCCGCTCCGTTACGGGGAAAACCCACATCAGAAAGCAGCTTTTTACAGCCGTCCGCTCGGTTCCGATTTTTCAATTGCCAACGCCACTCAATTGCACGGTAAAGAGCTCTCCTATAACAATATCCAAGATGCCAACGCAGCCATTCAGATTGTGAAGGAATTCAATCGTCCGGCCGCAGTTGCTGTAAAGCATATGAATCCATGTGGAGTGGGCACTGGCGATTCAATCGCCACAGCGTTCACGAAAGCTTACGAAGCAGATCCCGTTTCCATCTTTGGGGGCATTGTGGCGCTGAATCGTGAAGTGGATGAAGAGACAGCGACGCAGCTAGCTGGAATTTTTCTCGAAATTATCATCGCTCCTTCGTTTACGAATGAGGCGATCACTACGCTGACGAAAAAGAAGAATGTACGCCTATTGACGATTCCATTTGACCAAGCCAAAAAAGACGTTTGGAATACAGTCTCTGTCGAAGGCGGCTTGCTCATGCAGGAACCGGATGCACTCGGCTTTGACGATGCAGACATCCGGGTTGCGACAGATCGGGAACCGACGGAAGCGGAATGGGCAGCTATGAGAATGGGCTGGGCGGTTGTGAAACATGTGAAATCCAATGCGATTGTCATTGCTGATCCCGACAGAACTCTTGGCGTCGGAGCAGGCCAAATGAATCGCGTCGGTGCTGCCCAAATCGCACTGACACAAGCAGGCGAGCTTGCAAAGGGCGCCGCACTCGCCTCGGATGCGTTTTTCCCAATGGACGATACAGTCGAAGCAGCTGCCAAGGCAGGAATCACCGCAATTATTCAGCCGGGCGGATCGGTGAAAGATGAAGATTCCATCCGTAAAGCGAATGAATACGGGATCGCGATGGTATTCACGGGCATCCGGCATTTTAAACATTGAGGAGGAAGCGTGAATGAAAGTACTTGTAATCGGAAGCGGGGGGCGCGAGCACGCCATTGCCCGGCAGTTTGCCAACTCTCCATCTGTTTCTGAAGTGTTTGTCGCTCCTGGCAATGATGGAATGAAGCAGGAAGTGACATGTGTGCCGATTGGCGTTCTTGAGTTTGATCGTCTGGCGGACTTTGCTCGAGACAATCAGATCGGCCTGACATTCGTCGGACCAGAGCAGCCTCTCGCGGAAGGTATTGTGGATTACTTCATGGATAGAGGACTGTCCATTTTCGGGCCGACACAGGCAGCAGCCCAGCTGGAAGGGAGTAAGTCCTTTGCCAAGGAGCTGATGAAACGATATGACATTCCAACCGCTTCCTACGGTACATTCACGGATGCGGATCAGGCAAAAGATTTTATTCGCGAGCAGGGAGCACCGATTGTCATTAAAGCGGATGGGTTAGCAGCCGGAAAAGGGGTCGTCGTAGCGATGACGCTGGAAGAGGCGCTCGAAGCGGTAGACGATATGATTGGGAATCAAAAATTCGGTGACTCCTCTTCACGGATTGTCATTGAGGAATTTTTGGAAGGGGAAGAGTTTTCCTTCATGTCGTTTGTCCATGCCGGCAAGATCTATCCCATGCCGATTGCGCAAGATCATAAGCGTGTGTTCGACGGCGATAATGGGCCGAATACTGGCGGGATGGGTGCGTATTCCCCTGTTCCTCAGATAAGCCCCGACGTAATTGAAACGGCCTATGATCAAGTGGTCATTCCGACGGTCGAAGCGATGGCACAGGAAGGGAAGCCTTTTACTGGCATCCTCTATGCTGGGTTAATATTGACGAAGGAAGGACCAAAGGTAATTGAATTCAACGCACGTTTCGGGGATCCGGAAACGCAAGTCGTCCTTCCTCGTATGGATTCGGATTTCGGGGAATTCATGAGTGCCTTGATGGCAGAGAAAGAGTATGAGTTGAAATGGAATGAGCAGGCGATGCTCGGTGTGGTCATCGCTTCGGACGGTTATCCGGGCGAGGTACAAAAAGGTGCCAATTTGCCGGATTTATCGAACATAGATAAAGATGGGGCAGTTGTCTTTCACGCGGGAACTAAGCTTGCTGGAGATGCCTTTGTCGGCAACGGAGGCAGGGTGTTGTTGGTTGCCGCGAGAGCGGATACATTGAAGGAAGCTCAGGAAGAAGTATACAAGACATTAGCAGAGCACGAATGGAATGGCTTTTTCTATCGGACAGACATCGGCTGGCGTACGGTCCTGCCTGCTAATAAATAACATACAAAAACAGGAGAGGAAATCAGCAAGATGGATTTCCTCTCCTGTTTATTATTCTGTAACACCTGTACTCTTTAATTCCACTTTCATAATGATATCAAAGTCAATTTCGGGATAGGCTTCCTCCCAAGCTTTGTATGGATCTGCTGAATGTAGCTTCGATGCCCGATAACGCAACCCAAAGCCAAAGGGATCCAGGTTCTCTTCTTGCAAGTAAAGCAACAAATGGCGTACCTTCTTTGTCATGGCATCCTCTGCAAGCTTGTCATATTCCGACAGCTTTTTAGGTGATAAAGGCTTGTTGGATTCTCCGACTACCCCGCTTTTCATAATGTGCATGACGATCTTTGTGGGTCTTCCTTCTTCAGAAAGAATCTTATAGTGCATTTTCACGACATCGAGATTTAATAATAAATGCAGCCCATCCTGCTGAATCTTATACGAGAAACCGGACGCCTTGTGAACGAGTGAGTTGTAGTATTTCGTCATAATTGAATCAAGCTCCAGCGTTTTTCCCTTCTTTCCGATGACAAGGGATTTGTTTACGATCAGCTCAGTATGATCCTTATTCGTCTCCATGATCGGTAGGACAGGATCAATCCCTTTCGCAAAATAGTCACGCCTGAATTCGAATAGATACGTCGTCACAATGAAGGGGCTATCGGTTCCTGTTTCTCCAAAAAAGTTGAAGAATGAGATGGAGGCGGGAGCCTCGGTGTTTGGTTCCACCTTTAAGATCGTTTCCGCAGAGGGCCTGGCAGCCGTGACATAGGCGATCATTTGGACATCTCCACGGCGGACGAAAAAGTTCATAAATTCCTCCAGATCATCCTTCAGCAATTCCTCGTTGATGACGATGGTTTTCATATGCCCTAATTCCAAAACTTTATCTACATGAGTTTCCAGCATCCGAATCGCTTCTCCAACTGTCTCTCCTTCTTCGGACAAATAGGCGAAAGTCGGCCGAGAGGATTGTTTAATGGCACCGAATGGAATAGCGATTTTCAACGTCACTTTGAATCCGTTTTCGATTTTCTCAGCTGGGTCGATGCCAATTACCGATACAAATAGCCGCCGGTCAATGTCCTTGAAGGCGCAGGCGGATAAAATTAAACTGCATAGCAGCAGTATCGATAAGAATACTAGTTTGATTCGGCTGGCTGCTTCCATTTTTTCTTAGCACCTCGTTTGATTAGCATGAGAGAACCAATCAACACCACTGCAAAGAGAGGCTGCTGATTAAAGAAATACTTTCCGTACAGGAACAGCTGATACTCTGTCATGCGGCCGATCCCAATGAAGGTGATCACCCAGAAAACAACTATCCAAACATATGGGTTGTAGTCCTTCTCATTGATGATCAATTTTTTCGTCCGATGAAAAGAATCCAACAACTTCTGTGCGACATGCCAATGGATTGTCGTATTCAAAAAGCTCAGCGATAGGAAAATGAGAAGGAAAATGAAGATAAAGCGTTCAATCAAACCATATTTCAACCGAATGGAATCACTTGTCAGAATCCAGGGATATTGAACATTTTCAGATACGCCAAAACCGATATAACCGAGAGGTATAAAATAGGACGTGAATAATGTTGCGGCTCCAGCCAAAAGAATAATGAGAAATTGCTTCATTCTCATATCTACTTTTTCTAATATGTGACGGTTGAAAATAATAATATTCACAATGCCGAGCAGCGGATATATCGCTGCCGTCACAGCCGAATAGTCGGGCGGGTTATTTGCATACGTCAGGGCAACCTTCACATAGTCCCACTCCATCGAGCGATCAGTATAAACTTTTGCGATCAGGAAGATGACAATTGGTAAATTTAAGACGAGTATTAATTCAACTGAATTCAACAGGCTCTGGGTCTTCATCAAGATGCCATACGAAATAAGAAAAACAAAAGTAGAAATAATGATATACGTAGACATTTCAGGTGTTAAAAACCGTTTCAGCAGAAAGGTGAAGGCGGCGATGGACAGAAACCCAGCAAAAAACCAAATGAACGCGAAATAGAGGAGGATCGGTTTGCTGATCCAATTTGGAACATAGTCGTGGAGAAGCTCCGGCAAGCTTCGTCCGGGATGTTCTTTAAATAGCTTAATGATAATCCAGTTGAACGACACACCAATGACCAGGGCAAGAAGCATGGAGGTGATGGCTCCCCGATGGCTGTGATCAATCAAAATTTTAGGCACTTCCACGACGATATTCACAACCATATTCAGCAGGATGAGATAATAAAGAAATCGATTCATCCTTCACCAGTCCTGAATTCTTTTTTCCTTTTTCTCCAGCCAAACTTTAAATAGGATTCGCCGAAACTGTCCTTGTTGGCTAGGAAAAGCACGATTCCAAGCAATCCGATGGCAAGTCCTGCAAGTCCGAAGAACGTAGTGTAGATCAGCAGGATAAAGCGTAATCCTCTTACTGCGAAACCGAGTTCATTGATCGGTATGACAAAGGTGGAAACGGCAACAAGTGATACGACAATGATCATAATGTTAGATGTCAAGGCAGCTTCTACTGCAGCGGTTCCAAGAATCAGACCTCCAACTGTCGTTGCCGTCGCACTAATAGGGCTTGGGAGGCGGATGCTCGCTTCTGTCAGAAATTCAATAAATAACAGCATGAAAAAAACTTCCATAAAAGAGGGATATGGAACACCGATCCGGCTGGCCGCCACTGTCAAGGCGAGTTCCGTACGAAATACATCTGGAGTATATGAAGTGATACCTACATAGAGTGCCGGCAGTATGACACAAGCTAATAATCCGGCATACCGGAGAATGATGGTCAGGATGGAAATCCAGTAGCCGTGATATAAATCCTCCATAGAGACCATGAAGTCGAAAAAAACGACAGGCGCGATGACGGCATGAGGGCTGCCATCTACAATGATAATGATTTTTCCCGCAGAAATATTATAGACAAGCCGATCGGGGCGCTCTGTCAACAGACAAGCGGGAAACAATGATTTTTTAGTTCCGTTCAAATATAATTGCAAATCGCCGGAAGATAAAATAAGAGGGAAATCTAAATTGTCCAGCCTTTTCTTTATTAATTGGAGAGCTCGTGGATTCACTGTAATTTTATCGTATACAAGCGCGATCGAACGATTAGATTGGTCTTTTAACTGCATGGTGTCAAAAATGAGAGAAGGCTTGTGGTATCGTTGCCTGATAACATTGAGACTTGTTTCCAGACTTTCGCTAAGGCCTAATTGTGCTCCGTGGATGGTCGGCTCCAATGTGATTTGTTGCACTTCATTGAAACCGACTCTCCGAACTTCGAGCAGGAAGAAGCGGTGCTCGACCGCAACGAGGACATTCCCTTTTGTCAAATCGACGAGAACAGTTTGCTCATCGGCCATTTCTGTTTGATTGGGGGTGGAATTTAGGTAACTCGCATAATCATCTAAAGAAGTAACTTGGAAAAAAGGTTGAATAATTGTTTTCTGCAGCACAATACGATCTACAGCACTCTTTAAATAGAGCAGATGAGCGGCCTTTCCTTCCACTTGCAATGTTTTTTGTACAATGTCCTTGGTTGGGGAAAGCTGGTGTGCCAGTTGTAGCAGCAGCTCAGGCGGCTGCTGGTTTTCCGAAGACGGACCCATTTTCCTTCACTCCTATCTAACAGGTGCTGTTAGGTAGGGTATCCATTTATTCGCAAATCATTCCTTTCAGGCCTGGCCAGCATGACATATCCAGCAACCGAAAAAAGTATTCTGCAAAAACTTTGTCGGTGTGCTAAATCCTGTTTTATGTAATAAATCCCTCAAGGCCTCTTCAGTAAGAAAGGAGAGAGACCGCACATTTTCCTCCATCGTATCGACTTCTTCTTTTGATAGTCCCGTCGTCTCCAGCCAATATACTTTCCAAAGATTCACCAGTCTGTCGAACTCGTCATCAGGTCCTTGCCGGTACATGGCAGCCAGGATGAAAGGCGCCCCGGGCTTTAACCGTTTCCGTATGGATCGGAGCAACTCTTCTTTTTCCTGTTCATCCTGAATAAAATGAAGGACAAGCAGACAGGTCGCTGCATCGAAAAGTTTAAAATCCTTTACGTTATCCACTGTCCCTTCGACAAAGCGAATGCGTTCCGAGAGTCCGAGAGCTGTTGCTTTGCGAGCTGCCAGTTCAAGCATATCACGGGAAGGATCGACGGCTGTGAACCGCCAATTCGGATGCGGCGGGCCGAAAAACTCCAGTTCATTGCCTCCTCCTGCTCCAGCGAGGAGGATTTCAGCATTAGGTCCGACTGCATGATACAAGTAGGCTCGGGTCATTTTAAACATGGCCTCATAGGCGGGGAAGGTTCTGCGGATGCCCCGGTCATATTCGGTAGCCATCTCATGGTTGAATTCCATCTGTCTCCTACTCCTTTGCTTTCATAAGTCCGGCGTTTGCCAGTCTAGTACACTTCGCCCCGAGTCTCCCATTTCCTTCAAATTTCTAGAATAAATACAAGAACGCTCTATGTTTCAAGAGACTGCTATGCTACGATAAAAACAGCACTATTTTGAAAAAGGGGACCAATAGGATGTGGAACCAAAAAGAAATTTTTGAACAGATTGAAATCATTGATGGCAAAAAGGCACCGACACTGGTCATTCAGAACGCAACCTATTTGCATTCTATAATGAAGAAATGGGTGATCGGGAATATTTGGATCTCAGAGGACCGAATTATTTACACAGGACCGAAAATGCCTGTCCAGCTTGAAGATACAGAAATCGTTGATGCTACGGGGAAACGAATCGTGCCCGGTTATATCGAGCCTCACGTCCATCCGTTCCAGCTGTACAATCCGGAAACGTTTGCCCAATATGCAGGCCGGCTCGGGACGACGACATTCCTGGCGGATAATTTAACTTTTTTCATGATGCTCGGCAATGAAAAGGCTTTCAAGGTCATGGCCCAATTAAATGAGCTGCCTTTTACGTTTTACTGGTGGGCCCGTTTTGATTCGCAGACTGTGCTGCGGCATGAAAAAGAGGTTTTCAACATACATGATATAAAGGAATGGATTGCGCGAAAAGATGTCCTCATGGGAGGGGAATTGACTGGGTGGCCACGATTGCTGAATGGCGACCAAGCGATGTTGGAAGCAATGGATGCGGCCAAGCAGGCAGGAAAAAAAATCGAAGGCCATTTCCCGGGCGCTTCGGACAGGACATTAGCCCGCATGAAGCTGCTCGGTACAGATGGCGATCATGAAGCAATGACAGCCGAGGAAGTGGAACGGCGTTTACTGCAAGGTTATGCCGTGACGCTTCGCCATTCCTCGATTCGTCCGGATCTTCCTGTCATGCTGCGTGATATTGTGGAAGCAGAATGGGATGTATTCGATCACTTAATGATGACGACAGACGGGTCCACCCCATCGTTCCATGTGGATGGCGTGATGGACAAGTGCATACAGGCAGCGCTCGATGCGGGGGTCTCCCCGGTTGATGCCTATTTAATGGCTTCCTATAATGCCGCCCGCTATTACGGAATCGATGATATACAGGGAGTTATTGCGACAGGCAGGTATGCAACGTTGAATTTCCTTGAAGAGGAAACGAATCCGGTTCCGACCGATGTGTTGTCAAAAGGCGTTTGGCTGCTGCGTGACAATCAGCCGGTGTACAACTTCAACAAAGTGGATTGGTCTGTCATTCCTGATTTCAACCCGTCGTTCGATTTAACGGAAAAGGATTTTGAGGAATTTCCTCAAGTGGGCATTGAAATGGTGAACGATGTCATCACCAAACCATATCAATCAGATTTGGATGTCACTGCAGATGTTCTAGCTATGGGCAACGATGAAAGCTTCCTAATCCTAGTAGATCGTGAGGGAGAATGGCGTGTTAATACGCTCATTAAAGGTTTTGCGACGCATATACAAGGAATGGCTTCCTCCTATTCGAACACAGGAGATATCATCCTGATCGGGAAGGACAAGAAAGCCATGTTACAAGCGTTTATGGAAATGAAGAAGATGCGAGGCGGCATGGTACTCATCGAAGATGGACAAGTTGCCGCATCCCTTCCGCTGCCGATTGGCGGAGGGTTATCTGCAGAAAATGTAGACGTATTGATCAGCCAAGAGAAAGAATTGAAGGATGCACTTGCAGAGCGGGGCTATTGTTTCGGGGATGCAGTGTATACATTCCTATTTTTGCAATCGACCCATTTGCCATATGTCAGGGTTACGCAAAACGGGTTATTCAATGTATTGAAAAATAATGTGATCTTTCCGGCTACCGGAAGATAGGAGGCAATGATGAAAGGGAAAAAGAGAATATGGCTGTTGTTCATGGCGGCTTTTATGCTGTTGATTGTCTCCGCTTGCTCAAAAAAAGATAAAGTAGAAGCGGAGCAGCCAGAACCAAGCGATGTGGAAGAAGAAGTGATTCAGGATGAAGATGCGGTGGAAGAGCCGGATGAGGATGCGGAAGGAGCTTTGCTGTACCAGTCTCCGTTTACAGGTGAATTGCAGGAAGAAAAACAATGGCGCCGTCCCATTTTGGCAACGATCAACAACCATCCGCTGGCAAGGCCGCAATCCGGAATCAGCGAAGCAGATATGATTTTTGAATTTTTGGCCGAAGGAAATGTGACAAGGTATCTGGCTTTATTCCAAAGTGAATTGCCGGAGCAGGTCGGGCCGATCCGCAGTGCACGCGATTATTTCATTTACATGGCGAAAGGGATGGACGCCTTCTATATTGCGCACGGTTATAGCCCGGATGCGCAAAAATTGCTAACCAGCCGTTATGTCGATCATGTGAATGGCATGCAGTATGATGGAACACTATTCAAGCGATCCAAGGAACGGCGCGCACCGCACAATTCCTATATTTCAGGAGAGCATATTGTCGAAGCCATGGATAAAATGAGCGGACATGAATCCATCGAGAAGATGCCTTCCTATGCGTTCCACGATTCTATTGAAAGTGCTAAAATAGGAGATACCGCATCGGAACTTGTCGTGCGTTTCAGTTCCAATCAGGACTTTATCAGCACGTTTACGTACCAGCCTGAAGAGGGGACGTACAAACGCTCTGTAAAAGGATCCGTTACGATTGATAAGGAAAATGGAGAAGAAGTCGACGTATCAAACGTCCTCGTATTCGAAGCGCCGCACCGGACGATTGACAGTGTCGGAAGACAGGCGGTCGATTTGGAAGCGGGCGGCAAAGCGATTTTATTCCAAGCGGGGATTGTAAAAGAGATTGAATGGAAAAATATTGACGGTTTCCTGACGCCAGTTGAAAATGGGGTGCCAGTTGAGTTGGTGCCTGGTAAAACATGGATTAACATCGTTCCAACCACATCGGGAATCGCAAAAGCTGTCACCTATACGCCGTAAGCAGATCGCTTATGGATTGATTGGCACAGAAAAAAATCGATTGAAACGGGGGAGACAATTTGCAAATCGATAAAATACGCGGTCCACAGACAGACCAGCTGTTCAAGGCGATTTTGGAACTGAAGGATCTAGAAGAATGCTACTCCTTTTTCGATGATCTCTGTACAATGAGTGAAATTCAGTCAATGGCGCAGCGGCTGGAAGTGGCCCATATGCTGAAGCTGAAAAGAACCTATGACCGGATTCAAAGTGAAACGGGAGCGAGCACTGCAACCATTTCGAGGGTCCGTCGTTGTGTTGATTATGGGTCGGACGGCTACAATACGGTTTTGGGACGCCTTTATCCTGAATTGGAAGATGGCGACGAAAGCGGCAAATAAGGCAAGTCACATCAACTGAATAACATTTTTTGAAAGGACGGAGCGAGGATTCCGTCCTTTTTTTTGGTATACTAAAAGAACGTACATAAAGGGACAAGGTGGTTGAACATGGATTATAGAACTTGGCGACATGCCTTTAAGCTGGATCCCGCGAAATCGGTGACGGACGAACAATTAGAGTGGATTGCGGAATCAGGTACAGACGGTCTTATTGTCGGGGGCACCGATCATGTGACATTGGAGAATGTGTTGGATTTGCTCGCAAGAATCAGGCGCTATTCCGTTCCGGTCGCACTTGAAGTGTCGACAGTCGATTCAGTAACACCGGGATTTGATTATTATTTTATCCCCACTGTGCTGAACTCCACGAAAGCGGAATGGATCAATGGCATCCATCATGCGGCGCTGCGCGAATATGGCCACATGATGAATTGGGATGAGATTCTGACAGAAGGCTATTGCATCATGAATCCCGAATGCAAAGCAGCTGAGCTGACGGGCATCTCTGCGATTCCAGATGAAGACGATGTCATTGCGTATGCCCGCATGGCAGAGCATCTCTTTCATATGCCCGTCTTTTATTTGGAATATAGCGGAACTTTCGGCAATCCAGACGTAGTGCGTTCTGTCTCCAGAATTCTGGAATCGACACGGCTCTTTTACGGCGGCGGGATCAAAAATGCAGAGCAGGCGAGCCAAATGGCTGCATACGCTCATACGGTCATCGTTGGCAATGTCCTCTACGAAAACTTGGATGCTGCACTTGAGACAGTGGAAGCTGTCAAGAAAACGCCCCATGAAGGATAAAACGATGTATAATGAAGAACAGATGTTCCTCGAAAGGTGTGGATGAAATGAATAGAATCGCTCAAAATCTGCTGGACGGCATGAATCCGGAGCAAGCGCGGGCCGTCAAGAAGACGGAAGGGCCATTGCTTATCATGGCGGGGGCAGGTTCTGGAAAGACGCGCGTGCTGACGCATCGGATTGCGTATCTCGTTGTGGAGAAGGACGTTTATCCTTCCAACATACTCGCCATTACATTTACAAATAAAGCAGCGCGTGAAATGCGTGAGCGGATCGACGGTCTGCTTGGTGCAGGCTCGGGTGAACGGATGTGGGTCTCCACGTTCCACTCGATGTGCGTACGGATTTTACGCCGTGATATCGACCGGATCGGCATCTCCAAATCTTTTTCCATTCTCGATGCCTCGGATCAGCTGACGGTCATTAAAAACGTCTTAAAAGAACGAAATATTGATCCAAAGCAATATGATCCGCGTTCCATGCTAAACGCAATTAGCTCCGCGAAAAATGAATGCATTGATGCCGAAACGTTCAAAGGGCAAATCAATTCATTCAATCCGTACGAAAAAATAGTGGCCGATGTCTATGAAGGCTACTCCAAAAAGCTGCGCCAAAATCAGTCGCTCGATTTTGATGATTTGATTATGATGACCCTCAAATTGTTTGAAAGAGTCCCAGAAGTCCTCGACTATTATCAAAACAAATTCCAATACATTCATGTGGATGAATACCAAGATACGAACAATGCGCAATACCGTCTCGTCAACATGCTGGCATCCAAGTTCCGGAATCTTTGCGTTGTCGGGGATTCAGACCAATCCATTTATAGATGGCGGGGAGCGGATATCGGAAATATCCTTTCTTTTGAAAAGGACTACCCGGATGCGACAGTCATCATGCTGGAACAAAACTACAGATCGACGAAACGCATTCTAAAGGCCGCAAACGATGTCATTCAAAACAACCGCAGCCGCTACGATAAAACATTGCGCACTGAAAACGATGAAGGCGATTCGATTTATATTTATAAAGCGAATGATGAGAAGGACGAGGCCCAGTTTGTCGTCCGGACAATCATCGATCTGAAAGAAAAAGAAAATCTGACACTCGACAAATTCGCCATTTTGTACCGGACAAATGCACAATCGCGGGTCATGGAGGAATTCCTCGTCAAATCAAACATGGAATACACCATTGTCGGCGGCACGAAGTTCTATGACCGAAAAGAGATCAAAGATTTGCTGGCGTACTTGCGGTTGATTGCAAATAATGATGACGATTTGGCATTGGCAAGAATTATCAATGAGCCGAAGCGAAGCATCGGAGCAACGTCATTTGAACGGATGGCGCGGTTTGCAATTGAAAACGACCGGTCCATTTTCGATGCCATGCAGGAGGTCCACTTCATGGGCTTAACGGCGCGCGCCGCCAATGAAGCTGTGAAGTTCAGAGAATTGATTGCAGGTTTCACGCAAATGCAGGAATACTTATCCGTCTCGGAACTTGTCGAGCAGGTGCTGGACAAAACAGGTTACCGTGCAATGCTCGAAAGGGAAAAGACGATTGAAGCGGAGAGCCGCTTGGAGAATATTGAAGAGTTCCTCTCAGTTACGGAGGCATTCGAGAAGCGGGCTGAGGAGGAAAACGGAGATCGTTCCCTCGTCGCATTCCTGACAGACCTGGCACTCATTGCGGATATTGATTCACTGGATAAAGAAGAGAACCAGTCCAACGAGAAAATCGTCCTAATGACGATGCATGCTGCAAAAGGGCTTGAGTTCCCTGTCGTTTTTGTCATCGGAATGGAAGAGAATGTGTTTCCTCATGCAAGATCGATTGCCGATGAAGAGGAAATGGAAGAGGAGCGTCGCCTTGCTTATGTCGCAATTACGCGGGCGGAGCAAAAGTTATATTTGACGAGCGCGGCGTACCGGACATTATTCGGTCGCTCCAGCTACAATAATCCGTCCCGTTTCTTAAATGAAATTTCAGAAGCGGTCACCGAAGTTATTTCCAACGATTCGGGCTTCACGGTCGGAAATGCATTTGCTCGCTCCGCAGCCCCTATGCGTCCAGCGGTCAAGAAGCCGGTGTACCAATCGAGCGGCGGCGAGAAAATGGGCTGGAAGGCAGGAGACAAAGCCGTTCATAAGAAGTGGGGCACTGGCATGGTGGTCAGTGTTCGGGGAACGGCAGATGACACGGAGCTGGATATCGCATTTCCGGATCCGGTCGGGATCAAACGATTATTAGCGAAATTCGCACCGATAGAAAAGGCGTAATGGAGGAGTGGAAACGATGGATCGTCATGTAATGGAGCAACGGGTGAAAGAACTGAACAAGCTCCTTCAAGAATATGGCCATGCCTATTATGTTCTGGATAAGCCGGTTGTGCCGGATTCCGTATATGATCAGCTGATGCAGGAATTGATCGCAATTGAAACGGAACATCCGGATTTGATCTACCCGAACTCCCCGACACAACGGGTAGGCGGGGACATATTATCCGGTTTCGGAAAAGTCGTTCATGAACATCCGATGCTCAGTCTATCGAATGTGTTCAATGAAGAAGACATCCGAGATTTTGACCGGCGTGTACGATCAGGACTTGGACAAGAAACAGTCTCCTATATTTGCGAATTGAAAATAGATGGCTTGGCCGTGTCCTTGAAATATGAGGATGGAAAGTTCGTACAGGGCTCTACCCGAGGTGATGGGACAATCGGTGAGGATATTACAGCCAACTTACGGACAATCAGGACGATTCCATTGGGATTATCACAACCTGTAACAATCGAAGTCCGCGGTGAGGCATATATGCCGAAAAGTTCATTCGTGAAGCTTAACGCAAAACGGGATGAAAACGGGGAAGAACCATTTGCTAATCCACGAAATGCAGCAGCCGGTTCTTTGCGCCAGCTCGATCCGAAAATTGCGGCGAGCCGCAACTTGTCTGTTTTCATCTATGGAATCGGCGGAGATGGCAGTGCCTATGGACAGGACAGCCACTCCGATTCGCTTGATTATTTGCACACGCTTGGATTCGAGACGAATCAGGAGAGCAAAAGATGCAAATCCATTGAAGAAGTGATCGAGTTCATTGATGGATGGAAAGAGAGGCGGCAAGATCTCGAGTACGAAATCGATGGCATCGTCATTAAAGTGGACCGATTTGAAGATCAGGAACAGTTAGGATTTACAGCAAAGAGCCCGCGCTGGGCGACAGCTTATAAGTTCCCGGCAGAGGAAGTCGTTACGACATTAACAGACATCGAACTGAGCGTGGGACGGACGGGTGTCGTCACGCCAACAGCCATTCTCGTGCCAGTCCGTGTAGCCGGAACGACAGTCGGACGCGCTTCCTTGCACAACGAAGATCTGATTAAAGAAAAGGATATTCGAATCGGGGATAAGGTGATCATCAGAAAAGCGGGGGACATTATTCCGGAGGTCGTCAGCGTCATTGAACAGGAACGGACAGGCGATGAAAAACCGTTTGAAATGCCGGAATCTTGCCCTGTTTGCGATTCTACGCTCGTACGGATCGAAGGGGAAGTGGCGCTTCGTTGCGTCAATCCGCAATGTCCGGCTCAAATGAAGGAAGCGCTCATCCATTTCGTTTCGCGTAATGCGATGAATATTGAAGGCATTGGAGAGCGGGTCGTCAATCAATTGTATACAGCTGGCCTCGTTCAGGATGTCTCTGATCTTTATACGCTTACAAAGGACCAGCTGCTTGCGCTCGAGCGAATGGGAGAAAAATCCGCCAGCAATTTATTGTCAGCGATCGAAGTGTCAAAAGGAAACTCGCTCGAAAAATTACTATTCGGCCTAGGAATCCGTCATGTCGGAGAAAAGGCGGCACACATCTTATCGGAAGAATTCGGGACGATCGACCGTTTGATGGAAGCGGAAGCAGAACAACTTACCGCTATCCATGAAATAGGTGACAAAGTAGCGGATGCCGTTACGACCTATTTTCAAAATGAAGATGTGCTGGAAGTAATCGCGAAATTGAAATCGTATGGTGTTAACATCACATACAAAGGCAGAACGCGCGAAGAATTACCGACCGATAGCCCATTCTCAGGCAAAACCGTCGTGCTGACTGGAAAACTTTCCATCTTGACGCGGAATGAGGCGAAAGAGAAGATTGAAGCGCTCGGCGGCAACGTCAGCGGCAGTGTCAGCAAGAAGACAGATTTGGTCATTGCAGGCGAAGATGCCGGATCGAAGCTGGCTAAAGCCCAGGAACTCGGTGTTCCGGTTTGGAATGAAGAACAATTAATCGAATCGCTTGGCGAAAAGGAGTAATACGTAATGAAAAGGATATGGGTAGCACCAGGAGTAGCCGCCGTGCTCTTCCTCGGAGGCTGCCTTCCTTCATTTGCACCGGAAAAGGATGAGGTCATCCAGGAGAATGAAGAGAAGGCGCAAGAAACTGTCATCATTCCGGATGTTCAGTTGAAGGATGAATTTTATAGGACATTCGTGCCGTTTAAACAAAGTGCCAGCCGCGGAATGGTCGTCAGCAATCTGCACACGAAATATGATATGAAAGAAGCTGAGGAGGGCTTGCTGCGCCTATCCACACGGCATTTCGACACGGACAAGTACTTCTTTCAGGAAGGACAATACATCGATAAAGAGACGGCCAGCAAATGGCTGGCGCGTAAAAGTGACAATGACGAAGGCCTGAATCCACCGGGTGCACCAAAAGGGGCCAGTGCGGAAGAGGTGGCCGAACAGGCTCCGATCTATTTAGCGCATATCGTGGAGCAGAATTATTTACAGAAGTCAGGAGAAAATAAGGTCCGGCTATCTGGAATATCGATCGGCCTGGCTCTTAATTCAATTTATTACTCTAGGGATGGCACAGAAACCCGCATCCCGGATGACAAATTGCAAAAGGAAGGCATGAAAATGGCCGATGAGATTGTAAGCCGATTACGGGCGAAAGAAGGGCTTTCGGACATACCTATTGTCATCGGGTTATTCAAGCAGGAAAGCAGAAGTTCCATCGTCCCCGGCACATACTTTGCGACTGCCTATGCCGATAAAGGGAAAACAGCCGCTTCTGGATGGAAAGAAGTGAACGAAAAGTATGTCACGCTTCCAGCACCTTCTTCCCTAACAAATTATCGGGATATCAATAATACCTTCAGCAAATTCAAACAGGATATTGATAAGTATTTTCCTAGCTTTGTCAATGTGATTGGGACAGCACATTTTCGCGATGACCAATATGAATCACTGCGAATTGAAATCCCGATTCAGTTTTTCGGCACGAGCGAAACAATCGGTTTCACTCAATATTTGACGTCCCTCATCAATACGTATTTCGCGAACCTGAATGTAGAAGTGAGCATCACATCGGTGAATGGCCCAGAGGCGTTAATCGTCAAGGATGCAGGGGAAGAACCGTTTGTTCATATTTATGGGTATTGACCTTTGAAATGACAGCCTTGAGAGAACGAGTGTAGAGAATCTTTATAAGGCGGAGCTGCTGCGCTGTTCAAAAGGGGTCATTTACTTTTTCGGATGGTGTGAAATGCACCATCCTAATTCTTTTTTTGCAATGAATCATCGAAATAATTTCAACTGCTTGTACGACTCCTGCGAAATTCGGTTACACTACATAAGGAGCCGCTTTTCAACGATGTTGTTAGGTGATAAGATTAATCGTACAATATGATACAGAGGAGGCGAGCAAATGACTCACCAATTTACAAAAGATGACGTATTTTATTTCGCAAATTTTGCGCGGATCGGATTCAGCGATGAAGAAGCCGAGCAATATGCTGAGCTGCTAAGTGAATTGGACAAATTCGCGGAAAGATTTGAAGAAGTCGATACAGCGAATGTTCAGCCAATGACACATCCGCTGCATCAAGTGAATGTTCTTCGCGAAGACGTTCCGACAGACATTTTAAATCGAGAAGATATGTTGGCCAGCGTGAAGGAACATGAAGATGGAATGATTAAAGTTCCGAATATCCTTTCATGACCCTAATGGCTTTTAAGTAAAACAAACTCAGGGATGTTTGCAAATAATTGCAGGCAGCGCCTGGATGGCTGACTCATAGTCGGTCTAAAGCCTGCAGCGAAGAATGTTCCAAATCAAATGAGTGCTGCTCTGTAGTAGAGTATCAGCAGGATTTGCTGATTTTCACTTTGAGACAAGAACACGCTAGGGCGCAATTGATAGGAGGGAAACCGATGACCTTATTTTCTAAAACGGCAACAGAGCTTCAACAGCTATTACATAATCGTGAAGTCTCCGTCAAAGAAATCACCGAGGACGCATTCAGCCGGATTGCGGATGTCGAAGGGGATGTACAAGCATTTTTGACGGTTACGGAACAGGAAGCGAAGGCGCAGGCGGACCAATTGGACAACGTCCCGCTAGAGCAACGGGGTCCGTTATTCGGATTGCCGATCGGCATTAAAGATAACATCGTTACAAAAGGCACGAAAACAACTTGTGCGAGTAAAATGTTGGAAGACTTCGTACCAGTCTATGATGCACATGTAGTGGAACGAGTGAAAGAGGCCGGTATGGTGACCCTGGGCAAATTGAACATGGATGAATTTGCTATGGGTTCGACGACGGAACATTCCGCTTTTCAAGTGACTCATAATCCTTGGAATCTGAAGTACGTCCCGGGCGGTTCTTCCGGCGGTTCTGCTGCAGCGGTTGCATCGGGCGAAGCGCTATTTTCGTTAGGTACTGACACAGGCGGCTCTGTTCGCCAGCCAGCTGCATTTTGTGGCGTAGTCGGCATGAAGCCGACATACGGACGTGTATCCCGTTATGGACTTGTCGCATTTGCTTCCTCCTTGGATCAAATCGGACCATTGACACGCAACGTAGAAGACAATGCTATGCTTCTTAACGTCATTGCAGGAAATGATCACCGTGACTTCTCCTCTGCATCAAAAGAAGTTCCTGATTACCGCAAGGCGTTGACAGGTGACATTAAAGGGTTGAAAGTGGCCGTTCCAAGAGAATTTTTAGGAGAAGGTGTGGACGAAGCAGTCAAAGCGTCTGTACGTGACGCCTTGAAAGTCCTTGAATCCCTTGGGGCTGTTATCGAAGAAGTCGATTTGCCACATGCCAAATACGGAGCGCCGACTTATTACGTCATCGCTTGCGGCGAGGCTTCATCCAACTTGGCAAGATTCGACGGGATCCGTTACGGCTACCGTCCTGAAAATGTGAAAAACCTAGAAGAACTTTACTTCCGTTCCCGTTCCGAAGGGTTTGGCCCAGAAGTGAAGAAACGGATTCTATACGGAACGTACGCATTGAGTGCGAACCAATACGAAGACGTTTATGTAAAGGCACAAAAAGTCCGTTCCTTGATTGCGCAAGATTTCGCGGAACTGTTCCAAAAATATGATGTCATTGTCGGCCCGACAAGTGCGACAACAGCATATGAGATTGGTAAAACATTGTTTGATCCGTTAACACTCTATGCAAATGATATCTTAACTGTACCGGTAAACTTGGCGGGCGTACCAGCCATCTCAGTGCCGTGTGGTGCTGCTGAAGGGTTGCCGATTGGATTGCAAATTATCGGAAATCACTTCGAAGAAGGATTGCTTTACAAAGTGGCGCATGCCTTTGAGCAAGCGTCCGATTTCAAGGCGGGCACTCCGTTAGTTGGGGAGGGACAAAACCGATGAACTTTGAAACAATTGTCGGACTTGAAGTCCACGTAGAATTGAAAACTGATACAAAAATCTTCTCTCCGGCCCCTGCCCATTTTGGTGCAGACCCGAACATGAACATTCATGTGACCGATTTGGCATATCCAGGTACATTGCCTACCATGAATAAACGGGCAATTGACTTTGGAATGAAAGCATCTATGGCATTGAACTGTGAGATCGCTCCGGTGATGAACTTTGACCGGAAACATTATTTCTATCCGGACAATCCGAAAGCGTTCCAAATCTCACAAGATAAGCGCCCAGTTGGATCTAATGGCTGGATTGAAATCGAAGTGGAAGGCAAGAAGAAGAAAATCCGGATTGAACGTGTCCATCTTGAAGAAGATGCGGGCAAACTGACGCATGCGGAAGGCGGATATTCTCTTGTTGATTTGAACAGACAAGGCACGCCTCTTATCGAAATCGTAACGGAAGCGGATATCCGCTCTCCAGAAGAAGCGTATGCATTCCTAGAAAAATTAAAAGCCATCATTCAATACACTGGCGTATCGGATGTTCGGATGGAAGAAGGATCACTTCGCTGTGACGCCAATATTTCAATCCGTCCGTTTGGCCAAAAAGAGTTCGGTACGAAAACTGAGTTGAAAAACTTGAACTCCTTCAACTTTGTCCGCAGAGGGATTGCGAATGAAGTAGAGCGCCAAGAGAAGATTTTGCTGTCAGGCGGCAAGATTGTTCAAGAAACTCGCCGGTACGACGAAGCGACTGGCCAAACCGTATTGATGCGGGTGAAAGGCAGTGCAAACGATTACCGTTTCATCAACGAACCAGATTTGTCGGAAATCCACATCGACCAAGAATGGATGGACCGTGTTCGCGCGGAGATTCCAGAATTGCCGGATGCTCGTAAGGCAAGATATGTACAAGAACTCGACTTGCCTGAGTATGATGCACACGTGTTGACATTGACGAAGGAAATGTCTGATTTCTTCGATGCGACAGTAAAAGCAGGAGCAGATGCGAAGCTCGCTTCCAACTGGCTCATGGGTGAAGTATCCGCTTATCTGAATGCGGAACAGAAAGAATTGCACGAAACGGCTTTGACGCCGGAAGGGCTTGCGAGCATGATCAAATTGATCACGGACGGAACGATCTCTTCTAAAATTGCAAAGAAAGTATTTAAAGAATTGATCGAGAACGGCGGCGACGCAGCAGAAATCGTTAAAGCAAAAGGGCTTGTCCAAATTTCAGATGAAGGTACGCTTCGTACTGTTATTACCGAAATCCTGGATGCCAACGAACAATCCATTGAGGATTACAAGAATGGTAAGGACCGGGCAGTCGGATTCCTTGTCGGCCAAGTGATGAAGGCCACAAAAGGCCAGGCAAATCCACCGCTTGTTAACAAACTGCTTCTTGAAGAAATCAATAAACGCTAAGAGCGATGTTATGAACGTCCTATGGTTGGCTTCACCAAGACATAGGGCGTTTTCTGAACGTGTTGTTTGCCTCGCGGCGTTTCTATACGTAAACTGGGGTAAAGGAGTGTGGAGAGAATGAAAACGGAAAAACAATATTTTGACGAAGCAATCTCCCTCGCAGACTATACAGCTAAGATGGAGAAGCATAAAGAGAACACAGAACGGGTATATGAAAAATTCGAAGTACCGCAAGATGATGGATTTATCGAATTGCTGAAGGAAAAAAGACCGGAAATTCTCGTCATTACTGAAGACTGGTGCGGGGATGCCATGATGAATAATGCCATCTTGCGCAGGATCGCGGAAGCGGCTGATTTGGATGTGCGAACTGTCTATCGGGATGAAGACACGGATTTGATCGACAGGCATTTGACGAACGGCGGCCGGTCCATACCGATTTACTTGCTGCTTGATGCCAACGGGGAAGTGGCGGCGAAATGGGGACCGCGGGCAGCTTCTATCCAGCAGGATGTGTTGGAGCGCCGCAAGCAATTGCCTCCAAAGGAACATCCGGAATTTGAGGAGAAGCAGAGAGCATTCATTGAGACCCTAATGGCAGAATATACATCGAAACCGGAACTTTGGTTGACGGTTTATGAAGATATGCGAAAAACATTCATGCCTGTCTTGCAGGAAAAGGCATAAGTCGGAAACCCGGATGGTCTGGATACGTCTTATGAATGATGGACTATTATCATATTTGTTGAATTGAGAGGTAACGAGGATGAAGCGTGCACGAATTATATACAATCCGACAGCGGGCAGAGAAGTGTTTCGCAAGCATCTGGCTGAAGTATTAGAAAGACTCGAACAAGCCGGCTATGAAACGTCCGCCCATGCGACGACTTGCGAAGGGGATGCGACAGAAGCCGCCAAACATGCCGTCGAGCGGGGATTTGACCTGATCATCGCGTCAGGCGGAGACGGGACGCTGAATGAAGTCGTGGCCGGTGTCTCCTCCTACGAGAACCGTCCCAAAATCGGATTGATTCCGACTGGTACAACGAATGACTTTGCGAGGGCACTCCGCATCCCTCGGGATATCGACGCAGCGCTCGATATTATTATTGAAGGAAAGTCAATTCCTGTCGACGTCGGCTTGATGAACGGCAATCGTTATTTTATTAATATTGCTGGAGGCGGCAGGTTGACCGAATTGACATATGAAGTGCCAAGCCGTCTGAAGACGATGCTAGGCCAGCTTGCCTATTATTTAAAAGGGATTGAAATGCTGCCATCCATCCACTCCAGCCCTGTTCGCATCGAATATGACGGAGAAGTGTTTGATGAAGAGGCTATGCTTTTCCTTGTCGGGTTAACCAATTCGGTTGGCGGTTTTGAAAAACTGGCACCACAATCGAGTATCAACGATGGCAAATTCACATTGCTTATTTTGAAAAAATGCAATATCGCCGAATTCATCCGGGTTGTTTCATTGGCGCTTCGCGGCGAGCATTTGGATGATCCTCTCGTCATTTCAACGAGCGCTGAGCGTATCAAAGTGACATCGGATGAGGAAGTATTGCTGAATCTCGACGGCGAATACGGCGGCACATTGCCTGCTACATTTGAGAATTTGTACCGTCATATTGAAATGTTCGCGCCGTATGATGAACTGCGCGAACAGGACCGGGCGTAATTTGCGGATTTTCGAAGTATGCCTGACCAATTATTGATGAACTGAAAAACCTGCACATCCTCCTAAGGGATTTGCAGGTTTTTTAGCTCGTTTTTAGGGAAGAGAATAGGAAATAAGTTCATGAATCCATAAAATCAAGTGCTTCGTCCTGCCGTCCTGCCAAATCTGGAAGTTGGCTTATCGGCACCCATCGGCAGCAAAAGGTCAATCCATTGTCCTTGCCGTCGCTATAGACATGATTTTCCCACGCGTCCTCGCTATTGCCCATGTAGGACAAATGAAAAATATTGCGTTCGTACACAACATCTTCCTGGTTTTTAGGGTAATGGTTCTTTTTGTGCAGCTTACCGACCAATTCTAAACGGTCCCGGGGAATCCCTGTCTCTTCCTCGACCTCTCGGTACAGTGCATCAATAAGCAATTCATCTTCCTCTATAGTTCCCCCAGGCACTTGGACGCCGGCTTCGGGATGATCCTTCTGCTCGAACACAAGGAGTTTCAGGTCGTCTTGTGTTCCTTTCGTAATATACGCTAATACTTTTCGTTTCACTTCCATTGTGTTCACCTCACAAACGCGTTAATTAATTCATTCTACATAAGATTCCAAAGATTCGCAAGTGTGCTGTTTAAATTGGTTTTTGTCAATGTCATGCATTTGTCCCTGTTCTGTACCCGATTGGACGAAGATTATTCACAGATAGCTCATAAATGAAAGTTATTCTTCCTATAAATGAGGGAAGGATAAGAAGGAATGACTTCAATTAGAAAGAGTGGATATTGAATGAATAAACAACGGGAAAAGTGGTTGATATCTAATGTATAAAAATCATGAAAAGTGGTTGATATGGTTAGCATTCATCGTAGCAGGCATAATGTTTATTTCAATTCTTGGACGAATTTTCGGATGAGGGGGCAGGACAAATGATAAATGAAGAAGCGGTCTTCTATTCGCGCGTCTTAACAGAGTTGACGCTAAGTTTTCACATTTTGTATGCCACGATTGGTGTCGGTGTGCCCATCATGATCATGATTGCTCAATGGGTCGGCATTAAGAAAAATGACGAGCACTACATATTACTGGCCAGACGATGGGCACGCGGTTTCGTTATTACGGTGGCGGTCGGAGTTGTGACAGGTACGGCCATCGGACTTCAATTATCGTTATTGTGGCCGAATTTCATGGAGCTCGCCGGTAATGTAATTGCATTGCCTTTATTTATGGAAACCTTTGCATTCTTTTTTGAAGCGATTTTCCTTGGGATTTATTTGTACACATGGGATCGATTCGAGAATCAGAAGAAACACTTGCTGCTACTCGTTCCTGTAGCTATCGGAGCTTCTTTCTCTGCCGTATTCATCACTATCGTCAATGCCTTCATGAATGCACCGCAAGGCTTTGATATCGTCAATGGGCAGCTCGTTAATATTAATCCGATTATCGCCATGTTCAACCCGGCGATGCCGACCAAAGTGGCGCATGTCGTCATTACAGCGTATATGACTGCGGCATTCGTTCTTGCTGCGATAGCCGCGTTCAGACTGCTGAAGGGTTCCGACCATATGTATCACAAAAAAGCGCTTTACTTAACGATGAAGCTCGGCTTGGTATTTTCCATTGCCACCGCAATCATTGGTGACTTTTCGGGTAAATATTTGGCGGAGTATCAGCCGGAGAAGCTCGCCGCAGCTGAATGGCATTTTGAAACAAAAGAGAACGCAGAGCTTGTTTTGTTAGGTATTCTGAAAAATGATGAAGTGAAATATGCAATTAAAGTGCCATTTGGCCTTTCATTGCTTGCCCATAATGACCCGACAGCTGAAGTAATCGGTCTGGATCAATTCCCGGTGGACGAACGCCCACCTTTGTATATTCATTTTCTATTCAACTTCATGGTGTTGATCGGTATGTGGATGGCGTTTCTAGCGGCCTGGTTCTGGTTCGGCATTCGCAGAGGCTGGAAATCCGTCCAATCCAGATGGTTCCGCTGGCTCATCGTTTTAGGCGGTCCTTTATCGTTCCTTGCCATTGAATTCGGATGGTGGCTTGCAGAAGTCGGTCGGCAGCCGTGGATTTTGCGTCGAATTATGCGCGTCGATGAAGCAGCGACAACAAGCAATCACGTAGATTTGATGCTCGTTTTATTCTGTGCCCTGTACTTGGTACTCGGTACCGGCAGTGTGGTCGTTCTGAGAAGAATGTTCCGCAAAAATCCGGTGGAACGTGAACTGGAAGACCGTCATGCGGAAAGGGGAAGTGATGTACGATGAATTTAGAAATTCTCGGTATATCGGTTCTTTGGACATTTTTGTTCGGCTACATTATGGTAGGTGCCATTGATTTCGGAGCTGGCTTCTTTAATGCTTACAGCTTGCTAACAGGGAAACAGCGGATTTTGACAAACGTCATCCAGCGCTACCTGTCCCCAGTATGGGAAGTGACCAACGTCTTTCTCGTCTTCTTCTTCGTCGGGATTATCGGATTCTTCCCGAAAACAGCCTTTTATTACGGAACGACCTTGCTAATACCGGTCAGCTTCGGAATCATCCTGCTGGCTGTGCGAGGTTCGTACTATGCATTCGAAACATACGGCGCCAGGGGGCATAAAGGGTATTCATTCATGTACGGCTTGGCCGGACTGCTCATACCCGCTTCCTTATCCATCGTGCTGACGATCTCAGAAGGCGGTTTTATCGAAATGATCGATGGCCGGCCAGTCCTAGATTATTGGCTGTTATTCACAAGCCCGCTGACGTGGTCGATTGTCGTACTGAGCCTGTCCGCAACCCTTTACATTTCTGCGGTGTTCCTTACATGGTATGCCAATAAAGCAGGCGACATCGAGGCGACCGGCCTGCTCCGGAAATACGCGCTGATTTGGGCGCTTCCAACCATCGTAACGGCAGGCGGCATCATTTTTGAATTGCGCAAGCACAATCCAGACCATTACGAGAACATCAAAACATTCTGGCCGATGTTTCTCATCTCGTTCATCTTATTCATCGGGACCGTCTACCTGCTCGCCGCACGAAAACAATACGGCTGGGCATTCGGCCTGCTCGGCGGCCAATTCGCCTTCGCCTTCTTCGGCTACGGCGCGTCCCATTATCCATACTTGCTCTACCCGTACTTAACACTGTACGACAGCTTCACCAACCCGGCCATGGCGACCGCCCTCGTCATCGCGTTCATCCTTGGCCTATGTCTACTCATTCCGTCGCTCATCCTGATCATGCGGCTGTTCCTATTCAACAAAGAATACGTCCGCGGAAAGAGCGACCATCATGCATAAGGAGATGATGTAACATGCCAATAACCTTTACAGAATTCTATATATTCATTGCCCCCTTCCTCGTGCTCATCGCTGCCCTCGTCGTCGGGTTCTTCATCGCCCCGAAAGATGAAGCGATTATCAACGCAGCGAGGCGGAAGACGAAGCAGAAGTCGAAGAAGTGAGTTGGTTTGATTGTGGCAGAGCGGTGGATTTGTGGCGTGCATGCGGGTGGAGCGGTTGGGTGCGGAAACCAGGTGTGAGTCAGAAAACCGGTATGAACGCCAGAAACCCGGTTTGAACGCCAGAAAGCCAGGCTGAACGCCAGAAACCTGGTTTGAACGCCAGAAAGCCGGTTTGAACGCCAGAAAGCCGGTTTGAACGCCAGAAAGCCGGTTTGAACGCCAGAAAGCCGGTTTGAACGCCAGAATATCTGGTTGAACGCCAGAAACCCGGGCTGAACACCAATACCCTGGGCTGAGCGCCAATAACTCGAGTTGAACGCCAATAACTCGGGCTGAACGCCAATAACTCGAGCTGAACGCCAATAACTCGAGCTGAACGCCAATAACTCGAGTTGAACGCCAATAACTCGGGCTGAACGCCAATAACTCGAGCTGAACGCCAATAACTCGAGTTGAACGCCAATAACTCGTGCTGAACGCCAAT
>NZ_JBPVIR010000017.1:0-20845 GCF_057373025.1 Sporosarcina sp. AD_1
ATAGATACCGCCAGGTATCCTAAGAGATCTTGTAAGAAACTTTTTGGAATTCAAGTAAGAACCGATGGCTAGTAAAGCGGCAAAGCCGCTTTGCGATAATTTACACCGAAAGGTGCAAATTTCGCAGGGGGCTTCCCCCTGTGAGAGTAGGACGTCGCCGGGCAAAGGCCATCCCCTGTGGGGGATGGTTTTTTTGTTTATTAATATAAAAGATACCGCGAGGTATCCTAAGAGACTATCAAATCGTCAATCTCCTCGAATTCCTTTCTATCACCGTCTAACCCAAATTGATCACCGCTTGACTACAATTCGAGTAGGTTTGCCACGATATAAATCACCCCTAACTCTTTATCACCACATCAGTCGAAAGGCTGCTCCACTCCCCGTTTTTTATATAATGTAGAGCGATTGATTAACCCCCAACAAATCCCCCCCAAAGAAGCCGAACTATCGCAATTTATGATTCCTCGTCCCACTACTCATAAAAAATGCGAAAAGCTCCTCAAATCGTTTCAGCTTTTTGCAAACGGTTTGTTTTTGTCTTATTGTTAATAATAAGAAACTGGAGAGGAGTCTTTCCTATGACAACAATTTATGATTTTTCCGTGATGAAGCCGGATGGAACTGAGGAATCTTTGGCAGACTATAGAGGAAAAGTGATGGTGATTGTCAATACTGCAAGTAAATGCGGCTTCACTAAACAATTCGAAGAGTTACAGGCCTTATATGAGGAATACAAGAATCAAGATTTTATCATTCTCGGATTTCCTTCGGATAACTTTAATAATCAGGAATTCGAAGATATGGAGGATACGTTGGCTTTTTGCCAGCGTAATTATGGTGTTACCTTCCCGATGTTCCAGAAGATTGACGTGAAAGGAAAGGAGCAGCATCCTTTATTTGCGTATTTGACGTCTGAGCAAAAAGGATTCTTAGTGGAAGGGATCAAGTGGAATTTTACGAAGTTCTTGATTGATCGCCAAGGACGAGTAGTGGAACGATTTGCGCCGAATACGCCGCCGCTTAAAATGAAGAAGTCGATCGAGAAGCTCATTCAATGAATTATAGGAATACTTTTACTTAAGGAAGCCTTCTTGACAGTCATCTGGGGCACTGATACCCTATTTAATAATATTTACTGAACTATATCGACAATGAGGAGGCCAAATGGAATGTGGGAATCGAAATTTACGCGTGAAGGACTGACATTTGACGATGTCTTGCTTGTACCTGGAGCATCAGAGGTGCTGCCGAAGGATGTATCTCTTTCTGTGAAGCTCACAGACAAGATTACGTTGAATATCCCAATCATCAGTGCGGGGATGGATACTGTGACGGAAGCGAGAATGGCGATCGCTATGGCTCGTCAGGGTGGTCTTGGGATCATCCATAAGAACATGAGTATTGAAGAGCAGGCGGAACAGGTTGTAACGGTAAAGCGCTCTGAAAACGGGGTCATTACGAATCCATTCTTCCTTACTCCGGAGCATCAAGTGTATGATGCGGAGCATCTGATGGGGAAATACCGCATTTCCGGCGTGCCGATTGTCAATAACATGGACGAGCGTAAATTAGTCGGCATCCTGACGAATCGGGATCTGCGTTTCATTCAGGACTACTCCATGATGATCAATGATGTGATGACGAAGGACAATCTTGTGACTGCACCGGTTGGCACGACGTTAGAAGACGCTGAAAAGATTTTGCAGCAATATAAAATTGAAAAGCTGCCAATTGTGGATGAGCAAGGCATTTTAACAGGATTGATCACAATCAAGGATATTGAGAAGGTCATTGAATTCCCGAATGCGGCGAAGGATTCTCAAGGCCGCCTGCTCGTAGGGGCTGCGGTCGGTGTTACATCTGATACGATGGTGCGCGTTCAAAAGTTGGTTGAGTCCGAAGTGGATGTTATCGTTTTGGACACGGCACATGGCCATTCCAAAGGCGTTATCGAAACGGTCGCTCAAATTCGCAAAGCGTATCCTGACCTTGATATTATCGCTGGTAACGTAGCAACAGCTGAGGGCACAGCTGCATTGTATGAAGCAGGAGCGAATGTAGTGAAGGTTGGTATTGGACCCGGATCCATCTGTACGACTCGTGTTGTAGCGGGTGTAGGTGTTCCTCAAATCACTGCAGTGTATGATTGTGCAACTGAGGCTCGTAAGCATGGCAAGTCGATCATCGCAGACGGCGGCATTAAGTTCTCCGGTGATATTGTGAAGGCACTTGCAGCTGGCGGACATGCTGTCATGCTCGGCAGTTTGCTTGCTGGTACGACGGAAAGCCCGGGAGAAACAGAAATCTTCCAAGGCCGTCGATTCAAAGTGTACCGCGGGATGGGTTCTGTGGCATCCATGGAAAAAGGATCAAAAGACCGCTATTTCCAAGAGGAAGCGAAGAAACTGGTTCCTGAAGGAATTGAAGGCCGCATGCCATACAAAGGGCCGCTTCCTGACACCATTCATCAGTTGGTTGGCGGCATCCGCGCTGGAATGGGATATTGCGGAACGAAGGATCTCACTGATCTGCGTGAGAAGGCCCAGTTTATCCGTATGACGGGAGCAGGGTTGCGTGAGAGCCATCCACACCACGTTCAAATTACAAAAGAGGCGCCAAATTACTCAATTTCTTAATTTATTGCTGAATTATTCGTTTATATAAGGAACTTCGGCACCTTTCCATCGTCCCTATTACAGTTGGAAAGGTGCTTTTTTTGAGCAGATTTAGCCATTTTCAAGTTCCTGTCCTTATTGGACGGGCATTGTGTTAAAATATATCGTAGGAAATAGTATTTACGGAGGTAACAGGGTGAAAAAGGAATTGAGAAAATGGGTGGCGGTTCTGCTAATGCCGTTGCTCTTGTTAATGTCGTTCGGAGCGCCCGTTGCAAAAGCTGAGTCGGCACTTGGCTTGCATGTGGACGGCGCCATTTTGATTGACGCGGAAAGTGGAAAAATACTATATGAAGAAAATGCCGAAACTCCACTTGGCATCGCAAGTATGTCCAAGATGATGACAGAGTATCTTCTTTTTGAAGCAATTAATGAAGGGAAGATCAGCTGGGATCAGGAGTACCGGGTTACTGATTATACATACGCGATTTCACAGGATCGGCGTTTAAGTAATGTTCCATTACGTAAAGACGGTACGTATACGATTCGGGAGCTGTATGAGGCGCTGGCTATCTATTCGGCAAATGCCGCAACGATTGCCATTGCAGAAACAATTGCTGGCACGGAAAAAGAATTTTTGAAGATGATGGATGCCAAAGCGAAAGAACTTGGACTTACTGATTATAAATTCGTCAACTCGACAGGATTGAATAATAAAGATCTCCAAGGCATGCATCCACAGGGGACAGGCCCGGAAGACGAAAACGTCATGCCTGCTAAATCAGTTGCCCTTTTGGCGTACCGCTTGATCCATGATTATCCGGAAGTTCTCGAGACAACGAAAATCAGCAAGAAGGTTTTCCGTGAAGGAACGTCGGATGCGATTCAAATGCACAACTGGAACTTCATGCTGCCAGGATTGATTTATGAATACAAGGGTGTTGACGGGTTAAAGACAGGAACAACCGATTTTGCGGGCCACTGTTTTACAGGAACGGCTACGCGTGACGGCAAACGCCTTATTGCGGTTGTTATGAAGGCAGTCGATGCAAAGGGCGTCGGTTCCTATGAGGCTCGTTTTAATGCGACCCGCTCGTTATTCGACTACGGCTTCAGCCAATTCTCCGAGCAGGAAATTGTGCCGGCTGGCTATAAGTTCGAAAAACAAAAGACCGTGGATATCAATAAAGGAAAAGAAAAAACGGTTGCCATCGAAGTGAAAGAACCGATTAAAATGATGGTAAAAACAAACGAAAAAGATCAATACGTACCGGAGCTTGTGCTCGATGAGAAAGTGGTCAAGAACGGCCAAATCGATGCACCCGTTAAAGCAGGCACAGTCGTTGGACATGTGAAGCTGGCGAAAACGGAAGGAACCGATTACGGCTATATTGATTCCAAGAATGCCAAGATGGATGTTGTGACAACAACAACTGTAGAGAAGGCAGGCTGGTTCTCATTCATGTTAAGTGCAATCGGCAACTTCTTTGTTGGTATTTGGGAAAGCGTAACGGGCTTTGTTAAAGGCTGGTTTGATTGAAATGAAAAGTCGATGGATCGTTTCCGATCCATCGGCTTTTTTATATGCGGGAAAGGTGAATTTGCCATGCGTCCATCAGGCTGTGTATAGAGTCCCTAATATCGGTCTCTGGCAGTCCGCCAAAGCCGAGGAGGATGGCAGGCTGCTGTCCTGTTTGCTTTTTCATGTAGCCGTTTAATCCATACACACGAATGCCATTACTCCTCGCTTGCTCGATCAAGGTTTCTTCGTCTTTGCCGATTTGCACATTGATAATAATATGCATGCCTGCTTCTTCACCTGAATAGGTGAGATTGGGAGCATACGCTGCAAGCGTATCCGTTAGTAAATATAGCTTGCGCTTATACAATTTCCGCATCCGGTTCAGGTGACGAGAAAAATGGCCATCCTCCATGAACCGGGCTAATATGTGCTGGTCAAACCGCGGAACGGTGGAGGCATAGTGGATAAAAGCATTCGAATAGTGTTCGAGCAGGCGCGGCGGCAAAACCATATAGGCAATCCGCAACGAGGGCATGAGGGACTTCGAAAACGTACTGACGTAAATGACGCTCCCCGACTTATCCATGCCTTGCAGGGATGGGATTGGCCGTCCCGTATAACGGAATTCGCTATCATAGTCGTCTTCAATGATATAACGGTCCTCTTCGGCGGCTGCCCAGTTCAGCAGGGCGGTCCGCCGTGCTGCCGATAACACGGTCCCGGTCGGAAACTGGTGTGAAGGCGTCACATAGGCTACGGTCGCTTCTGTCTGCTGCAATGCTTGGACATCCAGCCCTTCTTCATCGACGGGAATGGGAACCGCCTCCCGGTTATTATGGTAGAACACATGGTGGGTAAGCGGATAGCCCGGATCCTCAATGGCATAGACTGCTGCCGGTCCCAGTATCCGAATGAGCAAAGGCAACAGCTGCTCTGTTCCGGAACCGACAATTACCTGTTCTGGCGTACACTCGACGCCTCTTGAATGATATAAATAGCGTGCGATTTCCCGTCTTAGCTCCAAGTCGCCATGGGGATGCCCAAGAGATAATAAATGCTTGGACGAATCATCCATAACTTCCTTCGCGTATTTTTTCCACTTCGTAAAGGGGAAGGAATCCATGTCGATTTGCCCTGGAGAAAAATCTAGTTGCATCTTTTCCTTCTCTGGAACAGCAGAAATCCTTTCCTGATTTACAGGCTGAACATATGCCAATTCCTCAATTGCCTGCACGTAGTAGCCTTGCCTAGGCTTTGTAGAAATGAACCCTTCCGCCACTAATTGACTATATGCCAGCTCAATCGTCGTTTGGCTTACATTTAGGAAGTCTTCCAGTTTCCGCTTGGAAGGCAGTTTCGCTCCGACTTCCAACTTTCCATCTGTTATATCGTTTTTTATTTGATTATAAATTTGTTCATATAGCGGCACTGGGCTTTCTTTGTCCAGTTCAATTAAGAGCATTTCCATATTTCAACTCCATCTGACCACTTCGATTATGTTAAAACTGATCATTTCATTATGGTCATAATCAAGTATACTGTAAAAAACGAATAGGGGGAAGAGTCAATGGATTTCAGATATGGAGGCGTCATCATGGACGTCATTAATGCAGAGCAAGCGAAAGTGGCGGAGGCGGCAGGTGCGGTAGCGGTTATGGCGCTTGAGCGCGTGCCGTCCGATATTCGTGCGGCAGGGGGCGTGGCCAGAATGGCGGACCCGCGTATTATTGAAGAGGTGCAGAAGGCGGTCTCCATCCCAGTGATGGCCAAGGTCAGAATCGGACATATTTCGGAAGCGCGAGTGCTTGAAGCAATGGGTGTCGATTATATTGATGAAAGTGAAGTGCTGACACCGGCAGATGAAGAGTTCCACTTATTGAAGAGTGACTATCACGTGCCCTTCGTCTGTGGTGCAAGAAATTTAGGGGAAGCGGCACGACGGCTTGGCGAGGGAGCGAAAATGCTTCGGACGAAGGGAGAACCGGGAACGGGGAATATCGTGGAAGCGGTCCGTCATCTTCGTATGGTCAATGCGCAAGTGAACAAGATTATCCATATGAGCAATGATGAATTGATGGTAGAAGCCCGTGATTTGGGTGCCCCTTACGAAGTGCTGCTGACGATCCGTGAGGCAAAACGGCTCCCAGTCGTCAATTACGCGGCTGGTGGGGTGGCGACTCCGGCGGATGCGGCGCTCATGATGGAGCTTGGGGCTGACGGCGTATTCGTTGGATCTGGCATCTTCAAGTCTGACAGCCCTGAAAAATTTGCACGTGCCATTGTTCAGGCTACAGAGGATTTCAGAAACTATGCGTTGATTGGCGAGTTATCAAAGGATATCGGCACGCCGATGAAAGGACTGGAAATCGGAAAGCTGGCAGAAAGTGAATTGATGGCCGTACGCGGCGTATAATGAGTGAGTGGACAGGAACCGAGATTTTTCCTGTCCGTTTTGATTTCTTTCATTCATTTTGATAGGCTCTAAGAAGGCAGACGCTAAAGCATCGCATGACTAGGAAGAATTTTTACGGAAGGCAGGGGCATACTAATGGAGAAGTTGAAAGTCTACGATGATCAGTATAACTATGTATGTGAGGAATCTAGGGATGTCATCCATGCGAAAGGGCTTTGGCATGAAACGTTTCATTGCTGGCTAGTAGATGGAGAAGAGGTCTTGATTCAGAAGAGAAGTGCTGCAAAGAAAGACTTCCCTGGCCTTTTTGATATAACGGCAGCAGGTCACTTGCTGGCAGATGAAAAAGTAATGGATGGTTTACGTGAGGTGGAGGAAGAGCTCGGGATTCCGGTAGATGAAGCAAAGCTGCAATGGATGGGCGTTGTGCGAGATGTCATAGAACTTCCTGGTTTTATTGACAGGGAATTCACGAATGTCTTTTTGTATAGCTTCTCATTCAATCCCGCCGATTTTTCATTGCAAGAGGAAGAAGTGGCAAGCATCCACGCTGTTTCTGTTACGGATTTACAGGCACTTTTCAGAAGGACAGTTCGTACGGTTAAGGTCAGAAATATTGAGAATGACTTGTTAGAAACAATAGAATTACGTGATTTTGTTCCACATGAAACAAGTTACTTAGAAGCGGTTGCATCGTATTTTGGCTAAGTCTTGCCAAATGGTTTAGGGTGTAGTAAAGTAAGTGTACATTTAGTTCCATAATCAAAGACGATGATGGGAAGCAGTAGCGAGTCCGTTTTTTCCAGAGAGCCGGCGGGTGGTGCAAGCCGGTAAAGACACTTGTGAATCCGTCCCTGAGTAGCTGGGTTGAATGAAGTAGGCCTATGCCGGTGATTGGACCGTTATTCCAAAGAGTGGATCGGCTTGGGCCGGTCAATTTGGGTGGCAACGCGGGTAGTTCTCGTCCCTTGTATAGGGGATGGAGGGCTTTTTTTATTGCGTAAAATCTAATCTGGGCTCGGTTCCCATCGTCAAAACAGAAAAAGGAGGAAGCAGTTATGCTGGACATTAAAGTATTGCGCGCCAATTTTGATGAAGTGAAAGCAAAATTGACAAAGCGTGGAGAAGATTTAACGGATCTTGATAAGTTTCTCGGTTTGGATGAAAAACGGAGAGAATTGATTTCAAAAGTAGAAGTGCTGAAGGCGGAGCGGAATGAAGTTTCGCAAAAAGTGGCGGAAATGAAGCGTAACAAAGAGAACGCCGACGATGTAATCGCACGGATGCGTGAAGTCGGAGATGAAATCAAAGCGTTGGACGAACAGCTTCACCAAGTGGAAGAAGATTTGAATTATGTTTTGATGCGTATTCCGAATATCCCGCATGAAAGTGTTCCTGTCGGGGACAGTGAAGATGATAATGTGGAAGTCCGCAAGTGGGGAGAGGTTCCTGAATTCGGTTTTGAGCCGAAGCCGCATTGGGAAATCGGGACAGAATTGAATCTGCTTGATTTTGAACGTGCCGCAAAAGTAACAGGAAGCCGTTTTGTGTTCTATCGCGGTCTTGGTGCACGACTTGAGCGTGCTTTGATCAGCTTTATGCTTGATTTGCATGTGAGTGAACATGGCTATGAGGAAATGCTGCCGCCATATATGGTAAACCGGACAAGTTTGACGGGAACAGGCCAGCTGCCGAAGTTTGAGGAAGATGCTTTCTTAATTGAAGAGGAAGATTATTTCTTGATTCCGACATCTGAAGTGCCTGTGACTAACTTCTACCGGGATGAAATTATTGACGGGGCGCAGCTGCCGATCGCTTTTACTGCGTACAGCACGAATTTCCGTTCTGAAGCAGGATCAGCGGGTCGTGATACGCGCGGTTTGATTCGCCAGCATCAGTTCAATAAAGTGGAATTGGTCCGCTTTGTAAAACCGGAAGAGTCTTATGATGAGTTGGAAAAATTAACAGGCCATGCAGAAAAGGTGCTTCAGCTTCTTGGCCTGCCGTACCGTGTACTCAAAATGTGCACAGCGGATCTAGGATTCACAGCGGCTAAGAAATACGACATCGAAGTGTGGATTCCGACGCAAGGCACGTACCGCGAGATTTCTTCTTGTTCAAACTTTGAAGATTTCCAAGCACGACGCGCTTCTATCCGTTTCCGCCGAGAACAAGGTGCTAAGCCTGAATTCGTTCATACATTGAACGGAAGCGGACTTGCGGTTGGACGTACGGTGGCCGCTCTCTTAGAGAATTATCAGCAGGAAGATGGCTCTGTCATCGTTCCGGAAGTGCTTCGTCCTTACATGGGTGGAGTGGAAGTCATTAAGTAATACAAAAGGCCATGCGAGTCATTCGACTTCGCGCATGGCCTTTTTTGCTGCCTTTTTCTTTTCGCGCAATCCTCGGAAGAAGTTGGTTAGCAGCGCCCCGCATTCTTCCGCCAGAACACCTTCTGTCACTTCACATTCATGATTGAATCGGCTGTCGTTCAGCAAGTGGTATAACGAATCGACACAGCCTGCTTTTGGATCACGCGCTCCGTAGACGATCCGGGGGATTCTGGACTGTAAAATGGCGCCCGCACACATGGGGCACGGTTCCAGTGTGACGTATAACGTCGTTTCCTCCAACCGCCAGCTGCCGACTTCGCCGCACGCATCCTGAATGGCGGACAGTTCGGCGTGGGTCACGGCGTTTTGAGTGGATTCCCTCAAGTTATGTGCGCGTCCGATGACGATTCCATCTTTTACAATGACGGCGCCAATCGGCACTTCGCCAATGGCTTCCGCCTTTTTTGCTTCTTCTATGGCTAAATTCATGTACGTTTGATCGTTGTTTGTTTCCATCCTCTATCGCTCCTTGTCCCTAGTGTATCATCATTGGAATGCCTCGCGCTATTTTGCTTGCAGACGCTATGTTTCCGAATGCCGCTATGGTAAAATGAAGAGCAGAAATTGAGTTGAAGGGGAGCTTGACATGTCAGTACCGTTCATAACGGTGGAAGGGCCAATTGGCGTTGGAAAGACGACGCTTTCGAAAGCGGTTGCGGATAAATTCCAGTTTCACCAATTAGGTGAGATTGTGAATGAAAATCCGTTTTTAGATAAATTTTATGAGAATATCGAGGAGTGGAGTTTCCAAACGGAAATGTTCTTCCTCTGTAATCGATATAAGCAATTAAGTGATATCCAGAAACATTTCTTGCAACACCAGCGTCCTGTCGTGGCGGATTATCATATTTTTAAGAATCTTATTTTTGCCCGTCGCACGCTGTCACCAGAGGAATATGCGAAATACGAAGAGATTTATCATATATTAACGAGGGACATGCCTGTTCCGAACGTCATCGTCTATCTGCATGCTTCGTTGGATACGCTGTTGAAACGGATTGCGCTGCGAGGCCGGGATTTTGAAAGGCTCATTGAACCATCCTATCTGGAAAGACTCTCGGAGGACTATGAGCATTTCATAGCGGACTTCGAAAAGATGCATCCGGATATTCCCGTCCTTCGATTCAATGGGGATGAGATTGATTTTGTCAGAAGCGAGAAGGATCTTCAATACATTTTAGAACAAGTAGAAAAGACGATACAAAAAGGAGCAGTACGATGAACTTACGAGAAACATACGGCATTCCTAAAAATGCGGTAATTACCATTGCGGGTACTGTAGGTGTTGGAAAATCAACGATGACTCATGCACTTGCACAAGCACTTGGCTTCCGCACATCTTTGGAAAATGTCGATGAAAATCCGTATTTGGATAGATTTTACGATGACTTTGAAAAATGGAGCTTCCATCTTCAAATTTATTTCCTGGCGGAACGTTTCAAGGAACAGAAACGGATTTTTGAATATGGCGGCGGTTTTATTCAAGATCGGTCCATTTATGAAGATACCGGCATCTTTGCTACAATGCATAAAGATCAAGGGACGATGGACCCGGTCGATTTCGATACATATACAAAATTGTTCGAAGCGATGGTCATGACGCCGTATTTCCCGCATCCTGATCTGCTGATTTATTTAGATGGCCCGTTTGAGACGATTCTTTCCCGGATTCAGGAGCGTGGCCGTGACATGGAGCAGCACACGCCGGTCTCATACTGGGAAGGGCTTTATAACCGGTATGCGAAGTGGATTGATTCATTTAATGCGTGCCCGGTGCTCCGGATTGATATAACCGATTACGATTTGGTGGAACGGCCAGAAGAAGTGGAAGCGATTGTTGAGCGAATCGGCAATATGCTGAACTTATCGAGCCTGCTGAAAAATTGATACGAAAAACGCAGCGGATATCACACATCCAGCTGCGTTTGTTTTTTATTAGGAATGAACGGAAGTCTTTTGAAAGAACTCCGCATATAATGCCCTTAAAATCTTATCCTCGTCAGGAACTTTTACACCGAACACAAGACTTACTTCGGAAGAGCCTTGATTGATCATTTCAATATTCGCTCCGGTGCTCGCGATTGCGCTAGCGGCACGGGCAGCGAGACCAGTTGTATACTGCATGCCTTCTCCTACTAGGACGATCATCGAGTAATCATGCTCCACGATAACTGCGTCAGGGTCCAATTCTCTATGAATCCGCTCTACAATCCGTTGTTCTTTGTCTAGCGGCAAATAACAAGTGCGGATGATGATCGATAAGTTATCGATGCCAGATGGTGTATGCTCGTACGAAATATCTTCTTCCTCGAAAATTTGCAGTAGTCTGCGGCCAAAGCCAATCTCTGTATTCATTAAATATTTATCGACATAAATGGCTGTAAAGCCGCTGTCCGCTGCAATCCCGATTACTTGCTGCTCATGATAGTCCCGTTCTTTGACGATCGATGTTCCAGGTGCTTCGGGATTATTCGTATTTTTTATGCTGACAGGGATCGACTTCCGGAAAGCCGGGATGAGGGCTTCATCATGGAACACAGAGAAGCCTGCATAGGCCAGCTCCCGCATTTCCCGGTACGTCATCGTCTTAATAGGAACTGGGTTTTCAATGACCGTTGGGTTGGCTGCAAAAACAGAGTCAACATCCGTGAAGTTTTCGTACAGATCCGCTTCCACAGCAGCTGCCACGATTGAACCTGTAATATCTGAACCGCCACGATTGAAAGTACGGAGTGTTCCGTCTTTTGTATAGCCGAAAAATCCGGGAAACACAATAAGAGCAGATTCGTTTCGTAACTTGGCAAGTTGCTCATCGCCTTCTGGCAATGCACGGACGGCCTGGGGACGGTTGTTGACGAGAAGTCCGCCTTCTTTAGGACTGACGTATTTTGCCTCTACACCAATTAGATTGAAGTAAGCGGCGATCATTTTCGCATTGTTATCTTCGCCTGCTGCTTTCATTGTATCCATATATAGTAAAGAATCGGTCTTGTCGCAAGTCAATCGGCTGCGCAAATCCTTTTCAATTTCATTCGAAACGTCGTTTGAAAGGCCAAGGTCTTCTGCAATATCCCGGAATCGATCCACGACACGTTTCAAGTGGGATTCTGTCTCTTCCCCTTGTAATGCCGCTTCTGCAAGCCGGATGAGCAGATCGGTTACTTTAATATCATCGGAAAAACGCTTGCCGGGAGCGGACACAACAACAATTCTCCGCTGTGGGTCAGCTGTTACAATATCTACAACTTTTCGTATTTGCTCAGCAGATGCAACGGAGGTTCCGCCGAATTTGCATACCTTCATTTTCATCAGATCCTTCTTCTAGTAGAATGACAATTCAGTGTTATATTGAACTTTAACATAAATAGGGTTGTTATTGAAGATTTATTTCTCTATAATGTCCTTATGTAGAGTACGAATGTATTTCCATAGTGTACATAGAGTGAGGAGATTCGTCAATGAAAAATGAGATCAATATTGGTTTACTTGGTTTTGGCGTGGTCGGCAGTGGAGTTGCAAAAATTTTGCACGAACACCGTGACGACTTGAGCCACAAACTGGGAGTACCTGTTAAAATAAATAAAGTGTTAGTGAAAGATGTAAATAAAAAAAGAAACACCGATTTGTCATCAGAAATTTTCACTACGGATTTGGATGAAATTATCGAAGATCCTACAATCGATCTCATTGTTGAAGTAATCGGTGGAACGAGTGAAGCCAAGCAGGCAATTGAACGCTCATTGCGTGCAGGGAAAGGTGTCGTGACAGCCAATAAGGATGTTATGGCACAATCCGGATTAGAGCTGCTTCAATTGGCGGACGAAAATCGCTGCGATCTATTTTTCGAAGCGAGTGTCGGGGGAGGAATTCCCTTGATCCGGACATTGGAGGATGGATTGGCTTCAGACCGGATCCATGCCATTACCGGTATCGTTAACGGCACAACAAATTTCATTTTGACCAAAATGAAGCACGAGAAAAAGACATACGAGGAAGCACTAAGAGAAGCGACTGAACTTGGATTTGCCGAAGCGGATCCTTCCTCTGATGTCGATGGGATCGATGCGGCTCGTAAAATGGTAATCTTGGCGTCTTTGGCCTTTTCCACTGATGTCCGAATGGAAGATGTTTTTATCCGTGGCATGAAAGAAATACGGGATGGTGATTTGGAGCTTGCGGATCAATTCGGTTATACAGTTAAAATGGCGGGTTCCGCAAAGAAGGATGAGGACGGCATTGAAGTGGCCGTGGAACCTGTTTTTGTACCGAACTCCCATCCGTTGGCTTCTGTGAACAACGAATTTAATGCAGTGTATGTATACGGAGATGCCGTCGGCGAAACGATGTTCTATGGACCGGGAGCAGGATCATTGCCAACTGCCACTTCTGTCACGGGGGATATCGTCGCGGCATGCCGCAATCTTCTTCTCGGCGTCAACGGCAAACGGCTCCATGCCCCGCAATTCAAATGTAAAATTAAAAGCGACAGCCAGAAATACGCACGCTACTTCCACCGCATTTCCGTCAAGGATGAAGTGGGGGTGCTGACGAGATTGTCCGCCGTTTATAGCAATCAAGGCGCAAGTCTTGCAACGGTGATCCAGCACGCAGATCGGAATAATGGCGGCGTAGATTTAATTATGATCACGCATGAAATCTCCCGCCAGCAGCATCTTGATATTATGAATGAACTACAAAATACACCTGAGGTAATTGAAGTATTGAGTTTTTACCGGGTCGAGGGGGAAACACGATGAGAAGATGGAATGGATTGATTGAAGAATATAAGGAATGGCTGCCTGTGACAGATCAAACACCTGCGCTTACTTTGCAAGAAGGCAACACGCCATTAATTCATTTGGAAAACTTATCGAAACAGTGGGGCATCAATTTATATGTGAAGACAGAAGGGACAAACCCAACTGGATCCTTTAAAGACCGGGGCATGGTGATGGCTGTCGCCAAGGCAAAAGAAGAAGGAAAGACAGCTCTCATTTGCGCTTCTACGGGAAATACATCGGCGTCTGCTGCAGCGTACGGAGCGCGTGCCGGCATGAAAACGATTGTTGTTATTCCTGAGGGACGTATTGCGCTGGGAAAACTCGCGCAGGCAAAAATGTACGGTGCGGAAATTGTAGCAATCGAAGGGAACTTTGATGAAGCATTGCGCATGGTCCGTGAAGTCGGAGAAGGAAAAATCGCCCTCGTCAACTCGGTGAATCCATACCGTTTGGAAGGACAGAAGACAATCGCCTTTGAAACAATTGAACAATTAGGGAAAGTGCCGGACATCTTTGCGCTTCCAGTCGGAAATGCGGGGAATATATCGGCAGCTTGGAAAGGTTTTAAAGAATACGATGAGAAAAAAGGTGCCGGCACACCAAAATTGCTTGGCGTACAAGCGGACGGAGCGGCTCCGATCGTTTATGACCGGGTATTCGAGGAGCCGGAGACAGTGGCGACGGCCATCCGGATCGGAAACCCTGCAAGCTGGCATTTGGCAAAGGCGGCATTAGCCGAATCAGATGGCGCCATTCTTTCTGCAACAGATGAAGAAATCCTGGAAGCGTATCGTCTTCTCGCTTCGACAGACGGCATTTTTGCAGAACCGGCATCTTGCGCGACGATTGCAGGGATCAAAAAACAGCTGGATGCAGGGTTGATTGAAAAAGGATCAACTGTAGTGGGTGTGCTGACTGGAAATGGATTGAAGGATCCAGAAACAGCCATCCGGGTTAATGAAGAGAAGCCATTCTTGTCAATGGAGCAGTTCCATGAGTTCCTGAACGGACTCAAGGAAGAGGCGATGTGATGGCTGGGCCGTTGTTTACAGTAGTCGTACCTGCTACGACGGCCAATCTGGGGCCCGGTTATGACAGCATCGGGCTCGCGTTGTCACTTTATATGACCGTGGAAGTATCCGAGGCGGCGGAATGGCAAGTCAGCTATAACGGAGAGGAATATGCGAGTCTGCCGACAGATCAAAGCAATCTGCTCGTCCAGACGATTCTTAAGATGGCAGATCGCTTTGACAGAGAGGTCTCTCCTCATGGGCTGCGCATCGTTTCCGAGATTCCGCTTGGGAAAGGACTCGGCAGCAGCGCCACGGCGATTGCGGCAGGGATTGAAATTGCCGACAAGCTCCTGGATTTATCCATGTCTCCGAACGAAAAGGTACGCTTTGGAAGTGAATTCGAAGGGCATTCCGATAATGTCGCAGCTGCTCTTCTCGGTGGCGCGGTCATTACGTATTACGTCGATAAGGAGCTGCATTTCCTTCAATTGCCGAATCCTGCGATTGGGGCAGTCCTTCTCGTCCCGCCTCATGCATTGAAAACAACGGAGTCGAGAAAGTTGCTACCGAGTGACCTTTCGCACGCAGAAGCGGCGGCAGGCAGTGCGGCCAGCAGCCTTTTGTCAGCAGCTCTCGCAGTCGGCGACTGGAAGATGGCTGGGCAGATGATGGAAAGGGATATATTCCACGAGCCTTACCGGAAAGAATTGTTGCCGGACTTTGACCTAGTTCGGGAAGCCTGTCATCAGCTTGGTGCCTATGGCATGACGATCAGCGGAGCCGGCCCATCGATATTTATCGCGGTGGAAAAGGGCACGGAGCAGGCAATGGCGGAAGAATTGGAAAAGAAGTTCCCGTTCTATAAAGCACTGGCGACAGCGACTGCGCCAAGAGGAACTTATGTTCAATAAAATAAAAGAGCCTGCCGGTGTTTAATATGCCGGCAGGCCCTTTTTTATAAAAAAAATTCGTTACAAGCCGTAACGAATTTTATCTCCAACTATTATGCGCATTGATTAAATGAAATGGCGGAGGAAGAGGGATTCGAACCCCCGCGGGCTTTAACACCCCTGTCGGTTTTCAAGACCGATCCCTTCAGCCGGACTTGGGTATTCCTCCGTGTTCAACAAGACATAATTTATCATGACTTCAGGGGAAGTGTCAATAAAAAATACACCATCTTGCTGTAGTTTATTTATTCTCGTAAATCTGTTTTTTGCTAGGCGCCACAGTTGTTTTTGAATCGTATGAGTGGATTTCCAGTTTGTGTGAAAGGGGAAGACTTGATTTTTAGCGCTAGAATGAGTATACTAAGAGAGCCGTGCTAGGTGGGGAGGTAGCGGTGCCCTGTAACTTGCAACCCGCTCTAGCAAGACTGAATCCCTTCTCTGAGGCTGTCCGTATTGTAGGGCCTGCCTCTTGCACGTAGTGTTGACGTCTGGGTCCTGCGCAATGGGAACCCATGAACCATGTCAGGTCCGGAAGGAAGCAGCATTAAGTGGTATTTCTCATGTGCCGCGGGGTCGCCTAGGCTGAGCTGTCGACAGGAGTAACGCTTATGTGCGGCAGTCAAAGGAAGGTGCACGGCAATTAACTTGCATATCAAACTCGTCCATTTCGGTGGGCGGGTTTTTATTTTTAATTAAAATAATAATTCATTAATTCTGACGAATCCCGTATACTTGTACTCAGATAGAGGAAAGAAGGGTGGAAGTAGCGATGAAGCAAATGAATGTGGAGAGTTTCAATTTAGATCACACGAAAGTGGCAGCCCCTTATGTCAGGTTGGCAGGAGTTTCCGAGGGAGCAAATGGCGACCGTATTTTTAAGTACGACATCCGGTTTTGTCAGCCGAATCAGGAGCATATGGAAATGCCGGCCATCCATTCCCTTGAGCATATGATGGCGGAATTCAGCCGGAACCATTCCAATCAGGTTGTCGATATTAGCCCAATGGGTTGCCAGACGGGCTATTATTTGGCGCTGATCAATCACGAAGATTATGAGGATGTGTTACTCATCTTAGAGAAAACATTGAACGATGTCCTCGAGGCGACGGAAGTTCCGGCCTGCAACGAAGTGCAATGCGGCTGGGCCGCAAGCCACAGCTTGGAAGGTGCGAAGGAAATTGCACGGAAGATGCTTGCGAAAAAGAATGAGTGGACGACGGTATTTGCATAAGCAGCAGCCCTCCGGTGAATGGAGGGTTTTTGCATGTTAGCTTATAGAAGCTGTACGGTTCAAGTGTTCATCTCCTTGATGCTTGATTCCAACTCTAAATGTCGTGTGGACAGGGTGTTTGTGATATACTAAGAGTACTATTGCATTGCTTCGGAAGGGAGTCGGAACGGTTGGTTTATCAAGCTTTTTATCGTGTGTATCGACCGCAATCATTCGGAGAGATGTCTGGTCAGCATCATGTGAAACAGACCCTTCAGAATGCCCTTCTGCATCAGAAGACGACGCATGCGTATTTGTTTTCAGGGCCTCGCGGAACGGGTAAGACGAGTGCCGCAAAAGTGTTTGCCAAAGCGTTGAATTGTGAAAACGGACCAGCGAAGGAGCCTTGTAATGAATGTGCGACGTGCATCAGTATTACAGAAGGATCCAATACAGATGTAATCGAGTTTGATGCGGCTTCCAATTCAAGGGTCGAGGAGATGCGGGACATTATTGAAAAGGTCCGTTTCGCTCCTTCGAATGCCCGCTTCAAAGTGTACATTATCGATGAAGTCCATATGCTCTCAAATTCTGCGTTCAACGCCCTCTTGAAAACATTGGAGGAACCGCCTCCACATGCAGTTTTCATTTTGGCCACGACAGAGCCGCACAAATTGCCCCTGACAATCATTTCGAGATGTCAACGTTTTGATTTTAAGCCGATCACGTCGGTCGAAATAATAGAACGCATGAAACAAGTATTAGCCGACGCAAATGTACAGGCAGAGGAAGCCGCACTGAAGGTCATTGCCCAAACAGCTTCCGGCGGTATGCGGGATGCGCTCAGTATGTTAGACCAAGTCGCTTCTTTCAGCGGTGACAAGATTACCGTCGATGGCGCTTTACTTGTTACAGGGTCGGTCGGAGAAGACGTCTTTTATCAATTGGCGGAGTCGCTTTTATCTAAAGATGCGGCGGTTGCCCTTTCTTTATTGGAACAGCTGGTGACAGCGGGCAAGGATGTATCGCGGCTGGCGGAGGACATGATCACCTTTTTCAGAGATTTGCTTTTGCTCCGTTCCGCTCCGCAGTTACGGGATTTACTTGAGTTGATTCCGGGAGATGAACGTTTTGTTTCATTGGCGAATGCGTTTGAAATGGATACACTCTATTCCTATATAGACATCCTATCGAAAACACAGCAGGAAATGCGTTTCTCTAATCATGCGAAAATCTACGTGGAAGCGGCCTTGCTCAAAATGATTCATCTGGAGAGTGCGCCTGTTCCATCCCGTGCAAGCGGGGCAGTGAATGACCCCGCTATTGGGAATAAAATAGCAGCCATGGAGAAAATGATTGCATCGTTGCAAGCTCAATTGGAAAACGGTGTGCGCCCTGCGGAATCTGCGGGCAGCCAACCGAAACGAAGTGCGTCCAAAACAAGCCAGACCGTGCGAGTGCCAACCGGGAAAATCCATGAAATACTTAAAAACGCAACGCGAAAAGATATTCAGACGATCCGCGAAGAGTGGGCCGGCATGATGCAAACCTTGCAGAAGTCACATGCGGCACTTTTGGAAGAAACCGAACCGGTAGCGGCATCCGATAATGCTTTTGTGTTAAAATTCAAATATGAAATTCATTGCTTGATGGCATCCGAAAATACTTCGCTTCGATCCGGATTATCGGAAGCCTTGCGCTCCAGAACAGGAAAAGAATATGAAGTCATTTATATTCCTGAAGAATCTTGGTTGAAAGTCAGGGAGGATTTCATCCGATCGAATGGGCTGAACCAGCCGAAAAGTGACGATGCGGAAGAAACAGGTGCGGATGAGCCGCTATCCTTCATGAAGGAAGCGGAACAACAGGCGGAAGATCCACTGATTATCGAAGCGGAGAAGATGTTTGGCAAGGAATTCATAACAGTACATGACGATTAATTATTGAGGAGGAATTTGATATGCGAGGCATGGGGAATATGCAAGGCATGATGAAACAGATGCAAAAAATGCAAAAGAAAATGGCGGAAGCCCAAGAGGAACTAGGCGAAAAGCGATTGGAAGGCACAGCAGGCGGCGGTATGGTGAAAGTAGTCGTTTCCGGACATAAAGAAGTGTTGGAAGTGAACATTGACCCATCCGTTATCGATCCTGAAGATGCTGAAATGCTCCAAGATCTTATCGTGATTGCAACAAATGAAGCTATGGCGAAAGCGGAAGAATTAACGAACTCCACGATGGGGCAATTCACGAAAGGATTGAACCTGCCTGGAATGTTCTAGGAGGAACGAATATGCACTATCCTGAACCAATATCTAAACTGATCGATAGTTTTATGAAACTGCCAGGCATCGGCCCGAAAACCGCGGGCCGTCTGGCGTTTTTTGTACTTAGCATGAAGGAGGACACAGTCCTGGACTTTGCGAAAGCGTTGGTAGATGCCAAACGGAATTTGCGTTTCTGCTCAGTCTGCGGTCATATTACGGACGTGGATCCATGTCATATTTGCCAGGATCAATCACGCGATCGATCCATGATTTGTGTTGTCCAAGACCCGAAAGATGTAATTGCAATGGAAAAAATGCGAGATTACAACGGGTTATACCATGTCTTACATGGTGCGATATCGCCAATGGATGGAATCGGTCCTGAAGATATCAATGTCCCTTCTCTCCTAAGCCGATTGCAAGATGAAGAAGTACAAGAGCTGATACTGGCAACTAACCCGACAATTGAAGGGGAAGCGACTGCCATGTATATTTCAAGATTAGTGAAACCATCAGGCATTACAACAACGAGGATCGCACATGGATTGCCGGTCGGCGGCGACTTGGAATACGCCGATGAGGTGACGTTATCCAAAGCGCTGGAGGGACGTCGGGAATTATAGGGGGGCAGCGCCATGTTCGGGCGTAAGAGAAAGATAAAAAAAGAATTTGATGATCGCCTGCGAGACCTAATGATAGAGACAAAAAAAGATTGGGAACAGGCAAAGGAAATCGAGAAGTATTTAAATGACTATGACCAAGAAGTAATGGTGCGGCGGAAAATAGCAGAGAGCAAGCATTTTCATTTATTTAGAGAAGCCAAGGTACGAAGACTGGGAATAGACTGATATATTTTCACGGAGACGCATATACTGTAGCATCCATCCGAAAGGAGCGTTTTCCGTGAAAATCATAGTTCTAATTTTAGTAGGTGCATTTCTTCTTCTATTATTAATGTTAGATAAAAAACAAGTCAAAGCCATGTTCGAAAAACTATCTATCTTCTGGTTCCGTTTGGCTTTTGCTTTTCTCGGGCTGTTCTTATTGAATATAGCTGGAGGATTTGTCGGAATCTACTTCCCGGTAAACATAGCCTCCGGATTATTGTTGGCCATTTTAGGTATACCAGGGTTGGCTGCTTTATGTGCGTTCGCCTTATTCTTGTGATTTGCGAATGAAACCCGACTTTCCTATAAATGCTTTATTGCAGATATAAGGAATGAATTCTGTTTATGGATAATGGATCACCTCTAATAGAAGGAGTCTTCTCCATCTGAGGGGGAAGGCAGCCTTGCATTTGGACGAACAGTACCATCATGCAGTATGCATAATAGTATTAATGGATAATATCATTCACGCAACAGGTCGGTTGTCGTGTGAATAAAGTAGAGGACTTCCTGCTATGCAGGGGGTTTTTTATATGAAAGAGAGAAAAATCTTGAGAGGAAAAAGTTTTTTTGAAATAAGTATTGCATTTAAGTAACCAAGCTGGTAATATAGAAAACGTTCCACTTCTGCTAAACAGAAAAAACAACTTGAACGAAAGAAATTAAAAAAAGTTGTTGACTCCGGTTTGAGAGTGTGGTAAGATATAAGAGTTGCTGCTGAGAGAGGGCGACGAAATGAACCTTGAAAACTGAACAGCAAAACGTCAACAAATAAAGTCTGAACCCGACCTC